>CAYMLJ010000309.1:0-1510 GCA_964391395.1 uncultured Ruminiclostridium sp. | reverse complement strand
TGATAGGAAATCAATATGCACCTTTTACTGAAAAAGTGTTTGCTAAACTGCCAAATTTAAAGTGCATTGTGCGATATGGAGTAGGTCTTGACCATATAGATTTAGAGGCCGCATCCAGGCATGGTGTAGCCATATGTAATGTTCCCGATTACGGAATTCAGGAGGTTGCGTCACACGCTCTTGCCCTGATGATGGCACTGAGCCGCAAGATAATTACAATGAACGATTCTGTAAAAAACGGAACATGGAGATATGAGCTTAGTATTCCAATTTATAGGTTCAATAAAATCACTGTCGGCATTATCGGTATTGGAAGAATAGGAAAATGTTTCGCAGAATTAATAAGAGGGTTAAACTGCAGAATAATTGCTTGTGACCCAATCTATAATAAGATTAATCGAAAATATCCCGATTATGTCGAAATGGTAGAAATGGATGAATTGTTAAAAGAATCAGATATTATATCAATTCACACTCCTCTCGAAACATCAAAAGGAATGATATCTGAAAAAGAGCTTAAACAAATGAAACGCTCCGCATACATTATAAATGTATCAAGAGGCGGTATAATAGTGGAGGAAGATCTTGTAAAGGCACTTAAAAACGGCTGGATTGCCGGAGCGGCATGTGATGTTTTATCAAAAGAGCCTCCCACAGGTGATCATCCTCTGTTTAAATTTGATAACTTCATTTGTACTCCTCATATGGCTTGGTATTCTGAACAGGCTTCAAGTGACCTGAAAACGAAGCTTGCCGAAGAAATGGTTAGGTATTTAAAGGAAGAGCCGCTTAGAAACCAGATTAATAAATTATAATATTAAAATTGAAATCCTCTATCCATTGTATTTAACAATGCTATGGATGGAGGATTTTTTATGTTTTTACCTAAAATTCACTAATTTTACATGATAGATATACCTCAATTATTTAATCATGTTATACTATATAGAAAAAGCTATTGAAAGAGGACGGGCTCATGAAAATGAATCTAACCATTGAAGATTTAAAATCATTAACTTTTAGTCAGAAACAGACACTTAATTCATTATGGCTACCGGAAAAATATGATCGTGCTATTGCGTCTGTTTGTAAAGACGCAGAAAATGATATTTATGAGGATCTTGAATTTGTGGTCGGCGAGGTTATTTTATCGGAAAGAGCAAACATAACTTTAAAGAGATTAAGAATGCCCGATGATTTAGTAGTTGATGAAGAGCTTCCTGTAGAAGAGGAAGAATCTTCAGAAGAGGATTTTTTTGATTTTTCATTAGACCCGGGGGACTATTTCTTAAAAGAGAATTGCTTGCCATTATTTAGTATTGGCCAGATGATTAACTGTTTGAGAAATACAAAGGCCGGACAAGACGGGTTTAGCCTTGATATTCCTCCAATGAGTGGCTTCGAGGCAGAACAAGGTTTCAGCATCAGCGATCGGTTCGGTGAAGTTGACAAGGCTGACGAGCTAGTGGATCTTCTTTTTAATATTCTAAAAGAGCAATTATGATAAGAA
>CAYMLJ010000308.1:0-1512 GCA_964391395.1 uncultured Ruminiclostridium sp. | reverse complement strand
TCTTTCTTAAATAATATTCATCTAATATTAGCAAGTCTGTGGTATATGTGAATATCTTTTCAGATAATCCATATATAGATAATATTTCTAAAAATTTATATCGTCAAGAAGATTTCCGTATTTTGAGATTTCTTTGCTACTAACAAGATAGAAGTTGCTATATTTACATTTGTGTATCCGAACTTACTTTCATAAATTAATCAAAAAACTATAGTAATTACTTATAAATAACTGCTATAATGAAAATATACATTTTGCGATTTCATAGTAGCTAATAAGTAGGAATTGGTAGTTATTGCTTGGTAGCTGTTTGATTTCATTCTTTAAGAGCTTTTATTCTACAAAGCTTTCCTCTGTCTGTAACGGTTTCTGTGTTTTTTTATTACTGCTTCTTTCGGATACTATTCTGGTATTTTTATTTGACTTCCTTGTTTTCCAATCATATTTACTTATTTTATTTCATAATCATCATATGCCAGACAGGCGTAAGGGTATTTTTTTGCAATTTAATTGGTTAATTTTTTAACAACTAAATTAAAGGAGGTCAAATAATGAGCGAAAACACTAGTTTCTGCACATGTTATCCGACGGAAAAAGCATCTAAGTATAGTGAAATTGAAAAAGTGATTGAACTATACAGGGACAAAAAAGGAAGCTTAATTCAAATCCTTCATCTTGCACAGGAAATCTACGGCCATCTACCCCTCGACCTGCAGCAATTTATTGCAAATTCTTTAGACATTCCACTTTCAGAGGTATCGGGAGTAATAACATTCTATTCCTTCTTTTCCACCAAACCAAGAGGTGAGCATACCATCAGGGTTTGTCTTGGAACCGCCTGCTATGTGAGAGGCGGAAAAAAAGTTATTGAAAGATTATCGGAAATTCTGGGCGTAGGTTTAGGTGAAACTACAAAGGATGGTCGTTTTACCTTTGAAATAGCACGCTGCATCGGGGCTTGCGGTCTAGCTCCGGCAATGATGATTGATAATGTGGTTTATAAGCAAGTCAATGTCAATAAGTTAGAATCCATCCTGTCTCAATATTAAGGAATAACGGAGGTATAAAAATGAGCAATCCTATTAGCACCATTTATGATCTGGAACAGATAAAAAATGAATATCTTAAAAATACCAATCAGTATAAATATCAGGTATTAATTTGCGGCGGTGCCGGGTGCATATCCTCTAACTGTGCCGATGTAAAGAATTCGGTTATCCAAGAAATAAAAAAGTATAATTTAGAAAATGATGTTGTTGTATATGAAACCGGTTGTATGGGAATCTGTGCCGTTGGTCCGGTTATGCTTGTGCTTCCCGAAAGAACCTTTTATACCGAATTAACCCCTGAAAGCGCCGCAAATATAGTGGAAAGCCATTTAATAGGCGGACAAATACTCATGGAAAACACCTACTATGACAAATCCTTAAAAAAACATGTCCCAAAGATAGATGACATTGAGTTTTTTAAGGATCAGGTTAAAATTGCTTTGCGGAATTGCGGAATTATTGA
>CAYMLJ010000307.1:0-1517 GCA_964391395.1 uncultured Ruminiclostridium sp. | reverse complement strand
TTCATATTCATACCTTCTCACAAAAAATCATTCCGTCTTTTAAATCATGACCGCAAGCATACTGTTGGGGAGTCATCCTTTTACAGGATTCAGCCTGAATCTCACGTATGAGCAAAGCGCCATCCCCTGTTTTTACCCACATGTCACAGGATAATATTTCAAGAATTGTCCCGGGAGCAATGTCCGGATTATTTATTTTTTCATATAAATTATCTGGAATATCGGCCATTTGGGAACAGCATATTTTAAACATTTTTCCACACATAGTTGATTGGGCTCCCGGCCAAGGGTAAGTACCGCGAATTCGGTTATGAATAGCTAAGGTAGGCAAAGACCAGTCTATTATTCCTGTTTGTTTATCTATTTTTTTAGCATAAGTAGCCTGACTTTCGTCCTGTTTTGTTCTTTTTAATGTTCCGTTTTCCAAAGCTTTTATGGTTTTTATTAAGGTTTCAGCACCCAGTTCTGACATAATGTCGTGCAGTTCACCTGCCGTCATGTCAATAGTAATATCCACTTCTTCCTTTAACAAAATATCACCCGTATCCAGACCTAACTCGGTAAACATTGTAGTGATACCGGTTTTTTCATCTCCGTTTATAATTGCCCATTGTATAGGAGCTGCCCCCCTATATTTGGGCAGTAGTGAGCCATGAACATTTATAGTTCCGTATTTGGGTATATCCAATAAGCTTTGAGGCAATATCTGACCGAATGCACAGGTAACAATAAGGTCGGGCTTAATATCTGCTATCTCCTGTATCATGCTTGGTTCCTTTGACAGCCTCAATGGCTGATAAACGGGTATATTATTAGCTATTGCGTATTCCTTTACAGGAGGCGCCTGAAGTATATGCCCTCTGCCTTTGGGACGGTCTGTTTGTGTGACTACGCCCACTACTTCAAAATTGTTATCTATTAATGCTCTTAAAGAAGGTACCGCAAAATCAGGGGTACCCATAAATAATATTCTCATTTATATTCATTCCTTTTTCGTGATTTTTTACTTTTGTAAGCTTTAGTTATATCAATGACCTATACTAAGGACTTATTCTTTTTCCTTCTCATATTCAACAAATTCTATTACCTTTTCATCAAAAAGAATACCCTCTAAATGATCCAGTTCATGACATATGCAAATGGCTTTAATATCTGTTCCCTCGGTTTTTACCTTTTCTCCATCTCTATTTAGATACTCTACTACAACTCTTTGAGGGCGTTTTACTGTTCCGTACACTCCGGGTACACTTAAGCACCCCTCTGCCTCGATTTGTTCGCCCTCAGTCTCTATTATAACAGGATTAATAAGCTCAATAAGCTCATCTCCCACATCTATAACAACTACTCTTTTAAGAATTCCTACTTGCGGGGCAGCCAATCCCACTCCATTGCCATCATACATAGTCTCAACCATATCATCCAGCAGTTCATGCACTCGACTGTTGATTTCTTTTACTTCCTTGCACCGCTTATTTAGTATTTCGTCTCCCTTTTTAACAATATTACGTATTGCCATA
>CAYMLJ010000306.1:0-1528 GCA_964391395.1 uncultured Ruminiclostridium sp. | reverse complement strand
CCTAAGAGGCGGGAGTACATTTGAAAACTTGTTATATTGCTCTCGCTATAGAAGCGTGATATGTAGTTCCTATGATATATAAGGACTTTTTACATGATAATCAATCCCTTTTGAAGTTAAATCCTTTTTTATACTCCGACACATTGCAAAAGCTAAAAGTTTTGTAATGAATCCCGGCATCTTCATGGCTACATTTTTATATAAGTCCTCAGATGCTGCTTCATTCTTCTTTATATGCTCTATGAAAGTATTTACGGCAGGTACAATTTTTTTAGCACCTATTATTTTCTCTAAAGGTTGTCCATTTAAAATGGCTCCGCCTCCCATTACAAACCCGCCCTTAAAAACAACAGAGTTAGCCTCAGCAAAATTCTCCAGTAATTTGATACCATGCTCATGAGTATGAATATAGGGCATTCCACCTTGAATGAAGCCGTATAAGCTCTGTCCGTGCAGCACCCCTTCTCCACTTGCCATATGCATCAGGAGATTTATTGTATCAGCCGGGTACGAGTCCACATAACACGGGCCAATTAAGACAATACAATCCGATTCTTTTATTTTATTAATAATAATATCCATTTTATCAAGATATGTATACAAATTATAAACATCTGCATGGTCTGTATCCAAGCTGATCCTATCGGCAAAATAATTTGCCAGCATGTTACTGGTCCCCTTTTTCCTTGGGCTAAGATTAATAATTATGTATTTCAAAGCTCATACACCTCCGTAGCGATTTTTTCAACATCATCATGGGTAAATTGTGTGTCTATAGCTTTTCCCATATATTTTGTATCAGTAATTATTCCCATTTCTTTGAGCAGATTTTTGAATGTCTTTCGTTCTTTATCAGACACCCTATCACTAACTCCGATACCTACAAGCTTTTTCATGTTAGATATAGAACCTTTTAATATTATATACCCTATTATTGTCAAGAAAAATGTAGAAGATTTCTTTGCTAACCTTTTTATGTGATATTGTAGTAATGAAAATATATCTTAAGAAAATCTTAATAAATTTGCTTATTGGTTTTTAACATTATTATTTACATAATGTTATAGGAGGTTGAATTTAATGTATAACATATTGATTTGTGACGATGAAAAGGATATCGTATCAGCTTTAAAAATCTATTTATCATCAGAAAATTATAATACATACGAAGCATATGCCGGGAAAGAAGCGCTTCAAGTCATAAAAAACCATGATATTCACCTTGTTCTTATGGATATAATGATGCCTGAAATGGACGGCTTGGCCGCAATGGTAAAAATCCGTGAATTAAACAATATCCCTATTATTTTACTTACTGCCAAGGGTGAGGATACAGACAAAATATTAGGCTTAAATATTGGTGCCGACGATTATATTACAAAGCCCTTTAATCCGGTAGAAGTACTGGCAAGAGTTAAATCCCAGCTTCGAAGATACATGCATCTCGGAGGGGGAGCTGTAAAACCAGATAACCTTTGTATCGGGGGCATAGAGCTGGATGATAAAGCAAAAACCGTAACCCTTGACG
>CAYMLJ010000305.1:0-1529 GCA_964391395.1 uncultured Ruminiclostridium sp. | reverse complement strand
TTCGGCATGGACGGTAATTATATCGGCTCCTGCTTCTTTAAATGCTTCCAGATAGCAATCGGGGTTATTAATCATCAAATGAACATCCAAAGGAAGCTTTGTTAATGGACGAATTGATGACACAACTAAAGGACCTATAGTTATATTGGGTACAAAATGGCCGTCCATAACATCAATATGAACCATATCTGCCTTAGAATTTTCTATTTTCTTAATTTCTTCTCCCAAAATCGAAAAATCTGCTGAAAGTATAGATGGTGCAACCTTAATCATGATTTATCTCCTATATCTGTTGTCATATATCTGTTTAAGCTCTTTATAAAGCTCTATATACCTATTATATCGGCCTTCATCAATTTTCCCTTCATTATATAGATCTTTAACCGCGCAATCAGGCTCTTCTGTATGACTGCAACCTTTGAAACGGCATTCTTCAGTTGTATTGCTAAACTCAGGATATAAATTCTGAAGCTCTTCGTGCCCCACATCTTCAATAGAAAAGGAACTGAACCCCGGAGTGTCCAGAATGTATCCACCATTATTCAGCCTGAAAAGCTGTACATGACGGGTTGTATGCTTTCCTCTCTGGATTCGGTCACTTACCTCTCCTGTCTCCATAACCCAATTCTTTAGAATAGCGTTTAGTATAGTGGATTTACCCACTCCGGACTGACCGGCAAAGGCAGTAATTTTTTCTATTAGTTGCTTATGAAGCTCATCATACCAATCAGGGGAAAATTTACTCAAAACCAATACAGGAAAACCTGTATTCTTATATATAGTTTTAATGGCTTCAATCTCTTTATTAGTATCCAAATCAGCTTTATTTATAATAATTAAAGGTCTGATATCCTTAGAAACACAAGTTATAAGGAGCTTGTCCACAAGCATTAAATCCGGGCTGGGGCTTGCCACCGAGATGACAATTGCCAGTTGATCAATATTAGCCACAGGAGGCCTTATAAAAGAATTACGCCTATCTAAAATTTGGTCGATATGTCCTTCTTTTTTCTTCTCATCAAGTATGTCAAAAGTAACACGGTCTCCGACCAAGGGCGTAATTCCGCCCTGTTTGCGGTGAATTCCTCTTACCTTACAAGTGTAAAGTGAACTCTTGCCTTCGCTTTCAAGAACATCGTAGAAACCGCCGACTCCCTTTAAAATAATCCCTTCGGACAAGCTAATTATCACACTCCTAAATAGTAATGTTAAAAGGTTTTATCATATACAAGTAAATCATTAATATATGCTCTGACATTTACTTCACTGCCTGCGCCAACAGGAATTAACATTGAATACGGGAAATCACCAATTGGAACACTTGTTATATCTTTGAACAAGCTTTCATCACCGGTTCTTATATTTGTAAGATAAACTCTCAGCCGTACTGATTCACCAAAACTATATCCTTGCGGCAGACCAATGGTAATTGTTTTAGCATTTCCTCCCGGTATTGGTGTACTTCCGCCCGGCTCCTCCACTTCCTCCGCAAAGAAAATTACTACCGCTGTATCTTCAACAACAGTCTC
>CAYMLJ010000304.1:0-1545 GCA_964391395.1 uncultured Ruminiclostridium sp. | reverse complement strand
GTTTACAAAATAAAATATCAATGATACTATTACTCATGTTAAAAGGGATTTATCCTTTTTTATTTACACTGGAGGAAAAAATGTCAAAATATCTTGTTATAGTAGAGTCACCGGCGAAGGCAAAAACCATAAAAAAATACTTGGGCCCGGATTATAAGATTGCAGCATCCATGGGCCACATCAGGGATTTACCTCAAAGTCACCTTGGTGTTGATATAAAAAATGATTTTGACCCCATGTATATTATTATTGCCGGAAAAAGCACTCTTATAAAAGAGCTTAAAGCAGATGCCGAAAAGGTTGACAAGATATATCTTGCAACTGACCCTGACCGTGAAGGGGAGGCAATTTCCTGGCATCTTTCACATATATTAAAGATAGATCCAGAAACAGATTGCAGAATTACGTTCAATGAAATTACCAAAAATGCTGTTATAAACGCTGTTAAGCAACACAGACCAATAGATATGAGTCTGGTTGATGCACAGCAAGCCAGACGTATTTTAGACCGTATTGTAGGCTATGAAATAAGTCCTGTCCTTTGGAAAAAGATAAGAAAAGGCTTAAGTGCAGGTAGGGTACAATCAGTAGCCACCCGTATAATATGTGACAGAGAGACAGAAATAGAAAACTTTATTCCAAAAGAGTACTGGTCTATTGACACCAAATTCAAAAAAGAAGATGGATTAATATTTTCAGCCCGTTTTCACGGAAAGAACGGTAAAAAACTGGAGATTAAAAATAAGGATGAATCAGATGAAATCCTCGCATTATTAAAGGATTCTGATTTTAAAGTATCAAATGTAAAGAAAAGCGAAAAGAAAAGAAATCCAGCGCCTCCCTTTATAACCAGTACGCTGCAACAGGAAGCTTCCCGTAAGCTTGGTTACAGTGCTCAAAAGACTATGATGATAGCACAGCAGCTATACGAAGGTGTGGAGATAGGAAGTGAGGGCTCAGTTGGTTTAATTACATACATGAGAACTGACTCGGTTCGCTTATCTGATGATGCCTTAAAAGAAGCCAGAAATTATATTCTTGACCATTTCGGTAAGGAGTATCTGCCGTCTAAACCCAGATATTTTAAGACCAAATCTGCGGCACAGGATGCTCATGAAGCCATACGTCCTTCTTATGCCGAAAGAGATCCTGATAGTCTGAAAGAGTGGCTTTCTGCCGATCAATATAAAATGTATAAGCTTATTTGGGACAGATTTTTAGCTTGTCAAATGGAGCCTGCAATATTCGATACTATTTCGGTTGAAATAGAAGGGAATCCTAAAACTATGGACAGCAAGACTGTAGTTAATTTAAGGGCCAGCGGATCAAAACTTATGTTTAAAGGCTTTATGGCTTTATATGTGGAAGGAAAAGATGATGACGAGGACGAAGCCTCTCAGATGCTTCCAAGCATTAATAAGGATGAAAGCTTGAATCTGATAAATACAGAGCCTAATCAACATTTTACAGAACCACCGGCCCGATATACTGAGGCGACATTAGTAAAAGCATTAGAAGAAAAGGGGATAGGCCGTCCAAGTACTT
>CAYMLJ010000303.1:0-1583 GCA_964391395.1 uncultured Ruminiclostridium sp. | reverse complement strand
CCTGAATTCGTAAAAAATATCCAAAGAAAGATGGCCAGACATGAAGGAGATGAACTTCCCTTAAGTGCTTTTGAGAACATGGAGGATGGCTCTCATCCATTGGGAACCACTCGTTATGAAAAGCGTGGTATAGCTGTACTACTGCCTTTTTGGGATATCGAAAAGTGTATTCAGTGCGGTCAATGCTCGTATGTTTGCCCACATGCCACCATTCGTCCCTTTGTGTTGGATGAAGAAGAAGTCAAAAATGCACCCGATACCTTCGAAACCAAGAAGGTTGTGGGAAAAGATTTGGGACATTTATCATGGCGCATACAAATAGCTCCGTTGGACTGCACAGGCTGCGGGAACTGTGCCGACATATGCCCCGCAAAGGGAAAGGCTTTGATTATGCAGCCGGCTGAAGAATTGATAGATACTCAAAGCGAAAACTGGGAGTATGCATTAACAGTGAAGAATAAAGCAGGTATAATTAATACCAAAACAATCAAGGGAAGTCAGCTATTACAGCCCTGCCTTGAGTTTAACGGCGCTTGTCCGGGTTGTGGAGAAACACCATATATTAAGCTGCTCACTCAACTCTATGGTGACAGAATGATGATAGCCAATGCTACAGGCTGTTCATCCATCTGGGGTGCAAGCTCGCCTTCAATAGCTTATTGCACAAAATCAGACGGCAGAGGTCCGGCTTGGGCAAATTCTCTTTTTGAAGATAATGCCGAGTACGGATACGGAATGTACCTTGGGGTAAAACAAGTAAGAGAAAAGCTTGCAGACCTTGTTAAAGAAGCCCTCAGCTCTGATATCAATGCTGATGTAAAAGCCGTTTTAAATCACTGGCTGGAGAACATTGACAACGGAGAATTAACCGTTGGTGCATCTGATACTTTAATTAAGATACTGGAAAATTCAGAGAACCTTTCTAATCCTATATTGGCTAGGATTCTTGAGCTAAAGGATTTTCTTGTTAAAAGATCTTTCTGGATAATTGGCGGAGACGGATGGGCTTATGACATTGGCTATGGCGGTCTTGACCATGTTCTTGCCTCAGGTGATGACGTAAATATCTTTGTTATGGATACAGAAATCTACTCAAATACAGGTGGACAGGCTTCAAAAGCAACTCCCACCTCAGCCGTAGCCAAATTTGCCGCAGCCGGTAAAAAAATTAAGAAAAAGGATTTGGGACTAATGGCTATGAGCTATGGTTATGTATATGTAACACAAATAGCTATGGGTGCTAATATGAATCAAACTATCAAAGCAATTGCTGAGGCTGAAAGTTACAAGGGACCATCCCTTATAATTGCCTATTCGCCATGTATAAGCCACGGTATTAAAACCGGTATGGGAACAAGTATGTTGCAGGAAAAGCGCGCTGTTGAAGCTGGTTACTGGCATTTGTACAGATATAATCCTATGCTTGCCGAAGAAGGTAAGAATCCTTTTATCCTTGAGTCAAAAGAACCGACAAAACCTTATAAGGATTATATAATCGGCGAAGTAAGGTATTCATCACTTAAAACTGTATTTCCTGATATCGCAGATGAAATGTATGAAATATCTGAAAAGCACGCAATGGA
>CAYMLJ010000302.1:0-1585 GCA_964391395.1 uncultured Ruminiclostridium sp. | reverse complement strand
CATTGTTAATTCTCCCTTCTATAACGAGATTACATACCAACTATTCTGCCAATCAAGACAAGAATCATACTACCAGCTACAACCGAACCTAATTGACCCGATACATTAGCTGCAACCGACTGCATCAGTATAAAGTTATGTGGATCCTCATCTTTAGCCATTTTCTGAATAACACGGGCTGACATGGGGAATGCAGAGATACCTGCTGCACCAACCATAGGATTTATTTTTTCTTTTCTGAAGAGATTTAAAAATTTAGCAAACAAAACTCCGCCTGCAGTATCGAAAATGAATGCAACCAGACCCAGCAACATAATTAAGAGAGTATTCTTAGTCAGGAAGTCCTGAGCGGTCATGGTTGTACCGATTGTAATACCAAGTAGAATAGTTACCAAGTTAGCTAAGGTAGTTTGGGCTGTTTCGGAAAGTCTGGCTAAAACTCCGCATTCCCTAATCAGATTACCAAACATTAAAGCTCCGATAAGCGCAACACTTTCAGGGGCTATAATACCAGCAATAACTGTAACAATAATAGGGAAGATAATTCTTGTTAATCTGCTGACTTCTCTTTGTTTGAAATCCATGCGGATTAGTCTTTCATTCTTGGTTGTTAAAGCCTTAATAACAGGAGGCTGGATGATTGGAACCAGCGACATGTACGAATATGCAGCAACGGTTAAAGGACCCATTATGCCCTTGTCCAATCCAAAAGCACTACCAACAAAAATCGTTGTAGGACCATCTGCAGCTCCGATAACACCAATTGCTCCAGCCTCTTTAAGGCTAAAGCCTAAAAGCAAAGCTACCATCATAGTGGCAAAAATACCAAACTGAGCGGCAGCTCCGAAAAATATCATAGAAGGTGTTTGGAACAATGGTCCGAAGTCAATCATAGCACCGACTGCAATAAAAATTAGAACCGGTAACAATTCATTTGCTATGGTTGCATCATAGAGTACGCCAAATATTCCGGTGTCTCCGTTTGAAGGATTTGTCACGATACTGGTGAGAGGGATATTTGTCAAAATCGCACCAAAACCAATTGGAAGTAATAACGCAGGTTCATAATCCTTCTTTATAGCCAGATAAATTAAGATACCACCAATGGCAAACATTATTAACATCTTAATAATATATTCGACAAAAGTAGTACCGGCAGGTAAGCTTTGAATAAGCTGATCAAAATTAAATACCATTAGTCCTCTGTCCTCCCTGAAAGTAAATTGTTTCTCTGTTTATAGCATTGTTAAAATCTTATCTATTATATCATTTGCATTTATGTCGGGCAATAAAAAAGTTTATGTATTACTGACGAAAATTGCTTATTTAAAATATATCATGCCTATTTTTGACTAATTTTCAGATAATATATACCATCTATAGTAACATTCTTGCATTCAATTTCTTCGCTTTCTTGGGTAAATTTGTTTTTATAAAGTATCTCGGCTATTTTTCCGTACTCCCCGGCTTCTCTTCCATTCACACTTGTGTCTATATAAGAATTCAAGTCATTGAAAATTGTAATTATTTTACCTAAATTCTTAAGATTCATGTGTTGTTCAACAAAAGCTTTTACAAAAGCCAC
>CAYMLJ010000301.1:0-1617 GCA_964391395.1 uncultured Ruminiclostridium sp. | reverse complement strand
TTTACTTTCCACACTATTGCCTCATACGGTCTTAAGATACCTTTTGGAATATCGGGGTAATTTGAAACAAGCTTAACTGCGTAAGGGTGCCTGCCCTTACGCTTTTTTTCTTTGCTGCTTAAATTACACTCAATATATATAGACTCGTTTTCGTTCTTTCTATAATATGTGAACAAGTCTTTTACCCTCTTGTTTACAATCTCAATATCACCATAAATCAGGCTTTTATGATCCTTCCGCAGCTTTAAAATTTCACTATAAAATGTTAATATCGAGTCTTTATCACCGTCCTGCGCTTCTGCATTACAGAGTTTATAGTCATCATCGTAGCCGATCCACGGCTCTGTCTCCGAAAATCCCCCATATTTTGAGCTATTCCACTGCATAGGTGTCCGGGAATGGTCTCGTGTACCGGCCATAATCTTCTTAAAGGCATCGGCTTCGGTCATACTCTCCAATAATTCCGAATATAAATTTAAACTCTCCACATCCCGCAATTGGTCAATAGAGGTAAAGCTATTATTAATCATACCTATCTCCTGCCCCTGATAAATGAAAGGCGTACCTCTTAGAGTCATTTGTATTATAGCTAGCAGCTTTGCTAAAACATTGCGGTATTGGGGGTTGGTATCGATTTTGGATACCATACGGGGGTTATCATGGTTATCGTAAAACAATGACATTTGACAGTTGTTCTGATAGTTTTCCATCCAGTTAATCATGTATTTTTTATAATAATTCAGATCATATTGATAGTGGTCAAACTTTACCTTACCCGGGTTTTCAAGGTGGTCAAAGGAAAATATCATATTAAGTTCCTTACGATAATCTGCAGTTAAAAGCTTGCCCGTTTCCATTCCTATGCCCGGAGTCTCCCCTACCGAAAACGCATTATAAGGTTCGAATGCTTTTTCATTCAATTCTTTTAAATACTCATGAAGCTTAGGGCCGTAAAAATAATGCTCAATTCCGTTAAACCCTATGAGTTTGCCTATTTTTTCATTTCCGTCAGGCAATCCTTCCCGCTTCGAAATATAATTAATAACGTCCATCCTAAAGCCGTCTACACCCTTTTCAAGCCAGCCCTTAACCATTTGAGCAAGTTCATCGCGGACTGCGGGATTATCCCAATTAAGGTCCATTTGCTTTTTGGAAAACAGATGTAGTGCATATTGATTCCTCTCCTCGATATAATTCCAAGCGCTGCCGCTGAAAAACGAGGTCCAATTATTAGGTTCATCCTTGAAAAGATAATAGTCCCCGTACTTGGACCCAGGCTCTTTAATTGCCTTTTGGAACCATTCATGCTCATCGGAGGTATGATTAATAACTAGATCCATAATAAGCTTCATACCCCGGCGGTGAACGGCTTCCAGTAATTCATCGAAGTCCTCCATATTTCCAAACTCAGCCATGATTTTATTATAATCTCGGATATCGTAGCCATTGTCATCGTTAGGAGAATCATAAATCGGAGAAAGCCAAAGAGCGTCTATTCCCAAGCTTTCTAAATAGTCCAATTTCTCGATTATTCCCCGCAAGTCCCCGATGCCGTCATTATTACTGTCTTTAAAGCTTCTGGGGTAGATTTGATAAAACACTGCTTCTTTCCACCAG
>CAYMLJ010000300.1:0-1635 GCA_964391395.1 uncultured Ruminiclostridium sp. | reverse complement strand
TGCAATTTTTGTAGAGGTTGAACCGGGGTTTATCACTAATATTCGTTTGCATTCATCCATGAATTTCTCCCACTCTCTTCTTCATAAGTTAAGTATTAAATCGTTATATAACTGAATTCATGCCTGCCGCAAAGGCTTTAAGATTTCCTTCCAGATATTTTTCAGGCACTATGTTTCTAATAACGCTTTCCCAGTTCATGTTATCAAGTCCGGCTATCTTTATTAATGCCCCTAATAGCACAATGTTCATTGATTTGGCGAAGGATAATTCAAGAGCTATATCCCTGGCATTAACCATGATTACTCCTACATCCTTTTCTATCTCTTCTATGAGGCCTTCAGGATAATCGGTCTGTCCGCTAAGAATAGGTGCAGAAGGTAGCCGGTAATTGTTAATAATGGCTTTGCCGCCCGGTTTTATAAATTTGAGCCAACGGTATGACTCCATTTCCTCGAAAGAAAGCAATATATCAGCTCCGCCTTCACTAATCACCGGCGAGTAAATTTTTTCGCCATATCTTATATGTGCAGAGACACTGCCCCCTCTCTGGCTCATGCCATGTATTTCCGACATTTTCACATCATAGCCCATCTCTATTAGGCCTTGTGTTAATATTTTACTCGCAAGCAGAGTCCCCTGTCCGCCTACACCAACAATTAAAATACTTTTTGCTTTCTCCATTATGATCTCCTATCCGTGACATGAAATTCCTTCAGCACGAATTTGTTCTTCTAAATAGGGCTCAACTTCTTCAATAACATATAAAGTACCCACCCGGGATGAGAATTTTTTAATCAAGTTAATGGGGATCGGATATGAGAACCCAATGCGCAGATAAGAGGCTTCCTCACCGAAAACTTCTTTGGCATATTGATATGCAATGCCGTTTGCAATAATCCCAATGCTTTTATCGTTCCATTCAATATCGTTGAATGGGGAATTATTTGCTTCTTCGTTAAGCCCCTTCAGCCGTTCTTCCAGTTCAAAACGCAGCTTTTGTGATACTGCAGGCATTGTGGTAAACTGCCAGATATCCTTTTTATACTCTTTATTGGGCACCTCATGACGACTGCCCAATTCTACAATACTCTTACTGTGGCATACTCTGGTTGTCATTCGGATGATTACGGGAGTGCGATATTTTTCACTTATTTCGCATGCAGCTATGACCATATCTTTAGCCTGCTGGCTATCGGTTGGTTCAAGCATTGGTATCTTGGCCATTTTAGCGTAATAACGGTTATCTTGCTCTGTTTGTGAAGAATGTATGCCCGGCTCATCAGCTGTAATGATGATAGCGCTTCCATTACTGCCGGTATAAGCAAAAGAAAACAACGGATCAGCTGCCACATTCATTCCGACCTGTTTCATGGATGCTATAGCTCTGCCCCCTGCAATGGAATACCCTATAACTGCCTCCAATGCTACTTTCTCATTTGGAGCCCACTCAGCGACAATATCATCTTTATATTGTGCAATATTTTCTAAGATTTCGGTGCTGGGCGTACCGGGATATGCGGACGCAAACCTTATGCCCGCCTCATATGCTCCCCTTGCTATGGCCTCGTTACCTGTCATTAATTGTTTCATTCTCTTAGTCTCCTGTTGATACACTTGCCGCAATTGCAAGTGAA
>CAYMLJ010000299.1:0-1657 GCA_964391395.1 uncultured Ruminiclostridium sp. | reverse complement strand
CTTGGTGATTTTTGACATAATTAAAAAGATAGTGATAATATTAAATGTAAGGTTTATTTAAAATATTATGAGAAATCTAAAATGAAATGCATATCCATAAAATATTGTGCTTTCATAGATGGTATTTCTCAATATGAAAAGGAAGATGTTATGAAAAACGCAAAGATGGTCGTTGAAAAGAATTTCAAGCTTTCGGAAGTAAACCCTAAACTATTCAGCTCGTTTATTGAGCATATAGGTAGAGCTGTGTATTCCGGGATTTATGAGCCCGGCCATAAAACGGCTGATGAACAAGGCTTTAGAAAAGATGTGATTGATCTTGTAAAGGATCTAGGAGTTACTCTTGTTCGATATCCCGGTGGAAACTTTCTATCCGGCTATAATTGGAAAGATGGGATTGGACCGAGAGAAAAAAGGCCGGTGAGGCTAGATCTGGCGTGGCATACAATTGAGAATAATGAAATTGGTATTGATGAATTTGTAGACTGGGCTAAAAAAGCCAATACTTCTGTTATGGGCGCAGTAAATATGGGAACCGGAACACCCCAGTCTGCAGGAGAGCTTTTAGAGTACTGTAATTTTACCGGCGGCACATATTGGAGCGACCTGAGAATAAAACACGGTCATAAAGAGCCTTACGATATAAAAACCTGGTGTATTGGTAACGAAATGGATGGCCCTTGGCAGATTTGCCACCTTGATGCGGTTGATTATGGTAAGAAGGCTTTAGAAACAGCAAAAATTATGAAATGGATTGATAACTCTATTGAAATGGTAGTCTGCGGAAGCTCAACAACCCTCATGCCGACATACCCGGAATGGGACAGAATTGTTCTTGAACATACATATGAGGCGGTAGATTATCTGTCCTTACACCGCTATTATGAAAACTTTGATAACAATACAAACTTTCTTGCATCCTTTATGGATATGGACAACTTTATCCATTCGGTATGTGCAACGGCGGACTATGTGAAAACGTTTAAACGCAGTAATAAGACTATGTATCTATCCTTTGATGAATGGAATATATGGTATCAGAAAAAGCAAAAAGAACATCCTTGGCAGCAGGCTCCTGAAATTTTGGAAGATCAGTATTCTCTACTGGATGCTATAACTTTTGGTGGGCTTGCAATTACCCTGCTGAATAATTCCGATCGAGTAAGAATTGCTTGTCTTGCTCAGCTTGTAAATACCATTGCTCCTATATTTACCGAAAAGGGCGGACGTGTAATAAAACAGAGTATTTACTACCCCTTCAGGGATATATCAAAGTATGGAAGAGGTACCGCATTGAAACCTGTGGTGATCACTCCTACTGTTGAAACCTCATACGGAGACGCTCCCATGCTTCCTGCAAGTGTTGTATACAATGAAGAAGCCGGAGAATTAAATATTTTCTGTGTTAACATCTCCCAGGAAGACGATATGCTTCTTAATCTGGATTTGCGATCATTTGGCTCCGTTGAAATGATTGAGCATATCATTCTGAATGGAGCTGACCTCCATGCTGTGAATACTTTTGAACAACCCGAAAAAGTCAAGCCTTCCAACCTTCCTGTAAAGAAGGAAAAACTGGATAGCTTGGAAGTGTTGATACCAAAGGTTTCGTGGAATGTAATTAGATTTAAGACAAAATAAGTACTGATAGACAAAT
>CAYMLJ010000298.1:0-1675 GCA_964391395.1 uncultured Ruminiclostridium sp. | reverse complement strand
ACATCATACTGAGGAATTTCGATAATGATAACAATAATTTATCCGATGGAAGCCTACAATATAAAAATACTTCTAACAAGTATTAAACAGCAGTTTATCCTTGCACGCTATAATTCGGAGCTTCTTTCGTAATATAAATATCATGAGGATGACTTTCTTTAAGGCCTGCGCTGGTTATTCTTATAAATTTTGCGTTATTCATGAGCTCCTCAATATTTTTTGTTCCGCAATATCCCATAGAGTGCCTCAACCCCTCTACCAACTGGAAGATTGTATCTGCAAGCGGTCCTTTATATGCCACTCTTCCTTCTACACCTTCGGGAACCAGTTTAGTGGTTCCTTCCTGGAAATACCGGTCCTTGCTCCCCTGATTCATTGCAGCCATTGAGCCCATGCCTCTGTATACCTTAAACCGTCTGCCTTGATAGATTTCCGATTCACCGGGGCTTTCTTCTGTTCCGGCAAACAGGTTGCCGATCATAACCGAGCTGGCTCCCGCAGCGATAGCCTTAGGAATATCCCCGCTGTATTTTATTCCGCCGTCTCCTATTATCGGTATATTAAGCTTTCTTGCCTCGATGCTGCAATCATTGATTGCTGTAATCTGAGGTACACCAATTCCCGCAACTACTCGTGTTGTGCATATGGATCCCGGGCCTATTCCTACTTTAACAGCATCTGCACCGGCTTGGGCTAAAGCTCTCACTGCCTCGGCAGTGGCCACATTTCCTGCTATAATCTGTATATTGGGATACGCTCCCTTGATTTTGGCAACTGCTTCTATTATGTTCTTAGAATGACCATGAGCAGAATCTATTGTGATTACATCAACATTTGCGTTTACAAGAGCTTCCACTCTTTGCATCATATCATTGGTTACTCCGACGGCAGCTCCTACAAGAAGCCTTCCGTCATTGTCTTTTGCCGAATTGGGGTATTGTATTGCTTTCTCAATATCCTTTATTGTAATAAGGCCTTTAAGATATCCTTTATCGTCTACTAGAGGAAGTTTTTCTATTTTATGTTTGCGCAATATTTCTTTTGCTTCTGTCAAAGTGGTTCCCACCGGAGCAGTCACCAAATTATCTTTGGTCATAACAAGACCAATTTTTTGGCTGTAGTCGGTTAAAAATCGCAGATCACGATTTGTGAGAATTCCTACCAATATGCCGTTTTCGGTAATAGGAACACCGGATATTCTGTATTTTGCCATTAGTTCATTGGCATCTTCAATGAGATGATCAGGTGAAAGATAAAAAGGATCTACAATTACACCGTGCTCAGATCTCTTTACTCTATCAACCTCTGTAGCTTGTTCTTTAATGGTCATATTTTTATGAATAACACCTATACCGCCTTCACGGGCAATACCTATGGCAAGCCTTGCTTCGGTAATGGTATCCATAGCTGAGCTGATTAAAGGTATATTAAGTTTGATTTCATTGGTCAGATATGTGGATACATCAATATCCTTTGGCAGCAACTGTGAATACTGTGGCACCAATAGTACGTCATCAAATGTTAAACCAAGCTTTTCAAACTTATCAACCATGTTCAATCCTCCATAAAAAACAAATATTTTTAATCTTTTTTGTATACATTATACATAATCCTAATATCATAAAATTATTATACCTATTATACTTGATACCATTTTAAAAATCAATTTGAGATT
>CAYMLJ010000297.1:0-1694 GCA_964391395.1 uncultured Ruminiclostridium sp. | reverse complement strand
GCCTCCTCCTATAACAACTACTTCATAGGAATCCATATAATTCACCCTCTCGTTATTTTGTTGGCTTAGCTACAATGGTGGACGCACCGCCTGACTTGGTAATGTCCAACATGGATACCCCAAGCTCTCTAGCAAGAATCTCCATTACCTTTGGTGAACAAAAGCCCGATTGGCATCTTCCCATGCCTGACCTTGTTCTTCTTTTTACACCATCTAGCGATTTTGCACCGAGAGGACGATGTATAGCGTCTAAGATTTCACCTTCGGTAACTGTTTCGCATCTGCATATTATGGTGCCATATTGAGGCTTTTCCCTAATCAACTTTTTTTGATCATCCAACGAAAGCTCTTTTGGATTTAATATTCCTTTTCTATTTACAATAAAGTTTTCATTTAGAGCCAAACCCATTTTCTCTTTTAATATATCAGCCACCATAACGCCAATAGCAGGGGCGCTTGTAAGGCCCGGTGATTCAATCCCTGCAGCATCAATAAATCCTTTTGCATCCTCTGCTTCTCCGATTATAAATTCATGTCCGGCTTCATGGGCTCTTAATCCGGCAAAAGAAGTAATAACCTGTCTAAGAGGAAGATTCTTTACTATCATTCCCGCTTTTTTTATAACATCATCAAGTCCATCTTTCGTTGTAGAGGTAGCTTCTTTATCCTCGATATCAATTGCGGTTGGCCCCACAATAAGGTTTCCGTGAACGGTAGGGGATATTAGAACGCCCTTACCCAGTTTGCCGGGTACGGTGAATATAGTCTTATCAACATAGGTGCCGACAGCCTTATCAAGAATGATATAATCTCCCCTTCTCGGAGTGATTGTTATCTTGCTTTTACTTGCCATATTATGGATTCTGTCAGCATAAACACCTGCGGCATTTACTATATATCTTGTCATAAACTCTTTTTGATTTGTTTTAATCAGATAGCCTTCCTCAAGCTTAATAATACCTAAAACCTCTGTATCAAAAGAAAACTGTATTCCATTCTGATAAGCGTTTTCAGCCATGGCAATTGTCAGATTAAACGGACATATAATTCCTGCCGTAGGTGCATATAGGGCTCCTACTATACTTTCCGAAAGGTTAGGTTCCATTTCTAATACTTCCTCTTTTGTCAAAATCCTTAGCTCTTTTACTCCATTGGAAATACCTCTTTCGTATAACTCTTGCAGCTTTGGCCAATCTTCCTCGCTCAGACAGACAACAAGGGACCCGTTTTTTCGATATGGGACGTCTAAATCCTTTACCAATTGATCCATCATCAGATTTCCCGCAAGATTCATTTTTGCCATCAGAGTGCCGTGAGCGGCATCAAACCCGGCATGGATGATGGCACTATTTGCCTTGGTTGTTCCGCAGCAAACATCCTCGTCCTTCTCCAGAACACAGACACTCACCTTATATCTGGACAGTTCTCTGGCTATTGCAGCACCTGTAACGCCTGCACCTATTATTATTACATCATACATGGCAATCCACCTTCTATTCCTTTTAGTTATGCCATTCTAAAATATGCGCATGGTAAGTGCATTTCAAATATCGAAATTGCATATCACCATGCGCTTAAATTTAATAAAGTGGTACAATAAAATATTTTATATTTACCAAGGAATTGCGATATACAGTATTTGTGCAAGCAAACCACCAATAATAGGACCCACTACAGGAATCCACGAATAACCC
>CAYMLJ010000296.1:0-1735 GCA_964391395.1 uncultured Ruminiclostridium sp. | reverse complement strand
CGTTAGTTTTGACTCGCATTTATCATCTAAGAACTCTCCGACAAATACCCTTGGGTCTTTTTAGTTTATGATTGTCATTCTGAATGAAACGAAGTGGAGTGAAGGATCTTAAATAAGATTCTTCACTCGCAATGCCCTTCAGAATGATATTAAATATAAAGAACGGTAACTTTTACTCATCCAATCATTTAACCGGAAATACTATTTTGGTCAGTAGCTCACTGTCAGGTACTTCACCTGGTGTATTGAAATAGTACTCGTATGCTGCACCCGTCGGGGTTAGTCCTTTTTCGTTTATCCAGGCACTGATGGCATCATATGCTGATGATATGCCTGAAAATGGGCCTTTGTACATACCTTCCACATATTTGCCTTCAGGAATCTCAGCGGCTTTAATTTCTCCTCGTCCTGCCATGGGTTTTGACACGGGAAATCCCATTTCTACGTCAAGATTCTCCATATCCATGTTATAGTATGCCGTAAACGGAGCTTCCTTCGGTTCTTCTCCCATTTCTTGCATGTACATGGCAATCATTCCATATGCTTTTCCGATTTCTTCAGAGAGCTTAGAAAGTGAAGTTGTTTTGCGGATAGATAGAACAGGCTGCGACGCTTGCTGCTTCAAGGTAATTTGATAATCCATTAATATGGCCTCCTTAAGCTTTTTCTTAAGTATATCAGCCAATACATGACATCTGTATGTCATGGTTCTTCGGAAGAATATTTTTTATATATATTTTTTGATATGTTAGCCAAAGCCTCGCGTATATGGGGGGGCTCAATGACCTCTACACCGGTCCCAAAGCTTAGGATAAAGCCGTAAAGCCAATATCCTTCTGGCATTTCCGTTTTAAAGAGAAGCTTTCCGTCATTTTGCTTTTCCAGACTCTCACCAAAAAATTCAAAGGCTATATTCTCCATTTCAGCATCAAATAAAAGTTGCAGGGCAACTGTTTCACCCGAGTTTTTCCATTCCGTATCAAGGTCTAGACTGTCAAACTCTATTTCCCTTATTTCAAATTTTTGCTCTAGAACTTTCAGTTCTCTTATTCTTGATAATTTAAAAATCCTTAAATCCTGTCGTATTTGACACCAAGCATGAAGATACCAGTTTTGACTCTTAAGAACCAGAGAATATGGCTCGACAGTGCGAATAGTCTTGTTGGAACCATAGTCTATGTAATTGAATTGTATGAGATTATGATTTTCTATGGCCTTTTTAATGATCGAAACGCTTTCCTTGAGGAATTTTCCTGATCCCCAAGGGAAAAAATCAATTATTAGCTGCTTGACCTTTGAATCCATATTTTCCAGCTGTTTTGAGGGAATAGTGTTCCTGATTTTTTCCATAATAATTTCATACTTTTTATCAGGCATTGTGGTAGCAATTCCGTTTAAAGTCGAAACAATAGTGGACATTTCATCCTCGGTAAGTACGCTTTTGTCAAGGCGGTAGCCTTCTGCTATGCCTATTCCGCCGTTTACACCCTGATATGTGACAATTGGGATACCTGCAAGATTTATAGCTTCGATATCTCTGTATATAGTCCTTACCGAAACCTCGAACAATTCAGCCAGCTCCTTAGCTTGCACTTTTTCTTTTCTTAACAGCAACACGAGAATTGATACAAGCCTATCCAGCTTCATACAAAAGCACCTCACCTCACCACATGATATTGTACATATTTTACCATATGTTATCGTTTAAACAAAGAGACCGCTCAAAAAAGGCAGT
>CAYMLJ010000295.1:0-1759 GCA_964391395.1 uncultured Ruminiclostridium sp. | reverse complement strand
CTTCCTATTCCGGGATGGAAGACTTTTGGGAAGCATATATTGATGCTCTGGTGTCTGAGCTTATCCTAAAGGCAGAAGAATTCAAAAATCCATATGTAGAGACTGTTTTTATAGGGGGCGGAACTCCTTCCCTGATTCCCGCTGTGTATATTTCAAAAATACTGGATACAGTTAATTCACATTATAAGGTTTCATCGGATTGGGAATGCACTATTGAATGCAATCCGGGCACTCTAACCGACCACAAGCTAAGAGCATATAAGGATTATGGTGTGAACCGTCTCAGTATTGGCTTGCAAGCCTGTCAAGATAAAATTCTAAAAGAGTTGGGCAGAATTCACACTTACGAAGATTTTTTATTTTCATTAAAACTCTCGCAAAAACATGGGTTTGAAAATATAAATGCCGATATAATATTTAGTATCCCAAATCAGACTTTTGAACAATGGCAGGATACGATAGAACGGATTATAGCCTTAGACCTTGCTCATATTTCGTGTTACAGCTTAATTATTGAGGACGGTACGGTTTACGGTCGCATGAAGAAAGAGGGCATTATCAAAGAGGTAGAGGATGAGCTTGACAGAAAAATGTATCATTATGCTGTTGATAGCTTTAGTGAAGCCGGACTATATCAATATGAAATATCAAATTTTGCGAAACCTCATTTAAGGTGCCGACATAATATGAATTACTGGAGAAGAGGAGAATATCTCGGAGTCGGTGCAGGTGCACATTCACATTATAATAAAAGACGTTTTGCCAATACAGCAAACGTATCAATGTACATTGAAGGTGTTGAAAAAAGAAAGCTGATTTTATCGGAGGATAGCTATCTTTCGAGGGGAAACGAACTTGAGGAAAGTATTTTTTTAGGGCTGCGACTTAATGAGGGAATTGATCTTTCACAGCTTTCAAAAGAGTTCGGAATTGATTTAGAGCGAAAGTATGATAAAAAGCTTGAACAGTTTATAACACAAAAACTTGTTGAACGGCACGGATCTGTGGTAAAATTAACAAAAAAAGGAATGGACATTGCCGATGCAATTATTATTGAATTAGTATAGTTTTATATATTATAAGGGGTATAGGGAGGGATCTTGATGGAAAAAAAGAAAGATATTGATATAGCTGTAGTAGTGCCCGGGATTTCGGAAATCAGTACTAGTTATATGGAAGACTTTCTGGGAGAGATTCTGGAGATTCTGGATGAAATTGAGCTTGAACTTGTAAATTTAGAAATGGATCCCGGTAATAAGGAGTGCCTGAATTCTATTTATTGCAGCTTCCACACAATCAGGGGTCTTTCGGGACTACTTAATAATACTGCCAGTACAAAAATTACCGTGGCTACTGAAGAATTGCTTGAAGCAGTAAGAAAATATAGTCCTGTAATATCAAAAACCATAATCAATCTTATCTTAGATTCTATCAACTTTATAAAAAAGCTTAACAATAATTCTAAGATAATGGATGACAGTAAATTTAACGGGGAAGTTGTCAGACATTTAATGAATCTTGCCAGCAGCAAAGATGATATTCTTATAGAAGTGCGTCAGCCTATGGTACGGGAATCCCGAATAGGAGAAATTCTGGTTCAAGAGGGAGCACTGGCCCAATCGGAAGTTGAGGACGTTCTGAAAAAACAAAATAGCAGCAACAATAAAATGAAGTTTGGAGAAATTGTACTAAGAGAAAAAAAGGTAGATGCCTCCGACATTATTAAAGCAATCCGAATGCAGAAGGTCCGTAATACGAG
>CAYMLJ010000294.1:0-1811 GCA_964391395.1 uncultured Ruminiclostridium sp. | reverse complement strand
GACAAGTACGATGATAAGGAAGACAAATGGGACAAACGCTATGATTGCCGCGGAGATTACTATGCTAAGTGCCGTGGGACCTATCAGAAAAAATGGTAAACCTCTAACGTGATGTTAAAAGAACAGGGGGGTGTTACGCCCCCCCTGTTTTGCTCATTAGTCTTAAAATCTTTCATATCTTTACGTTAAATAAACAACGACATATCCGATTCTTCGGCAGATGCAAGCATTGCGGCAACGCCTCCCATTCTGATGCCTTCAATAAGCTCTTCATGTTTTATGCCCATGACATCCATTGACATTGAGCAAGCGGTAATTTTTACACCGTTTTTTATGGCCGTATCGATAAGCTCCTCAATGGAGGAGATATTCTTGTATTTCATTACTTTCCTTATCATAACCGAGCCCATTCCCATCATATTCATTTTGGAAATGCCGAGCTTTTTAGTTCCCCGAGGCATCATAAATCCGAACATCTTTTCAATAATATTCTTCCTTACCTTAACTTTCTGGGCCTTCCTTAAAATATTAAGTCCCCAGAAGGTAAAGAACATGTTTACCTCTCTTCCCAGGGCAACCGAGCCGTTAGCAATAATAAAAGCAGCTATTGCCTTATCCAAATCACCGGAAAACACAATTATATTTTTAGCATCACCGGTGGAGGAAGAGGTTTTTTTAATTGTATCGGATCCTTTTCTTATTACAACCCTGTACTGACCGTCTTTATTACTGCTTTCGACAAATTCATTGCCGGTACGTGTGCACCAAGCTTCTACATCGGTTGTAAAGGCAGGGTCGGTAGCCGATACCTCCAACTCTTCACCTAAATTTAGCTTTTTCATAGCTTCACTTACCTTTAAAATAGGGCCCGGACATTGTAGTCCACATGCATTTAAGGTAATGCGTTTGGCAGCGGAATCTTCTTTTGAAGCTTCAGTTACAGTTGTGGTGCCCTTTTCTGAAAGCTCCATGGCTTTTTGGTCTGCTGTATTTCTTTCTAAAGCATTTGTTGTCTTTTTCCCGAAGCCCTGAAAAGGCTTCAACCGCGTTGTTACAGTCTTATATAAGCGGTAGCCACCCGAAAGATTGTATACATTTTCAAATCCATTTTGCATCAAAATTCTTGAAGCAATATATCCACGAAGGCCAATCTGACAGAAAACAAAAACCGGCCTTTTTAAGTCAAGCTCTGAAATGCGCTCTCTTAAATTGTCTACAGGAATATTTACTGCACCTGCAATACTTCCATTAGAAAATTCCATCTCGGTTCTGACATCCAAAATGGTTACTTGATCAGGGTTTAGAGATTTTACGTCATGCCAGTGGAAAATCTTAATATCCCCGTTAATTATATTCGATGCGACATAACCGGCCATGTTAACAGGGTCTTTTGCCGAGCCAAAGGGAGGTGCATATGACAGCTCAATATTCGTAATGTCAAAAACATTCATTCCGGCTTTTATAGCTGTTGCAATAACATCAATGCGTTTGTCAACACCTTTATATCCTATAATCTGTGCGCCAAGTATCTTTCCACTATTTTTCTCAAAAAGCAGCTTTAATGTCATAAAGGTAGCGCCGGGGTAATAGCTCGCATTTGATGCACTGAAGGTGAAGGACTTTTCATAGTCAATACCGGCAGCTATTAAGGTTTTTTCATTGCTTCCCGTAGTCGCCACAGTCATATCAAAGGCCTTTAATATGGCTGTACCCAATGTACCTCCATAGGTACTGCTTTTACCGGCAATATTATCTGCAGCAATACGGCCCTGACGGTTGGCCGGTGAGGCTAAAGGCACAAAAACTTTTTT
>CAYMLJ010000293.1:0-1815 GCA_964391395.1 uncultured Ruminiclostridium sp. | reverse complement strand
AGCTACTGCGGAAGGTCGCTACACTGTAAATAAAGTTAATAAAATAAAAGAAAAACATAGATTTTTGTCATTATTATCGCTTTAAATGTTTTTTTTACTTTGATATAATGTTAAAGGTTTCTTAATAGGATATTATTTTTTTGTTAGAATACTATAAAGAAAATTCTTTTCGCCATGAAAGGGGAAGTCTATGCTCGCTTTAGCCATTGTTTTACTGTTGGTTTGCGCTTCGGTATTTGTTAATGGGTGGACGGATGCCCCGAATGCTATTGCGACAGTTGTCTCAACTCGTGTATTAAGCCCTAAGGCGGCTGTAATTCTAGCGGCAATATTTAACCTGGCCGGTGTTTTTCTTACCGGTACGGCTGTTGCCAATACCACCGCAAAGATTATTGAAATAGGAACCGGACAAGATGCACTTGTCACATTAGCGGCAGCACAGCTTTCGATAGTAATATGGGCCGTTTCAGCGTGGATATATGGTATTCCCACCAGTGAAAGCCATGCACTGATTGCCGGGCTGATGGGAGCCGGTATTTCTTTTAAAGGTATTGACGCTTTTAATTGGGATGAGTTTAAAAAAGTTCTTATTGGTCTTGTTGTTGCAACGGTATTGGGCTTTATTTCCGGATTTTTAGTGACTAAAGGAGTTGCTTTTACATTTAGAGGTGTGAACAGACACAAAGCAAACACATTCTTTTCATGGGGGCAGATTTTTTCGGCGGCCCTTATGGCATTTAGTCACGGGGCGCAGGATGGACAGAAATTCATGGGTATTTTTGCTCTTGCCTTGGTAGTAGGAGGCGTTTACCCTCCCAGTGAAAGTCTTTTTATACCTATTTGGATTATGCTGTTGGTCTCGGTTGTTATGGCTGTGGGAACATCTATTGGTGGATATAGGATTATTAAAACAATGGGAATGGATATGGTCAGCCTTGAAAAGTATCAGGGATTTTCGGCCGAAATAGGTGCTTCAGCTTGTATGATAGGTGCAACTGTTCTGGGTATACCGTTAAGTACCACCAATGCCAAGGGAACTGCTATTATGGGAGCGGGTGCTGCAAGAAGGCTATCAAATGTTAACTGGAATTTGGTAAAAGAAATGTTGATTGCATGGGCATTAACTTTCCCTGCATGTTTAATATTGGGCTATGTAATGGCCAAGATATTTAATTTTATATTCTGATAGGAGGAACTACAATGGGTTTATTTTCGCACAATGAGGTTGACTGTTTTGAACTGTTTCAGATTTCTATTTCGTTCTCCCGTAAGGCTGCAGTGACTTTGAAGAAAGCATACGAAGACGGGGTTGTAGATTATAATGAGCTTAAGAATCTGAAAGCCATTGAGCATGAGGCCGACATCCATGTGCATCGCTGCTTGAAGATGGTAGAAGAGGCCTTTATCACTCCTATAGACCGTTCAGATATTGTCGAGATAATAAAAGAAATTGAAAATATTACAGACAGCATCGATTCAATAGCCAACCATACCTATATGATGTGTGTAAATCAGGTAAACGAAGCGGCACAGGCTCTGATGGATCTTGTTGTCGATGCTTGTATTAAGCTTGAAGAACTGATGAAGAATTTAAAGAACTTCAAGAAGGAATTTAAAAAAATTAATGATTTGATTATTGAGATTAATAATATTGAAGAGGCAGGAGACAAGACTTATGGTGGTGCTATGCGAAGTCTCTTTGAATTTGAAACCGATGCGAAAAAAATAATAGTATGGAAGCTTTTGTATGATCAATTAGAAGGCGCTCTGGATAAATGTGAGGACGTAGCTGACATAGTGCAAAAGATAATAATA
>CAYMLJ010000292.1:0-1821 GCA_964391395.1 uncultured Ruminiclostridium sp. | reverse complement strand
TATTCAGTCCTTCATAATACCCTACCACGTGTTTGGTAATAACCTCAGATACAATTTAGATTAATTTGCATTTAGTCCTAAAGGTAATATGAATCTTGCAGGGGTGGTTAATAGTTGACCACCCTAATAACGCATCATAAGAATAATGCGAATTAGAACTGTCATCCTGAGCGCCAGCGAAGGATCTTTCAGGTTGACGAAAAGATTCTTCACTTCGCTATGCTCCGTTCAGAATGACAGCTTTAGTTCGCACTATTCTTAAGATATGAGTAAAAGTCACTGTCCCCTTTACTCACTTATCCCAAGAGCAACAGGCCTATACCCATTACTATCATGCCGCATATCAATCCAAATATGGACAGATGATGCTCACCATACTCTCGTGCTGAGGGTAATAACTCATCAATAGATATAAACACCATGATTCCTGCGATTGATGCATATATTATGCCAAATACAACATCATTTAAAAACGGCCCTAAAAACAAGAAGGCTATTATTGCTCCCGCAGGCTCGGCTAAACCCGATAAAAGGGACATATAAAACGCTTTCTTTTTATCTCCTGTGGCACAGTAAATGGGTAAAGCTACTGATATACCCTCAGGAATATTATGAATGGCTACCGCTATTGCAATTGCGATACCTAAAGAGATATCAGTCATACCTGAAACAAATGTGGCAAGGCCTTCGGGAAAATTATGAATAGTGATGGCAAGAGCCGCCATCTTTCCGGTTTTTATAAGCTTTTGCGAATTCTGACCAAAGCCGCAGACATCAAGCTGTTCGATGCTTTGTGGTTCATGTGGGTTTTCTGCTTCCGGAACCAGTTTATCTATAATTCCTATTAAAAATATACCCGCAAAAAACGCAATAAATGTTACCCAATCTCCTTTTGAAGCACCATATGCTTTTTCTAGAAAGTTTTTGGCTTCCGGTAAAATTTCAACAAAGGATACATAAATCATTACACCGGCAGAAAACCCCAGAGCGACTGATAATACCTTAGTATTAACTTTCTTAAAGAGTAGAAGTATTAAACCGCCAATGCCGGTGGAAAGGCCGGCAAAAATCGAAAGTCCTATGGCGGCGATAACATTGTAATTCATCGAAAATCCCCCTGTAATAATTCAATAAGTGTCTGTGCAAATTGTGCGCTTAAACGCGGGTGCTGAAAGCGCTTTCCTTAAGGATTTTGTGTGCACCGCGCCGCGAGCATTTAATAAAATTAACTATTTTCACCGTTTGTCAGCCTATCGGCTTGATCTGTGGTTATTAACGCATCAATCAACTCATCCATATCACCGTTTATAAACTGCTCTATCTGATAAAGATTAAACCCTATCCGATGATCGGTAACCCTTCTTTGCGGAAAATTATAGGTTCTGATTCTCTCGCTTCGGTCACCTGTACCAACTTGGCTTTTACGGTTTTCAGCCAGCTCCGAGTCATGCTTTTGCCTCTCAATCTCATAAAGCTTTGCTTTCAACACTCTCATAGCCTTTTCTCTGTTTTTATGCTGTGACCGTTGGTCTTGGCAGGTTACTACAATTCCCGAAGGTAAATGAGTGATACGTATAGCCGAAGAGGTCTTGTTAATATGCTGACCTCCGGCACCGGATGCCCTATATGTGTCTACTTCTATATCGTTGGGGTTAATCTCGACATCTCCTACATCCTCAGCTTCGGGCAAAACCGCTACCGTCGCCGTAGAGGTATGAATTCTTCCGCTGGATTCGGTTGTCGGCACCCGTTGTACACGATGGACCCCGCTTTCAAACTTCAGGCGGCTGTATGCACCTTTGCCTTCAATCTCAAAAACAA
>CAYMLJ010000291.1:0-1824 GCA_964391395.1 uncultured Ruminiclostridium sp. | reverse complement strand
TCGCCTGCAAGCAATTGTATATCCGAACTATATAATGAATTAAAAGAAATATATATTAAGTACGTTGATGCATTGTAGTAGAATAAAGTTTTTTACTCTCTTTTGCAGTTAACCAATTAAAGGTATAATTGTGTTATCTATATACAGTAATTCATCTCTGTAATACTTAAGATTACAAATTATGAGGTAGATTATGGCGTTTTGTGATTACTGCATTTGCTTTGTGGAGGAAGGTGCAAACCGTATCCTCGCAGAAAAGCTGATTTCAGAGATATCAAAATATACTCTCCCTAAAAAAGTACTCAGTCAAACAGTTGAAGCACAATACCAAAACGGGTGTATGCTACCACTTTCATATGACGCTCCGTTAACGGCAGAACAGCTGAATATTCTCTCTTGTTGCCGCTGGTTATTAGTTGTATGCAATAATAAAGACCGAAATGTACCGGGCATTAGCCAAGCAATAAACTATTTTACAGTAAGTAAGGGAAAAGAATTTATTCTTCCAGTACTTCTTAGCGGAGAACCGGAGTCTGCCTTTCCTCCTGTGTTTTTTGAAAAACGTAAAAGTGTAATTACCTTTACTGATGGTACAACTCAGGAAATTGTTGAAATCGTAGAGCCTCTTGCTATCGATGTCAGAGCAAAGGATATTAAATCTTCCCTTGCTCTTTTACGCCATGCACGAATTAAAATAGCAGCGGCGCTCATTGGCGTCAGCTATGATACCCTGGTGCAAAGACATGAAAAGAGGGCTAGGCGCAGATTAAAGATTATTGCAACCATTATCATATTATTACCCATAATTTTAGGTAGTTTTTTTACATATCTCTGGTTTAATGCAAATCATAAGACAGAAATAGCTATTGCAAAAACTCAGCTATCCAAGGATCTGCTAGCCGATATGTGCCTTAATTATCCCCTAATTTTCGAAGATACTCCCGAAGTACAACCATATGTAAGTTTACTTTTGGTAAATAGTCTGGAAAAGCTTCGAGTGGTTGAAAGCGAGTATATCCCCCTCTTGCCTATTGATGAGCTTCTGCTTCCCGCTGATGACGATGATTTGAGTCAATCACGTAATAAGGCCAAAATTCTTCGTTATTTGGGCAAAAAGGAAGATGCCATAAATTTATATAAAATAGCTGCGTCAATGTTAGAACAGGGCTCCGAGCTCTATGCACGGGCTTCCGAGTTGTTTGCAATAAATACTGACCCTAAAATTTATCCCAACGGTATTCTTGTGGTAGAAATTAATGACGAGGTTTCCAAAGCCTGTGACGGCCTCAGTACAGGCGATATAATTGTTGAAACAGGTGGTTTTAAGTTTAGGGATTTTAGCCAGTATGAATCCTATCTCAATAATAGTGCCCCAATAAATAAAAATTTTAAGCTTACAGTTCTTAGACCTGAAAATAGTGAGCTCTCAAAAATAACATTATCGGTAAAACCGGAGGATTTGATTTTTATAGCTGAGGAAATGTGAAAGGGGGATTGTGATGGTAAATTCAGAAAAGAATCAAAATATGGTCTATGAAGTTTTTTTAAGCTACCGTCATAAGCCCCGGGATAATAAAATCTGTAAAAAAACTCACACGCTGCTGGAAACCTTTAAACCACCCAGACGCTACAAAAAGGCAGATATTAAGCGGGTTTTCCGTGATGATGCCGAACTTCCCGCAGCGGGAGTTCTAAGCGATACAATTGATGCAGCTTTAAAAACCTCACGTGTTTTACTGGTTATTTGCTCCAAGGAAACTCCTGAATCACAATGGGTGGATAAAGAGGTAAGAACATTTATTGAGTTGGGTCGTTCCGATAAAA
>CAYMLJ010000290.1:0-1838 GCA_964391395.1 uncultured Ruminiclostridium sp. | reverse complement strand
AGAATAAACGGAGGAACCAAGAAATTGGGGTTAATCCATATTTTATGGTAGGGTTACCTATTTACCCGAACCCGTCAGCTAACTCCGGCAGCCTAAATAGGAGGAACATCATGGAAAGACCACGAAAAATAAACTTCCCCTTTTTAATGTTGACACTGCTTTTTCTACTTACACAAACAGCTTTTGCTCTTTCCTCGACCTTATCTTATGATGAAATGAATGGAAATGTGCAAGGAAACCAAACAAAAGAAGAAATTACTTTATCTATAGAAAATGCTAAAACCAACGCCATTGATTATCTTATTACAGAAAAAACCGCAACCATCGCTACTTTATCAGCTCTTCAAGAAGATTCAACAACTCAAAATATTACTCTGACAGATGATTTTCTTATTTCTTCAACTGATATAAACCCCGACGAAACAGATATGGCTATTGCTTTAATGGCTGATGTCGTTGTTCCGGAGCCTGTAGAGACGATTCCAACACCGAAGCCGGAAATCAAATCAGTTGTTAAGCATGTTAATGCAGACAAGCTAAATGTAAGACAGGAAGCTTCAAGTCAGAGTAATCTAGTAACTTCGATAAAAAGAGGGGACAAGGTCACTTATTACGAAACTGTCGGTGAATGGGCAAGGATTATAACTTGGACCGATAAAAAAGGTTATGTATTAGCAAAACACCTTGTTGACAGTGCTAATAAAGTAGATAAGGTCGTTGTCCAGCAGCCTAAGCCCAAGGAAATTGTGGTGGCTTCCAGAGGAACCGAGGAAAAGCCTGAAGAGGTAGTTGCTCCAAGCCCTGAGGCTGAGAGTCTGGCCGATGAAATCATTGCTTATGCAAAGACTTGGCTGGGCGTACCGTATAGATGGGCGGGCAATTCGACAAATGGCACAGATTGCTCTGGCCTTACGTATTATGTTTTTAAGAAATTCGGAATTAATGTACCTCGTTCATCCTATGCCTATTCCGGAATCGGAACAAAGGTATCGCGTTCTGATATTAAGAAAGGCGATATACTAATGTGGGATACAAATAGAAACGGCACAATAGGCCATGTAGGAATTTATATAGGTGATGGAATGTTCATACATGCGTCCACTTCAAAGGGAAAGGTAGTTACAAGATCCCTGGCCTCCTATGGCGAAAAATATATGGGTGCAAGACGTGTAATTAAATAATAAAATTAATTTAGGATAGCTCTGGGCAAAATAACGGCTCAGGGCTATTATTTTGTCTGTTTATATTGTTTTTTCAATTTTGCAATCAGATTTATATGGTCTTATTTAATTAAATATTATAGAATTGAATTCGAGGAGGGAAATAAAAATGGATAGAAAAACCCCTTTATATGCAGTTCAAAAGGCATTAGGTGCCAGATTCACTTCGTTTGGAGGATGGGATCTTCCCGTTTCCTATACCGATATAATAGCCGAGCATCAATTGGTAAGAACTAAGGCAGGCCTTTTTGATGTTTCCCATATGGGTGAAATTTTGATTACCGGAAAGGACGCTATCAAATCATTAAACAGGCTTATATCCAATGACATAGCACCTGTTCCGGCCGGTAAAATTCTTTATTCTCCGATGTGTTATGAGAACGGAACTGTTGTGGATGATATTTTGATTTATAAATTTTCGGATGAAGAGCTACTCTTAGTTGTTAACGCCGGGAATACACAAAAGGATGATGAGTGGATAAGGTCTCAAATAACCGGAGATGTTATTGTGGAGAACCTTTCTGATAACTATGTACAACTTGCACTGCAAGGGCCGGAGGCCGAAGAGATTATTAATAGAACTTTGGACGAAGAAACAGAGCTACCGGGTTTTTACCG
>CAYMLJ010000289.1:0-1841 GCA_964391395.1 uncultured Ruminiclostridium sp. | reverse complement strand
CCTACAAATATATTGCCTTTCCCAAAATCACCACTTTTAAAAAAGCTTAAATAGCACGTTTGAATTGCCGGTATAATGTTGAGGATTATCAGCCCGATTACAGTGGGTCATTTTTATTATTTAGTAGTTTGCCTAATTAGTCAAACAAGCAATCAATCTAATTTATCTCAGTTTTATTTGAAATAGAAAAACCCTGAAAATATAATATTTTCAAGGTTCTTAAAGAAGACATTATTCTTTTATTAATTAAACTCTGTAATTCTTTTTAGCATGCTCCTGTACTTAAAGTACTGGATGATGGTATCGGTATGGATAAAAAAACAATTGAAAAAATTGTGCATAGCTCTATTACCCGGGAAAGTCACGGTTATGGCGTACGGAACATCAATGACAGAATAAAACTTCGCTATGGTGAGGCTTATGGCTTAACATATAGAAGCGAACCCGGTATAGGTACAGAGGTTGAAATAAAATTTCCCAAGGATATGACGCAAAATGCTAAAATAAGATATACTCCTGCAAACGATGAGTAGATTATTTATTTGTATATAGCTCTAATTATGAGTTAATACTTTAAATAATTTAATTATTGGTATAAAATAGTTATGCTATTTAATAAAAAGGATAATATAAATGGAAAAGAAGCCTATTAAGAAAAGAATAATATTCTGGTGTTTATTAACCGCCACCATTGTTTTAACTGCCTCAATAGCATTGAGGCTTAGCATGCGCGCTCCCGAAGGGAATAATACCATAAACCTAACTGGGCGTGTTAATAAAGATGTGCCGATTATGATAGAGAATGAACCTACGCCTGAAGAACCTCCAAGAGAGAAAATTTATACCTTTCTTGTTGCGGGAAAGGATAAAGTCTCTGATAGCACAGATACTATTATGCTGGTAAGGCTGGATATTGGAAATAAAAATATTCGTATTTTGAATATTCCAAGAGATACAATGCTTGATACCGACAGAAAGTCAAAAAAAATAAACTCCTCTTATAATATTGGCGGAATTGAACAATTTGAAAAGGATTTGGCAAGTCTGACAGGCTTTTATGTAAACCGTTATGTTCTGTTTGACATAGAAGGTGTAGAAAAAGTTATCGACGCAATCGGAGGGGTAGATATCGATATCCCAAGAAATATGAATTATGAGGACCCAACACAGGATCTTTATATTCATCTCAAGAAAGGATATCAGCACTTAGACGGGAAACAGGCTGTTAATTTGGCTCGTTTCCGAAGCTACCCCGACGGTGATATCGACCGAATTGCCATGCAACAGAAATTATTGATTGAATTAGCCAAACAAGCTCTTAAAGCTGAGAATATATTAAAAACCCCAGAATTGGTCGGTATCATCAACGATAATGTTGAAACAGACATTGATATAAATGAAATGCTATGGTTAGCAAATGAGGCAAAGGACATACCTTTAAGTGGTATAGAAACCGATATGGTTCCCGGTATAGCCAGTACTGTAAACAGCTTATCCTATTGGCTGCCTTATGAGAACGCATTACTTGATCTTATAAATAATCGATACAACCCCCTAGACAGCCCCATTACAGTAAATGATATATCAATTGTAGAATTTTCAGCGAATCATGAAGGATAAGTGTTTTATCATTATTATAACGGGTATAATATAAAAAATGTGTAATAAATGTGTAAAGGAGAATTCAAAATGAAAGCATGGATTGACAGAGATGGCTGTATTTCTTGTGGGTTATGTGCAAGCATTTGTCCTGAAGTTTTTAGAATGGATGATGAAGATCTGGCAGAGGTCTATGTTGACGAAATACCGGAGGAAGTAGAGGATACGGCTCAGGAAGCTGC
>CAYMLJ010000288.1:0-1874 GCA_964391395.1 uncultured Ruminiclostridium sp. | reverse complement strand
CCTTTATAATTGACTATCCTGTTGAGGTTTCTCCTCTTACCAAGCGCAAGCCTGACAGGCCTGAATTAACAGAGCGCTTTGAATTATTTATTACCGGGCGTGAGTTCGGGAATGCTTATTCGGAGTTAAATGATCCGATTGACCAAAAGGAACGCTTTTTAGACCAAGTCAAAAAAAGAGAGGCCGGGGATGAAGAAGCCAACATGATGGATGAAGATTATCTGTTGGCGCTTGAACACGGACTTCCGCCTACCGGAGGTATGGGAATTGGTATTGACCGACTTATTATGCTTTTGACTGATTCATTTTCCATAAAAGATGTTTTGTTATTCCCTACAATGAGGCCGAAGGATAAAGATTAAGTAAGGTAATGTATGGATAAGAAGAAGGCTCTGGAGATTCTTGAATTAAAAGAGGATGTTTCTCCGGAGGAAATTGATAACAGAATAGCGGTTTTATATAAGAAGTTTAAACAAGGCGGCAAAGACAGTAGAGGCTATACCATCGAGGATGTGGAAGACGCTTACAAAACTATAAGCGGTATTACTTATGTAGATGCGGAAGAAGAAAAGAAAAGAGAACGCCGCAATAAGCATCCAAACCCCATCTTGAAGCTTCTTAAAGTAGATGAAGAAAAAGCTAGGAATTTTATATACTATCACAAATGGCATGGGCTTGCTATCTTACTGATTATTATAGCCATTGTCTTAACAATAAATTCCTTGGCAAATAGGGATGAGCCCAATTTGAAGATTATTATCGGAGGAAATCTATATATAAGTGATTCCCAGGTGATTGAGGAAGAGATATCATTAATAACCAATGGGTCTATTAATGCTCAGGTTCAAAACGTATATTTTACAGATGGTGAGAACTCTCAAATGGAAGTGGGAATGCAAACAAAATTCACTGTCGAACTGATGGCAGGGAATAATGATATTTTTATTCTGGACGAGGCTAAATATTTACAATATGCAGATCAGGGAGCTTTTAAACCTGTGGGAGAATTGCTGGGGGATATAAGCTCTCTAGGCATTGACATAAAGCTTAATGAGGATCTTTTTGTATCTATTGAATCAGATACCGGGAATCAAGCTGAAAAAGAACTTTTTGGTATTGATATAAGTGATAACATAATGCTCAGGGAAGCAGGAGTTACAGGTAAACGTATGATTCTTGCATTTGGGCATTCAGGAGAATATTTGAATAATACTATAATTTTTGCAAAAAAATTGTTAGAATGATATGGAATTAAAGTTTTTGGAGGTTTAAAATGTTTGAGTTGAGTAATGAGAGCAATGAAGGACAAAGTGTTCGAATTGCGATTAAAGGTGAAATTGACATCTATTCGGCTCCCGACTTTAAAGAAAGTCTTTATCATTCCATTAACGATGTGCAGCAGGATATAATCTTGGAATGTCGAGATTTATCCTATATAGACAGTATGGGACTAGGAATTTTAGTTGGTGCATTAAAACGCGTCAGGGAAAAAGGCCACAATATAATAATAAGAAACCCCAGAAGTACGGTACGTAAGCTATTTCGCATAACCGGTCTGGATAAGGTGTTTATTATAGAGGAGGTCTGAATAATGAATAATATGGATACAATATCTATGCTCATTCCACTAAAAGCTGAATATGTAAGTATTACACGCCTTACAGCTTCGGGTATAGCCAGTAGGATGGGTTTTGATATTGATACTATTGAGGATATAAAAGTAGCACTGTCAGAGATATTAGGTAAGTTTATTGAAAAGAGGTCAAGTACAGACAGAGTAAATGTGGATTTCCGATGCCTCGACGATGGAATTTCAATTACATTTAAAATCCCGGATCAGAGTATTCCTGAACTGTTTAATAGCGACGAGGATA
>CAYMLJ010000287.1:0-1895 GCA_964391395.1 uncultured Ruminiclostridium sp. | reverse complement strand
CTTCAAAATACTCATCCCATTCGGAAGGAAAATCTTGATCAGTTATTATATAATCCAAGTCATCTAGCTTTGCGGTGTTTACATAACCTACCCTGTTAAACTTGGTATGATCACATAGAAAAATGACCTTATCCGAACATTCCATCATAGTTCTGCGAATTTCTGACTCTTGTTCACTGGAATCTGTCAACCCAATCTTTGGCAGGAAGCCTCTGCAGGAGAAAAACAATTTATTGGCGTAATAGTTCTTAATTACGGTTTCAGCCATTTTCCCGACATAGGACAAGCTTTTATTCCTCAAAACTCCACCGGATGATATAAGCTTTATATCTTCACAGGAAGAAAGTTCAAAAATAATTCTTTCTGCATTTGTTATAACAGTGAGGCCTTTTTTATTCTTGATGTTCTTGGCTACATAAAGTGCTGAGGTGCTGGCATCCAATATTATGGTGTCGTAATCTTCAATCAATTCGGCAGCTTTTTTACCGATAGCATCCTTACCGGGTATATTGATACCCTCCCTCATTTCCAGAGATGGCTCAGTTTTTGACTCATCAGATATAACGGCTCCTCCATGTATCCTGATTAGTAAACCCTTTTTTTCAAGAGACTTAAAATCCCTTCTGATGGTTTCTTCGGTAACATTGAAGATAGCTGCTGTTTCTTGAACCGTAATACTCTTTTTTTCATTAATCATTGCCAAAATTTTATTTCTTCGTTCTACACCGAGCACATTATCGCCTCCCACATTATTTTATCAATAGGTATGCTAAAAATTGGAGTGTTTCCTTTAATCGCCTCATGAGCTTAATCACAAATGCATAAACACATTATCTCATTTCCTGACCGCCTGTCACATTAATGGCTTGTCCTGTCATATAACTGGCTGAATCCGAGGCAAGAAAGATAAGCGCATTGGCAATATCTTCATATTCACAGCTTCTTTTCAGAGGAACCTGATCCAGATATTTCTGCTTCACCTGTTCCTCTGTGATTCCCTGATTTCTGGCATACTGCTTGAACAGAGCATTGGGTCCGTCGTTCCATAAAGGTGAGTTAAGCAGGTTTCCCGGGCATATAGCATTAACTCTTATGCCATACTCTGAAAGTTCCAAAGCCAAGCTCTGGGTAAACCCGATTCCTGCAAATTTGGCTGTTGCATATGCCGAATTCTTATAAGAGCCTTTTTTGCCCGACTTACTGTTAATCTGAATAATATTACCTCTTCTATTAGGTATCATAACACGTGCTGCTGCTCTGGCACAAAGAAAATATCCGTTTAGATTGACGCTAATCATTCTTTCCCATTCATTATACGGGAATTCGACCACAGGTTTTGCGATTAGTATTGCTGCATTTGAAACCATCAAATCAAGTTTGCCAAAATGATTAACAGCTTTATTGACCATCTCGTCAACTTGGACCTCATCACAAACATTTACACCTACAGCTATGGCATCTTTAAGTGTTTTGGCCACCCTTTGAGCCTGCTCAAGGTTGATATCGGCCACAACCACCTTTAAGCCTTCCTGATCCAACCTTTGACACAGAGCTTCTCCTAAACCCTGTGCCCCACCTGTTACAATAGCAACTTGTCCTTCAAGATTTTGTATCATAATATTCCCTCTCAATACACTTATTGTCCTGCGAAGCTTCTAGACTCCCAACCGGTTTTCCCTAAGCTGCTCAAGCTCTGTGAAATTATGAGTACATACATGCCCGGGGATTGGAAGAATCCTCTCATGGATTGCATCAATAATCCATTCAGGCTGTGGGAAGAAAGCATCCTCTAATTCATGAGCAGGAGTAATCCAATTTTTAGCTCCCACTACTACAGGCGGGGCATCCAAATAATCGAAAGCAAGCTCTGTAATATGAGAAGCCATATTTCTCAT
>CAYMLJ010000286.1:0-1901 GCA_964391395.1 uncultured Ruminiclostridium sp. | reverse complement strand
CGATGTTGATTTTCTTGTAATTTCACATGGACACTACGATCATGGCGGAGGATTAAAAGCATTTTTAAAAGAAAATACAAAAGCTGAGGTGTTTATACACCATCTTGCATTTGATAAACACTATTCCATGCGTCCAGATGATAAATTAGATTTTATCGGACTTGATGAGGATCTAAAACAAAACAAACAAGTTGTACTCACATCAGACAGATTCTTTATCAGTAAAGGAATCCAGGTATTCTCTAATATTGATCAAAAGGAGCCTCGGCCAAAATCCAATAATGGGTTATTAACTGAGCAAAATGGGCAAACGACGGATGATACCTTTGCCCATGAACAGAACCTCGTGATTGAGGAAGACGGAAAGACCCTATTGGTCACAGGCTGCGCACATAATGGCATTGTTAATATACTTGAGCATTTTTACTCAATCAAAGGACGAATGCCCAGCTATGTGATAGGCGGATTTCATCTTTCCAGCCACTTATTTGGAAACGAAGACTCTGGTATGATAGATAGAATTGGTAAATATCTAATGAACACAAAAGCAAAGTATTATACCTGTCATTGCACAGGCATGGAACCGTATAAAATGCTTAGATCTACTATGACTGATAACATTGATTATCTGTCATCTGGTAGTGTAATAGAAATATAAACATAAATAAAGGAGCTAATATTATGAGCGAAAATTGCAATCAAAGCTGCAGCAGCTGTTCGGAGGACTGTGCAGAAAGAAAAGAAGAAAAAACCGATTTTTCCGAGAGTCTACACGAGATGAGCAGTGTAAAAAGAGTCATCGCTATTGTCAGTGGTAAAGGAGGAGTGGGTAAGTCGCTTGTTACCTCAATGCTTGCGGTTACCATGAACAGGATGGGTTTTCATTCGGCCATTCTTGATGCAGATGTTACAGGGCCTTCTATTCCTAAAGCCTTTGGAATCAAGGACAAAGCTACAGGCAGTGAACTTGGTCTATTCCCTGTTAAGACAAAGACCGGTATTGATATTATGTCTGTTAATTTGCTTTTAGAAAATGATACTGATCCCGTTGTTTGGAGAGGGCCGATTATTGCCGGTACTGTCAAGCAGTTTTGGACCGATGTTATCTGGGAAGATGTTGATTTTATGTTCATAGATATGCCACCCGGAACCGGCGATGTTCCTCTTACGGTATTTCAATCCATTGCTGTTGACGGGATTATTGTTGTGACTTCTCCGCAGGAGCTTGTATCTATGATTGTATCAAAAGCTGTCAAAATGGCTGAGATGATGAATATTCCCGTTATCGGTCTGGTGGAAAACATGTCCTATTTTAAATGCCCTGATAACGGCAAGGACTATCAGATATTCGGAGAAAGTCACATTGAAGAAATTGCTGATAAACATAATTTAAAGGTTCTTGCTAAGCTGCCTATTGAACCAAAAATTTCAGCTGCTTGCGATAAGGGCATGATAGAGCTTTTCGATGGCACTTGGCTTGAGCCGGTTGCAAAAATATTAGAAAAAATGGAGGAAAACTAATATGATAAAAATTGCTGTAGCAAGCGATAACGGAATGGTGACTGAGCACTTTGGACATTGCGAAGGGTTTATGATTTTTGACACCGACAGGGGCCAAGTTATTAAAAGTAAAACCATTGGCAACCCGGGACACAGACCCGGATTCTTGCCAAATTTCCTCGCTGATGGCGGTGTAAATGTTATCATTAGCGGCGGTATGGGCGGAGGTGCAGTCGAGATTTTTAATGAAAGGAACGTTGAAGTTGTTGTAGGAGCTTCCGGAGATGCAAAAGCTGCTGTTGAGAATTATCTGAAGGGAAATCTTAAGACAACCGGGTCAATATGTCACGAGCATCAGCATCATGATGAATGTGGTAAGTAAATGGAGGGCCATATATGAC
>CAYMLJ010000285.1:0-1910 GCA_964391395.1 uncultured Ruminiclostridium sp. | reverse complement strand
AAAGTTAAGCTCTGAAGCATACTGTCATTACGAAGGAGTCCGGTTTTTGCCTGCCTCTCCCATTTCTCAATTTCCTTCTCTTCCATTTCATCCCTTTGGGCATCGGTTAAGGGTTGGTATGCTCTATTATACTTCTCGGTAGTTTTGCCATTGATGTCATCAATAAGCTTATTATAATCTTCTATAAAGCTCTTGATATTATTTATTACCGATTCGGTATCCTGAGCCACTGTGATAGTATCTCCTTTACTCTCTGCCTCATGGGCTTTGCGAAGATTATAAGTTACACCGTTTACAGTAAAGTTATTAGTGCTTCTTACAAGGTTCTTGCCATTGATGGTAACCATTGCGTCAGTACCTTGTGTTTCTTTGTCCAAATTTAATACTGCCAAGAAGTTCCCCTGAATGTCATGAGTGTCATCGATATCTAAATTATTACCTGCACCGGTAACAGTAGAGGTTAAAGTGATTTTATCTGTCAGCTCGTCATAGCTTATCTTTGCCTTGACCTTATCGTTATTATTTATTTTGTCAAATACCTGCTTAAGTGTGTCGGTGGATTTTATGTTTATTGTTTCACCATTAATTTTGAATGCAGCCTCGCCGTTATCAAATTGTAATTCTGTACTAAAGGAGTCTTTTAGGCTTAAAAGAGAGCTGTTTAATGTAAGCCTATTGGATTGCCCCTCTACAAGTCCTAAATCAGCTAAATCTGTCGGAGATCCATAAACAGTAACCCTAGTAGCACCGCTGTCGGCAGCTGTATTTATGGTAAAATCAAATCCCGTTGCTGTCTCATTAAGTGTTGAAACATCAAATTTAGATACATCTACCTCTTTGCCCTCTATTGTTTTTTTAGTTAATCCAAAGGCATCATCCAAAGAAGCTTGTAGTTTTTGTTTAAAATCTGTTGCATCATTACCCTCTAGAGTAATCTGCTTGCTTATTCCGTCTAAGGTTACAAAAATTTCCTTCCCTTCAAGCTTACCTGCGAGACTTTCACCCTCACCCAAAGAAATCTTTCCTGTTATCCCCTTGTTTATCGCTTCGGAATTACTTAAAGAATTGGCTGTAGCAAGCTGGTTAACTTTTATATTTCGCTCTCCTACACTTGCTCCGCTTGCTGCAGTAGCTGTTACAAATGAACTGTTGCTGCTTGTTGCTGACATGGCTCTTATAGAACTTTGAGACAACATGTATGAAGAGCGGTTAATAATATCAAAGAACTTGCTCTTAAATCCCATGAGAGAAGTACTTATATCTCTGTAAGACTCCTGTCTCCATTCAATTACTGTTCTTTTCTGCTTTAGTATATCTAACGGTATTCTCTCGGCATTCATAAGCTCTTTTACCATAGAATCGGTATCGAAGCCGGATAAACCTGTTAATCTCATTCGTGACGTAAAACCTGATATTCCGTTCATATATGTCACCTTCTTTCATCAACAATCAAACCTGCCAGTTCAAGCATGTTAGCAAACATGTCCAGCAGCTTTTCGGGCGGAATTTCTCTGATTACTTCACCTGTTTCTGAGTCCACGACTTTAACCATTACTTCATTTGTTCTTTCGTGAATTTTGAACCTAAGCGACCTATTCTGTATTTCAAATGTATAATTTGCCTTATCAACCGCACTCTCTAAAAAGGCATTACTTATTTTTTCTTCTGTATATCTGGCATTGTCTTCTTTATTAACTCTAGCAGTATCAACTCTATTAGCATCCGGATAGGACCTTTCAGATTTTACTGCTGTTTCTTGTTTCACCTGAGTAGGCGCTACACTTACTGTCGATTTAAAAGCCGCATCCATGCTATCAATTTTCATATAGATCCCTCCATGAATCTTGTTTAATATAGCTCTAATACTTATATCGGCACAAGGTATGCTTCCATTAATTAAATTTTACCAC
>CAYMLJ010000284.1:0-1962 GCA_964391395.1 uncultured Ruminiclostridium sp. | reverse complement strand
TTTTTATAGTATTTATACTAAAGAAAAACCTCCCAGATTAATGATGATTTATCCATTAATCCTGGGAGGTGGCTGCCTTCTTAGTAGAACTACTAAGAAGCTTACGGGGATTGTCTATTTATTTGTTATTCTTTGATTTCCCGTTATTTGACTTGTCCTTCTTATTACCATTATTACTACTATTATTACTGTTGTTTTTGTTATTATTATTCTTGATGTCATCGTCGTCATCTTCATCTTCATCGTCTTTGTCTTTATCGTCGTCATCGTCGTCATCATCATCGATGTCTATATCTTTGCCGTTATTGTTTTTGTTATTGTCCTTAATCTTATTTTTTTCCTTTTCTTTGTTCTTTTCTTTTACAGGCTTATTAGTATTATCTTCATCGTCGTCATCAATGTCATTATCATCATCATTGTCGTCTTTGTCTTCGTCGTCTTCATCCTCAATATCAATCTTGTCTTCAGCCTTTTTGCTCTTCCTGTTATCTTTAACAGCTTTATTTATTTCCTTAACGGATTTATCCATCCAATCTTCGATGACAAAATCCTCAGGGTCATCAGTGCTGGCTCTTAATTTTTCTATCAAATTAAGCTTTCCCGGGGTTATGCCCAATTTACGAGCTTCTTCTACTCTTTCTCTCCCGACAGCTTCTACCTCAACATCAACCTCAATTTCATCGGTTTCATCATTTTCAGCAAGATATTTTTCTGTCTTTTCCAAAATTTCTTTTACTAGGACCTCTGCCTTTGAAGAGTCTGATACAGAAATTACAACACCCGCGTTTTCATCCTTTGTTATGTAGCCTTCTGCTACTATCTTGTTCAAAGTTTCTTCCAAAGCCTGCGCAATTTTTTTATTCTTGAGATCAAGATTTTGAATAATTTCCTCGCCATCGTCATTTACAGATTTATAAGTTAATACTCTGTCAAATAGATTAATCGAATATTCTATGGAAGGATTAACATCCAGACTTACATAACTTACAGGAGTAAAATAGGCAAACGCTCCGACTGTTAAGATAATCATCGCAGCAACAAAACTGGCCGCAAAGGAATAAAGCTTCGATTTTGGTTTCTTAGTATTTTCCATAGTTATCACCTGTCCTATACTATAATTTTTGTTTCTGATTTTTGAGACAGTTCCATCATCAGAGAGAATAACTGCCTCATTACGTTTTATTTCCAATACAATGTTTTTCATCCTTCTAACTCCTCTCTAACAAACTTAAGATACTCGGATAAAATAGGATAATTTCCGGATATTATCTCTACCGCCGCTATTATATATTTTCTATGCCTCTCGATAATTTTTCGGGGTAGGTTCAAATTTTCTGTGATAATTTTTATAGGAAGATATTTTGTATTCCTTAACTCTCTTATCAAAATAGGTCTTTGAACAATAAATACAATAGCTCTCGCACAGGCTGTTTTAGTCTTGACTGCCTTTGGCGAAACAGAAATCAGGTCTGAAAAAGAGAAGCCATATTCGGCTAAAACGTCGGCCAATTCGTCTATCTCAAGCTTTGCATCGTTATTAGGTACAACAGCGATTTTCTCCAAGATTTCGTGAGTGATTGCAGTTTGCTCTTCGCCTGAATTATTTTCAAAAGCATAGGGGCTAACGAGTACTTCCGCTGAAGGATTTGATTGTTTTCTTATGTAATCATAAAGCCTTCTTCTTATTACCTTTTCGGCAAAAGGAATAAAGCTGCCCTTTTCAAAGGAATATGACTTCACGGCCTCATTAAAAGCCGATAATGATACTGACCACTGATCATCACTTCTGCTTATATAACTACCTAATATTTTATGAGACAGATGCATTATAAAAGGTTCATACTCGTATATGAATTCTTCAAGGAAAGTCTTATCATTTTGTGCCTTAATTGCGCTTTTATCTATTTCTCTCATTAAAACATACCTCAATATATACTTTCGAAAGCTCACTTATAAAGAATG
>CAYMLJ010000283.1:0-1991 GCA_964391395.1 uncultured Ruminiclostridium sp. | reverse complement strand
AATAGCAAAGACCTAATTTAGAGTCAAGTGTTTTTTCAAAAAAACTGTATTAAACAGGCCTAATAACCTTGATTAGTTTTTTCCAGTTGTGATATTCTATACACATTGATAGTAACCGTTTTACAGAATTTGGAGATATTGTTTATGAAAGAAAGAATATATACCATACCTATTAATGAGGCCTTTGAGCAGGATAGCGAATGCCCGCTTTGTGTTTGTGAAAGAAAGCTGGAGAATGATGCGCTGGAATATACCATCGGCCCGGCCATGATGGAGCCGGACTTTAGGATTGAAACAAACCGTACAGGATTTTGCTCCAATCATTTTGTAAAGCTGTACAATCTTCAAAAGGAAAGGCTGCCTCTGGCATTAGTAATTGACACCCATATGACTGAACAGATTAGATACATAGAAGAAATATATCTGAAGAATGAAAGCGGAATTAAAGCGCTACGGGACAAAGGGCCTATGGAAGCTTTTACAGAAAATCTTAAGGGCAAAAGGAGTATTGCGGGAAAGACTATAGATGAATTACTAAATAAGCTTATTGAGTTAAAAGAAACTTGTGCCGTATGCCGGAAGATTGATGACAACATGGACAGGCTGGTAGACAATACCCTTTATCTATATAGAAAAGAGCCGCAATTCAAAAAGAAATTTAATGAATCCAAAGGTTTTTGTTTAAGGCATGTAGAATGGCTGCTTAAAAAAGCAAGAGAGGTGTTTTCTCCCGTAATGCAGGCAGAATTTTTAACCGAACTGTTACCTTTGGAGCTCTTAGAGCTTAAACGCATTAATGAGGAAGTAAAACACTTTACAAAGATGTTTGATTACCGGAACTCTGAGGCGGATTGGAAAAATTCCAAGGATGCGGTGCCGAGAAGTATCGAAAAGCTGACCGGAACATGGGAACTCAAACGTTGATAAAACACGGAGGAATCTATGAAAAAGGAAAGATATGAATATAATGATTTACTGAAGATTATGTCTATGCTCCGAGCTCCCAACGGTTGTCCGTGGGATAGGGAACAGAATCACAAGAGCCTTAAGCGCTATCTTATAGAAGAGGCGTATGAGGTATTGGAGGCTATAGATGAGGAAAGCCCATCCAAGCTTTGTGATGAGCTGGGAGATTTGCTGCTTCAGGTTGTATTCCATGCTCAAATTGCCAAGGAAAACCGGCAATTTGATTTTGGTGATGTTGTTCATGGTGTCAGTGCTAAAATGGTGAATCGTCACCGGCATGTATTCGGGGGTGAAGAAGCCGAAACCTCCGATGATGTAATGACCATTTGGGAGAAGGTCAAGAAGGAAGAAAAGGGCCAAAAAACTCAAACCCAAGTTTTGAACGGGGTGCCAAGCAACCTTCCCGCACTGATGCGAAGCTTCAAGGTGCAGCAAAAGGCTGCTCAGGTCGGTTTTGACTGGGATGACATAAAAGATGCCATGCTCAAGGTAAAAGAGGAATTTGGTGAATTAGAGCAGGCATACAAGAACAAAAATGAAGCAAACATTGAAGAAGAGCTGGGAGATTTACTCTTTGCGGTGGTGAATGTTTCGAGATTTTTGAAAGTTCAGCCCGAGCTTGCACTGACAGCCACAACAAACAAGTTTATCCGCAGGTTTGAATATGTTGAACGCTGTGCCGCTAAAGAGGGGAAACAGCTTACCGAAATGTCGCTTAGTGAGATGGACGCTTTTTGGGATGAATCTAAGAAGCTAGAGAGAGAAGAAAAAGAGGAGGATTAACATGCGTATAGATAAATTTCTTAAGGTCAGCCGCATTATTAAGAGGAGAACACTGGCTAATGAAGCCTGTTCCAAGGAGAAAGTAACAATAAATGGCCGTACTGCCAAGCCAGGGACTGAGGTTAATGTGGGAGATATTGTTGAGATTCGATTTGGCGAAAATCTTACAAAATTTAAAATCCTCAAGGTAACCGAGCATGTTAAAAAGGAAGAAAGTATAGAAATGTATGAACTAATTTAGG
>CAYMLJ010000282.1:0-1992 GCA_964391395.1 uncultured Ruminiclostridium sp. | reverse complement strand
TAAGTGTGCCTTTATAGTTCATAGCTTGTAAAGCGTTGTTAATTATATTTACCCAGATTTGATGTAATTTATCAGGAAAGCATATAACATGAGGCACTTTTTCGTATTCTCTTACTATCTCTACGCCATGTTTTGTCTGATTATAATATAGTGTCAAAACCATCTCTACATCCTTGACTACGTCATACGGAACCGGCGCCGTACTGGTATCCTTGTGTGAATATGTCTTTAACGCTGATATGACTGTGGAAGCTTTTTCAGTTGATACTCTTATCATTCCGACTGACTTATGTAATATGGCAATACTGTACGCAGCTTGAATTGCTTGAATATTTGAAGGTTTTTCAACCAGTGCTATAAAATCATCTACTTGTGCTTCATAGCCTAAATCCAGCAACTTTTCAATTATTTCATCGTAAACTTCAATACCCTTTTCTTCTGCAGCTTTAGAATAAATGCGTCGCAGCATACGTTTATGAGCGTTGTCTTGATTCCCGGTGCTTTTATGTACTAATTCGTTGTAAACCTCATAAACCTCTTTTGGTGCACGGCAACAAAAACAAATAACATTATTTAACTCTTTTTTTAGGATCCTCTCAATAGTTCCACCGGCGGAGTTAATAATTCCAAGAGGTGTATTGAGTTCATGCGCAATACCTGCGAATAATTTGCCCAAAACAGCCATTTTTTCAGTATTTATCAGTTGAGCTTGAGCAGTTCTCAAATCCTCTATAGCCGCCTCCAGCTCACAATTTGCGTTTTCCAGTTCATGTGTCCTTTCAGCTACCTTATCTTCCAGTTCGTTATTAAGCTTAATTATTTTCCCCAACATATACTCTAAATCCGAACCCATACTTCTTATCTCAGGGAAAGCCCTTTTAAATCTAGCTTTACTTATTTTTTTCTTTGCGAGATCCATGGCAGATTTCCCGGCTTCAATCATACTGTTTCTTATTTCTTCAAGAGGACGCACAAGCCTTATATAACTTGTTATTGTCATGGCAACACTAATTGTTAATAGAAGAGCGCCCACAATGACAAAATCATTTATAAGCTGTTTAAAATACTGATTTTTTACCATTGAGTGATCATACCAAATAGTTGCATACGCAATTATCCGCTCTTTTTCATCCATTCTGTAAACAGGTATAACCTTTTTTTCAATGTATTTTCCTTCCGGTGCTACTGTTTCGTCAAATATAGTATTATACCTTGAAGATAGCCATATGAGGCTAGTCTCTTCTGTACTGATTCTCACTGATTCTAAGTTTTCATTATTAAGTTCTAATGTAATGAGCTTCCTAAGTGTTTCTATATCATAATTCCAGATGGCAGGCTCAAATGCATTCTGAATTCGCATTTCTACCCCTTGCTTATAATCTGCAAGTTCGGCATTTATGATTTTTAGGTTGGTAACAGCGCCAAAAATTATGCTCGGTATATAGATTAAAATACCCAATATGAAAACCATACCCGCTAGCCTCTGTGCCAGCCCGATTCTTTTTAAAGAAAATATGTCTCTTAATATTTGCGCCATTATTGTTTACACATCCTTCTTGCATTCTCTTCAGGGATATAGTTTTTAAAAATATTATATAGGGTACCATCGTCTGTCATTTCATTAATAGTCTGTTGAAACTTTTCAATGTCATCAGGTGAAAAATATTTTTTACTAAAGGCAAGATTTCTGACTAATGGCTCCTCTTCGGGTGCCCAATCATAAATATTAATCCCTTGCATATTGTAATAATCAAAATAGAACAGATAGCTTGATGCAAAATTGAAGGTCACTTGTATCCAATTATCATCAAACATTTTGTAGAGCTGCTCGGTATCTCTTGCTTGAACAATCATTTTTCTATCTTCCAGCTTTTTAATAAGTTCCATATAATGCTCACCATAGTAATACCCTCTGACTATTCCCACCTTGATATTTCTACGCTGCAAGAGCTCTTCCTCTGTTGAGATATCTGCATTGCTTCGTACCAATAC
>CAYMLJ010000281.1:0-2008 GCA_964391395.1 uncultured Ruminiclostridium sp. | reverse complement strand
CGGTTCATTTTCCCATATGATTTCCATAACTTTAATTTCACTGTCAAATAATTTTTGCATTAATTTTAACACCCTTACCAAATAGACTACTTCTATAGTCCATACTATCACAATAGTCTGCTACTGACAATAGTTTTTTAATAAAAACAAACTAAAAAAATCCCCGCAGAGTTAATTCCACGGGGCGATCTTTTCTTGGCTCTATTAATCTACTTCATACTCTTAACAGGTAACATCTCAATGTATCCTCGCCAACCTTCTGGTGAAAGCTGCATTTTGGGGGCAATTTCCGGCGCATATTTGTAACCGTATACCTCCGGATTGAACGAGCTGATACGTTCCATGCAAATACCGACTGCCTCTTCAAATTCCTCATCTTTATACGGTTCCCCTTGGAAAACTAGGAGTTTGCACGGGGTGAGGTCGATAATGTCAAAGCCTTCGGGAAGTACACCGGTATAGTCGGCGGAAACCTCTACGCCGTGTGCATAGCTACCCGTTCCTACAGGACGCATATTCTCCGGCAGCCAAACTCCTACAGGCTCATACAAAGCCTCTTTGATTTCACAGAGAACATCCCAAGCCTTTGAGCCGCTGTTCTTACCACACCCTATTTCCTCTGCGTAGGCGAAGTAGTCATGGGCTCCTTTGCTTCGTTTCAAGATAAGCTTCCTTGCCGGGCGTTCAACGATTTGTGTAAAAATTACTGCTGTTTCTTTCATGTTCGATACCTCCAAGTTTGAATTAGAACGGTCAAGGTAACTGTACGGTATCAGCCAGCCTTCGGGTGTCGGACGGATGGCGTACTTTTTAGGTGAAATCCCAAATCCATTTGTAAAAGCCCGCGTAAAACCCTCATGGCTGTCAAAAACAAAATCCAGCGCTATGTCAAGAACTTTATATTTTCCAGAGCGCAACGCATGGGCGGAAGCGGTCAACCTTTCCCGGCGGATATACTCGAATGGAGACAGGCCCGTTTCTCCCTTAAATATTCTTGCTGCATGATACTGGGAATAACCTGCTGCTTTTGCAACATCACTCGCTGTGATAGGGTCATGCAAATGCTTGGATATATATGCTTTCATCCGAGCCGTTGCCGCTGAGCTTTCGCTTCTTGTTTCGTGCACTGTTACCTCTCCTCCTTGATTCAAATTATATGAAGTTTGGGAACATATTTCTTGACTTCAAATGCTATGCTACAATAACTCTCAATATCAGATAACTATACTTAATCATCTGTTTTTCCGCTCTTTTATGAAGTCTAAAAGCCTCATATTAATAGTATAGCTCCACCATTTTAAAGGCGGAGCTGCTTCTTTAAATTGTATTCAATCTTTCTCTCAATCCTCATAGTGTCCTTTGCATGAAGCAATTATAATTGCCCCATCTTTTTCGCAATAGACAATCCTATGCGCTTCATCAATTCGTCTGCTCCACCAACCGCCTAAATTCCCTTTTAACGGTTCTGGCTTACCTATACCCTCATAGATATTTCTCTGAACATCCTTTATCAGCGCATTTATTCGTTTCAACACTTTCTTATCCTGCGTCTGCCAGTAACAATATTCTTCCCATGCTCTTTCTTCCCATAATAGCCGCATCAGTCTACCTCAACTAAATCATGCTCTTCAAGCTTCGCGCGGCCTTCATTAATATCTTCAATAACCTGTTCTAAATGCTTTATATTGCTTTCAGAATAAAATGGGTCAGCAGATATTTCAAAAGGTATTCGCCTCTCTCTTGTAACTTTTTTTGCATAAAGCGTAAAAGCGGCCGTCATAGAAAGTCCCATATCAGAGCAAACTTTCTCCATGTTCTTTTTTAAATCCTCATCCATGCGAAAGTTTACCATTGTTTGTGCCATTAATATCACCCCTTTCTATGTATTTTTAGAATAGCATGTCGTAAAGCCTATGTCAATCAATTACTTTACATCCGCTTTACAATATTATATGCAACTTTCTCTTTTTCATACATAGTTTCCGGGGCTTTAATCCTATTCCCACTC
>CAYMLJ010000280.1:0-2028 GCA_964391395.1 uncultured Ruminiclostridium sp. | reverse complement strand
CCTCTGTTTGACAGGCTAAAGAATCAAATAGCCCGTAAACCGCCTTTGATTAAACGGTTTGCGGGCTTTGCTGTTTGCCATAAAAACCTAGTACAATTTTCTTTTTTTTGCTGAAGCTAAAATATTTTTTATTTCATTTAGGAAGAGTCTTTTTTTGCTAAAATCAATGTCGAAGGCTTTACCTATTTCATCGGAAATATTGCTGCGATAGTCAAACAAATAAATATTTTCATCTTCAAGGCTACAACTGATATCATTGAGGCAAGATATAATCTGTTCAGGTGTAAACTTGTAATCAGTTTTCTTTTGGATAAGACGCAAAATGACCAGAGAAATAAAGCAGGTCAGGACATGTGCATTTATTCTATCCTTGCGGGAAACATTAACTGGTCGAATATCCAAATCGCTTTTAGAAACTTTAAAGTTATCTTCGATATCTGACAAACCACGGTAAATCTCAATTACACGTTGCTCAGGCATTTCCAACTCGCTGGTTATGATGCAATAATATCCATCATATTTAGCATCTTCTTCTGCTTTTTTTACATCAAATAGCAGCTTTTTGCCCGGCTTTTCAAATATCTCACCTGTCTTTTTATCAAAGGCAATGTTTTTTATGTATGCGGCAGCACCATGCACTGTGTTCTTATTGTGCTTTTTGGGATTAGCTATGATGTCGAGTGCTTTTTTTATGGTCTCCTCACGTTCGGCTCGTGACTTTTTCGCATATTTTTCACTCCAAAAAACCACTTGCTTTTCATCTATTAGCATGCTTTTTTGAGAACCGTTTTTCATGGTCACTTGGATTTCTCGAACTTCAATACGGGATTTAACTTTGTAATCATAACCTTCCTTTAGTGGTTTACCATCCCTGTCGGCGTAGCCGGTATCGTCTAAAACATATTTTTTAAAAGCTTCTGAACCTTTACGGACTGAGAAACTAAACACATAACCGTTTGCACGTTTATCCCTATCGCCTCCCTTAAGAAAGTAGATATTATTTGCTGATGTACAACCCATGTCAGCAACAGCGATAACACGACCGGGGTTAAATCTTACACATACATCCTTAAATACAGGAATAAAGGTCTTGCTATCGTGAGTATTGCCTGGAAATAACTTGTAGTATAGTGGTATTCCATCTGCATCCATAGCTAAAGCCATTTGTACAATAGGATCAGGGCGATTGTTTTTCTCTTTACCTCGTTTGCGAAAGTCATCTGATTTATCAATTTCAAAATGGAAGTTCGTAACATCAAAATACATAAGTGTGGTATCCCTACCGAACTTTGTATTAATTTGATCACTGATGAATCGTTGGCATTCTAAACCTATCTTTGAGAAATGAGATAAAGCACGGTAAATATCATGAAGTTCGAAATCAAAACGCTCAAAGAACATCTCTCTGTGTTCATAAGACCTCTTTTTAGATGACGGAAACAGTATTCTAGTTATGGTTAACAGCGTCATAATGGAATTGGTATTATATTCAAAGGCCTCGTGCCTTGCCTTATTATTAAAGAACCGATCCAACTCTAACTCGTAATATATTTTCATAATCACTGCATAGCCAATATTGTATCGGGAATGCGTTCCGTTTTGGAGATTTTCATTCATATCGATTTCTAGTGTAAGTTTATTAGTTCCCTTCTCCTCAGCATTCATCTGACTAATGACTTCTTTGAAATGGGCAATAGGATCAGGATATTGCTTTTGCAACTCATGTAGGTAACCCAAGGTATCATGGTGTTTGGTTCCAGATTGCTTTTTCTCTTTGTCCCAGTACTTTTTTTGAATGACTAGGTATGTTCCTTTTTTTTGCACTCTTACATCTAGACGATAAGCCATAGAGCATGTCCTCCCATTCTTTTTGGCATTAGTTCTGCGAGAAGATTTTATTTTATTATATCATACTGTTCCATAATGTTCCATAGTTTTATGCTAAAAAATCAAAAAAATATTCCTCTCAACATCAATCGTTGAAAGGATTTTGTGAAAGTAGATTATTTATGGTCTGTCAAACAAGCG
>CAYMLJ010000279.1:0-2029 GCA_964391395.1 uncultured Ruminiclostridium sp. | reverse complement strand
TCTGTTGTCAATATTTTTAAAAGCTGAGATAATGGTAAAAGGATGACAAGCTCAATAATAATTAATCAGGTGCATTATTATGGAATCAGAGAAGCAAGTAATAATACCTTTAACCAATCAACAGAAGAGAGGCAACCCCGTTAGAAAAAAACTTCCTATGATTATTTCATTGGTTATTTTTCTGCTGGTTATATTAGCTCTTATCATCATCTCAGTTTTATCTTTAAATATATCAACCATATATAACGGTGTTCTGGTGCGAAATGAAAACGTCGGTGGATACACGAAGGAGAAGCTTGCTGTACATATTCAAAATATTTATGCCGAAGCCTTCGATAATATCTTTATAACAATCTCGGGGCCGCAGTTTGAAAGAACTGTTATGGTCTCCGAAATGGGCATAAATATAGACATTGTGGCTATGACTGAAAAAGCCTACAGTATCGGCAGAGAGGGTAATTTTATTGAGCGTTTGGCAAAGATATCCAAGCTTAGGAGAAGCCCCGTATCTATCGAACTCATTCTAAATTGTGAAACCGAGAACTTCAATGATTTTTTGGATGACATCCGCCAAAATACCTATAGAGAAATTATACCTTCAAATATAGTCATAACAGATAATCAGGTGATTCTGTGCACCGGATTACCGGGATTGGAAATTGATGAAGAGCAGCTAATATCAGATATAATCAATGCTGTTAAGCGACTTGAGTCATCAGATATTACTCTGCTGTTAATTGAAAGAACCCCGCCTCCCCTTGATGTGGAGGCCACGCTAGATATTCTTAATAAACCTCCGGTTAATGCTGAATTTGTGCGCACCTCCAGAACAACCTATGAAATCAGGCCCCACCAAATGGGTCTTTCACTGGATAGGGCTAAGCTTATGGAGGTAGTATCCTATGTTGAAAACCGCGAAAAAAATGAGTATGAGGAAATTATTCTTCCCGTAGATTTTATCGTCCCCGATATAACTGAAGGGTCCCTAAAATCTCGTCTCTTCAGTGACACTCTTGCCTCATATACTACCTACTTTACCACAAATAGCGAAAATAATTATAATCGGGGAATTAATATAGGTCTTGCTGCAGAAAGTATTGACGGTACGCTGCTTTTGCCGGGTGAGGAGTTTTCCTTCAATAAAGTAGTAGGCCCCCGTACTGCTCAAAAGGGCTACAAAACTGCTCACATCTATGTGGCGGGGCAGATACAGGACGGTACCGGCGGTGGGGTATGTCAAGTTTCAACCACGCTTTACAACGCTGTTTTAAGAGCAAACCTGGAAGTGCGTGAAAGACATAATCATATGTTCACGGTAGGTTACGTACCTTTGGGACATGATGCTGCTGTTTCATACGGGTATGCGGACTTGGTGTTTACCAATACAACGACCTATCCCCTTCGTATAACTGCAGAGGTGTCCTCGGGGAATGCACTTACCTTTAAAATAAAATCAACCAATGATTATCCCGGGTTGAAGGTAAAGCTTGCCACAAAAACTATCAGCACTACTCCTATCAAAGTGATTTACATAGATGATAACACCCTCCCAAGAGGAATTGAAACAATTGTAGAAAAGGGTATGGAGGGTTATGTTGTAGATACATTTATCAGAGTTTATAACGGTGATATTCTGATTAAGGAAGAAAAGCTACATCGAAGTGCTTATCAGATGTATCCGCGAAAAATACGTCGGGGCAATTCCCCGGTGGCAGAAATTATAGAAGAGCCATGAGGTTTATATGAGGGAATTTTCGGTCACAGCAAACTATGAGAATAAAAGAGTAGATGAGTTTCTTTTTGATATGCTTCCCAATATAAAGTCATCAGTGATATTCAAAGCATTTCGTAAAAGGAATATAAAAGTAAACAATAATAGAGTATCTATGCCCTATTTGCTTTCTGTTAATGACAAGGTACAGGTCTATATACCCGACCAATATCTGAATCAGGCATCGGATGATAACAAATCCGATACTGACCGACCTGAAATAGTATATGAAGATAATTTTATTATCGTAGTCTCAAA
>CAYMLJ010000278.1:0-2032 GCA_964391395.1 uncultured Ruminiclostridium sp. | reverse complement strand
CTTCTCGTATTCTGTAAACACGGCAATCTCCGACATGAATTATATGTAGATTATCTCCTATAACCATTCCCACTGAAAGTGTCGTACCGCTTTTCAGTCCACCCAGATTTTCAAGGGAATAGCTCATTATCCTATCATTTATTTTGTTAATTTCACTTATTATAATATCTCTGATAGAATCATCCGAAAGGTTCTTAGATGTACATTCCAATACCATCAAGGACATATTCTCCACGGCAATCCTACTGGCTTGTTCTCCGGCAAGATATCCCCCCATACCGTCGGCAATAATAAAGCCAACAGGATTACCTTCCCGATCCAAAACTATATTCCAGTTATCCTCATTCTTTTCCCTTTTCAGGCCAATGTCACTTAGTGCTGAATATTTCAAACTCTACACCTTCCCGGATTTAAGTAATGTTGTTTCTTCTAAGCTGCCCGCATGCTGCCATAATATCTGATCCTAACTCTCTTCTCACAGTAACAGCTATCCCATATCTTTCCAGAGTGTATTTAAAATCTTCTATCCTCGCTCTTGAGCTTTTGCTAAAGCCTATTCCCTCTACGGAATTTACAGGAATAAGATTCACATGGCAGAGAGTTCCCTTTAGCTTCTTTGCTAAAATCTCGGCAAACGAGGCAGAGTCATTTACATTTTCTATCATCGAGTATTCATACGTAATCCGTCGTGAAGTAATCTCAGTGTATTCCTTGCAGGCTGACAACAACTCATCAAATGACCATTTCTTCGCTACAGGCATTGTTTTTTGCCTTATCTCATCATTTGGTGCATGCAGGGATACCGACAAATTCACCGGTATTCCCTCCCGGGCAAATTCCAGTATGCGAGGCACTATTCCGCAGGTGGACACTGTCATTTTTCTAAAGCTTATGTTCAAAGTATCCTCACGGTTTATTCTCCGCATAAATTCCATCACAGTATTATAGTTATCAAAGGGCTCACCTATACCCATAAGTACTAAATGGCTGATTCTTTCCCCTATATCATGGCCTATGGTAAGAACCTGCGCTAATAGTTCACCCACTGTCAGATTCCTAATCATACCAAGACCGGCTGAGGCACAAAATGCGCAACCCATACGGCAACCCACTTGGGTAGACAGGCACACCGAATAACCATAATGGTATTTCATAAGGACGCTTTCAATAATATTTCCATCTTTCAGCTCAAATAAGTACTTTCTCGTGCCATCAATTTTAGATATCAGTCTTTCTGCTATTTTCAGGCCTCCGGCTATAAATTTGTCAGCAATCCTTTCTCGCATGTCTTTAGGAAGATTGCTCATATTGTTTATATCAAGCTGCCCCGAATACAACCATTGATGAACCTGTTTTGCTCTATATGCCGGAAAACCCAATGTGGTAAGAGCTTCTGACAGCTCTTCGAATGTCATATCCAGCAGGTCTTTTTTATTTTCCATTGCTTCTCCAAATTTGCATCATATCGACTTTGTTAAAAGCAAAATGATGTCCTAAGGTATTATACATTATTTTTTATTTTACCTCAAGCAGTGAGTACACGATGCAATAACCTTGTAAAATTAAGCCCTGCTATATTCTTTACGTCCTCATCTTTATAATTGAGTTTCAAAAGGGTATCAATTATTTTACTCATATCCTGCACCCCTGAAATTCCCTCCGGTAGATTATCTATTCCGTCAAAATCACATCCGAAGCCTATAAATGCTGTTCCCACTAGGCCAGAAATATACTCTATATGTCTGATTATGTCCATTAAATCGGCATTTCCCGAATTGTTAAGAAAATCGGGACATAAATTTATTCCTATAACTCCACCGCTTTTGGCAATACAGTTTATTTGCTTATCCGTTAAATTGCGTCTGTGTGAGCAAACAGATCGGCTATTGCTGTGAGATGCAATAAAGGGCTTGCGTGAAATTTGTGCAACATCGGAAAAGGTCTTGTCAGATGCATGAGAGATGTCAATTAATATCCCTAAGCCCTCAGCTTTCTCCACAACCTGCCTTCCAAAGGCTGAAAGCCCGTTATG
>CAYMLJ010000277.1:0-2037 GCA_964391395.1 uncultured Ruminiclostridium sp. | reverse complement strand
CTACATAGTTAAAATCCCTTCCTCAGAGTTTATTATTATCAGAACCTCTTCTTCTGCGCCGGTATTGGCATTTATATACACCAAGAAGTCCTTGTCTTCTACCTTACCTGTAAACTCATAACATAGTATCTCACTGCCATAATTTGTAGGAATGACGGCTAAGCCCGATGATTTAATGTTTTCTCCTCTTACGACTTTCTCTCTGGCTTGAGCCTCAGTCAGCTTAGGGGTGCCAAAATCTCTTTTCGTGTGATTCATAAGATATCCGTTTGCTTCAAAACCGACAATCTCCCCATTATCTAAGGCCACTTTTACTTTGACCAAGTCTGGATAATAGGTAATGTTGTTCTCGGTATAAGCGTAATTAATGGTGGCAATACCGTCATTTTGCATGTAATATGATTGCTTCATATTAGAATAGTTTCGATCCTTTAAAAATTTTGCGCTTAACTCCATTGCTTTATTAATATCAATGGTCTTATCCCCTGTTTCTCTGTTATAAAGATACCAAACTACATTGCCTCCGATTACCGATACATCTGCTTCGACTACGCTGTCCTTTTCTTTGCCTGCCAATTCCGCTTTAAAATTGTACGTGTTTATTATTCCGTTGTTATTGTCTGCAAGCTTAGTAATATTTCGTACTGCGCCGTCGCCCATAAATTTATTTAATCTTTCTATAGCCTGATTTTCTGTTACTTTATTTCCGGATAGTCCAAGAGCTTTTCGATTTTGCATGTGTTCAGAGTAAGGCCCATCATAAATTAAAGTGGGCATTTCCTCAAACTGGTCATTAATGCCGGTAAATGTTTTTGGCATGTCCTCTGATATTTCTTTCATTTCTTCCTGCTCTTCTCCGGCCACGTTTTCCCACTTGAGATTACCGTTGGAAAGATCCTGTTGCATTTCTAGAAGACCCTTTTCAAGGTTTAACGAAAAGCTATGAAGATTGGCTAATGTTTTCATCTGTTCATTGTCAATGGAATTTCCGTTGGTATTCTGTTTTACCATTGATTTTGACAAATCAGCCACTTGAGTTAAGAATTTCTCTGTGTTGGATAAAACACCAACCGAAATAGGCAACTGACCTAAATTGCTTGCTGCACAGAATGATTCTCTCCAAACATCACTTAATGTTGCTGCAGTTAGCTCGGGTGAGGAAGTCATTCGCGCTTTCATAAGCATAATCTCCACGTTTTGGATATAGCCTACCAACTCATAAAATGCTTTGTTATATGCATTATTCAACTGTTGCCTTAACCTCATGGCCGTATTATATTGATACGCTCCAAAAATAGTCGTTGCAAGAAGTATAGCTATTACTACATTTTTTGTCCTGTGTTTGGCCTTAGATCTTTCAAGCTCCTCATAATTATCTTTAATTCTATCTGCCATTTCTTCGTCATTATTTATTTTATAATCGTTCATAGCACACTCAACCCTTTCTGAAATTTTTGCTTTTATTTTCCGAAATTATGTTTCCCAATTTTAATAATAATTTTTCTGGACCAAATCCATTTACTCGTAGCAGTTGCCGGATTCCAATAATAAAGACATCCGTAAGAGGGATCCCAGCCGTTTAATGCATCCTGAGCTGCTTTTACTACTGTCGATTTTGAATCTATAGGAACATTAATTTGGCCATCAGCTACCGCGGTAAAAGCCCCGGGTTGATAAATCACTCCCGCAACCGAGTTTGGAAAATCCGCAGACTTTACACGATTCAAAATTACCGCACCAACGGCCACCTGCCCTTCATAGGGCTCCCCCCTGGCTTCGCCGTTTATTGCTCTTGCCAAAAGCTGAACCTCACTGGTTTGTTGGGCAGGAGCACCAAAGCTGACTTGACTAAAAAAGGCACTCAACGCTAAAGCAAGGATTGTTAAAATCGTGATAAGTATTTTTTTAGTCTTAATACTATTCACCGCTTTCATAATATATTTACCTCGACTTTTATTCTTTCAGAATCTTGGAGAATTATGCTATAAAAAAAGCTGTCTCAAAAATGTAATAATGAATGTCATTTTGAGACAACCG
>CAYMLJ010000276.1:0-2048 GCA_964391395.1 uncultured Ruminiclostridium sp. | reverse complement strand
TAGGAACTTTGGCTCATCAAGTTTTAGACCATTTCATAAAACAAGGACTTTCAATTAAGGTTCGTCCTATAAACAGGCTGGATAAAGATACCTCCGGTATTGTTCTATTTGCAAAGAACGCACATATGCAGGATCAAATTATAAAGCAGATGAAAGAAAATCGTGTCTATAAAGCCTATTTAGGTATTGTCCATGGTGTGTTTAAACCTTCGGAAGGCATAATTAACCTGCCCATAGCACGCAAAAGCGATAGTATAATCGAGAGAATTGTTGATCCGGCGGGAGCTCCTTCAATTACAAGATATAGGACCTTAGAACATAATAAAGAGCTAAGTTTGGTTCAATTTATACTGGAGACAGGCAGAACACACCAGATTCGAGTCCATTCCAGAGCTATGGGACATCCACTTCTTGGGGATTGGCTTTATTCAGATATACAAACCGACCTTATAGGAAGACAAGCCCTTCATTCGCACATTCTTGCCTTTGATCACCCCTTATGCGGACAAAGGATTGAGCTTATTGCTTCCATACCAAAAGATATGCAAAAAATATTGGCTGTATCGCATTAACTTGCACTACAGCCAAATTATTACTTATCATCCTTTTACCCATTAAATATCGTTCGGTTGTCTATAACACGCTTTGCCTTTCCTTCACTTCTTTTTATGCTGTTAGGTTCAACAAGCTTAATTTTTGCACTTATACCTAATGTGGATTCAATCTCATGGCGCAACTTACGTTCAATAGACTCAATCTTTTTAATCTGGTCTGAGAATATGCTATAGTTCATTTCTATTTGGATTTCCATTATGTCTAAATTGTCCACACGATCTACATAAATCATATAATGTGGTTCAACTTCACTATATTTTAGAAGCACAGATTCTATCTGAGATGGGAATACATTTACACCGCGGATAATAAGCATATCATCGGACCTTCCGGTGACCTTTTCCATTCTGGTGCCGGTTCTGCCACATATACAGGTTTCATGAGTTAAGACAGATAAGTCTCTTGTCCTATATCTTATAAGAGGCAAGGCTTCTTTTGTTATGCAGGTAAATACCAGTTCCCCTCTTGTCCCTTCAGGCAGTACTTCTCCGGTTTCGGGATCAATTATTTCTGCAATGAAGCTATCTGAAATAATATGTAGGCCTTCTTGACAATCACAGTTCATAGATACTCCAGGCCCCATAATTTCACTTAGACCGTAAATATCGTAAGCCTTTAGCCCTAATCGATTTTCTATTTGAGTGCGCATCTCCACCGACCATGGCTCGGCTCCAAATATTCCAATTCTTAGTTTTAAATCATCCTTGGTCAAGCCTGCGGCTTTCATCTCATCGGCCAAATACAAAGCATAAGATGGTGTGCAACAAAGTACTGTGGCCTCAAAATCCTTAAGAAGTTGTATTTGCCTTGCAGTATTCCCGCCTGAAACAGGAATTACCGTTGCTCCTACTAGTTCAGCACCGTAATGTACGCCCAAGCCTCCTGTAAAAAGGCCGTAGCCATATGCTACATGTATTATGTCATCCTCGTTAACTCCTACGCTTATAAGACAGCGTGCAACACATTCAGACCATATTTCTATATCTTTTTTGGTATATCCCACAACGGTCTGTTTACCTGTTGTGCCTGAGGAAGCATGTACACGGACAACATCTTTTAGTGGGATGGCAAAGGTTCCGAATGGGTAATTGTCCCTTAAATCGGTTTTATAAGTAAATGGCAGTTTGGAAAGGTCATCCACGGTATTTATGTCCTCCGGTGTAATGCCTGCCTTCTTCATTTTTTCTGCGTAATAAGGTACTTTTTCATATACTCTCTTAATTGTTTCTCTAAGCCTGTCTCCTTGAATCATTTTTAGGCTTTCCCTACCGATGGTTTCCATTTTCTCGTTCCAATACTGCATTTTTTATAACCCTCCTGGCTGTTTTATTACTGTTTACTTAATTTTCCGAGAATTAAAAAAAGCCTATCATCCCTGTTGGGACGAAAGGCTTTTAACTTTCCGCGGTACCACCCATTTTTACTGCACCTAT
>CAYMLJ010000275.1:0-2048 GCA_964391395.1 uncultured Ruminiclostridium sp. | reverse complement strand
ACAATCCACTCGATTATTTTGATTTGTCCACCAAAATATGAAAATCCGGCCGTAAAAGAGATAGAAAGATAAAGAGCCAGTAAGAGAAAAGCTAAAAACACTATAGCACCTATTGTTAATATTAACTTGCTATGTATATTAAGCTCTGTAAATCTTTTACCGGCAATGTTAACCAGAGCCCTAAACCGGCTTGTAGTATTTTTCTCATTCATAAAATGACCCCCATAAAATTAACTTACTATAAAGGTAACATAGAGTAATGACAATTATCAATTAATAAAATATGGAATGAATACAAGATAAGCCCTTTTAACCAACATTATCTTGACTTTTATACAAATAATAGATACAATTCTGCTAGAAGTTATAAAAATATTACCAATATTTATATGACCAAATGGTCAAAACGGAGGGATTTTATGTATTGTTCAAATTGCAACAAGTCCTTTTCTGATGATTTTAGCTTTTGTGATTCCTGTGGAGGAAAACTTGAAAATGAAAGTATTACTGAGAGTTTCCAACCTGTGACACCTGAAGCGGCAGCTCCTTCTCAGCCGGAATACAAACCGACTCCTACACCTACATATCAGGCACCACCTGTAGCTCCTACATATGCACCTGCCCCCCCTCAAGCTGATGATGTTAACGATAAACAAAGCAAGACCGTCTCATTCGGAGCATGGCTGGGGATACTGGTTCTAAATATTATACCTTTTACATTCGGGGTTATTTATACTATAGCAGCAATTCTTGCAACACTTTTAAGCTTGGATAATCTGACGCCTGCAAGCATTGTATTCTTTGCATTTGCTTTGTTTTATGTAATTCTCCTTTTTGTATGGGCTTTTGGAAAACCAAAAGCACGCTCATTGAAGAATTATGCGAAAGCTACTCTCTTGCTATCTCTTATTATGATTGTTCTTGTTGTTGTAGGCAGTTTAATATGGGGAAAATACATCATGGATATGGTTCCTGAGGGATTCGAGAATTTTAACTTTAATATGGACTTTTGACATTTACGGTATTTACCGTTAATTGCATGGAGTATTTATAAAATGATTAAAGATAGAGCTATTCGCAAGAGAGCTCTATCTTATTATAACCAATAATTTCTAACAACAAATACGCTTATATTTACGATTAAGAATCTTAAGTTTATTAATACATTCCTGAAGCTGTTCTTATGGAGAATTGATATAGGCCATTATATTCTATCAAGTCCAACTTCCATTAGTTTTCTCTTGCCATCATCTTAACAAAAAGCTCAGCGATTGTAGGGTCAAATTGCTTTCCAGCGCCCTCTTTAATTACATCAATTGCTCTCTTTTTTCTATCTGATAACGCAAGGTCTCCTCTGTTCAAAACACGTTCATAGGTTTCCACGACTGAGATAATTCTTGATATCAGAGGAATTTGTTCACCCTTAAGGCCCCTTGGGTATCCTTTGCCGTCCCATCTTTCGTGATGGTTGTATACATATTCGGCCAAATCCATTTTGTCATCAAAAAGATTTAAAATACGATAACCAACAACAGGATGGTTCTGCATAATTTCCAGTTCTTCATCTAATGAGACTTCCTCATTAAAGAAGCTTTCATCGAGTGTAATTTTTCCTATATCATGTAAGTAGCCTGCTCTTTTTAATGTATTGATTTCCGGTTCCGAAAGCTGTAGAGCAGATCCGAGCATACCGCACAATTCACTTGTTATTATCGAGTGTTGCTTCTCTCTATAGCTCTTTGAATGAAGCACATCCACTATAGTATTAATAATATCTTTATTAACGGATTTTCGATTCATGGCCTTGTCCCTATACATCTCATTTTCAGCATTAGCCATAATGTCTTCCAATGACTGTTCTGGACTACTTTTTGTATCAAGTCCAAGAGAAATACTGCACTTAATTGCCGCCACACGAGCATTTAAAAATTCAGATTTAATTCGCGAAATTACCTTCTCTGCATTTTCTTCACTTGTATTTGGTAAAAGGATAATAAACTCATCTCCTCCCACACGAGCAATAATATCATTCTCTCTGCAGGATTTCA
>CAYMLJ010000274.1:0-2049 GCA_964391395.1 uncultured Ruminiclostridium sp. | reverse complement strand
TCATAATTACACGCAATTTTAGCCTTCTGCCCAAGTGGTTAGAAGGTTTTTTTTACGAATAATCACTTGATTTTCACCATATAATATAATATTATGCAACTATGAGGTGAAAATGTGATAAAAACAACCGCAATGATATTAGAAGAACTTAAGAGTTTTGCAAGCCCGTCAAGTAAACTGTCGCGTATGGTCAAAAATGGCGAATACATCAAGATTGTTAAAGGTTTGTATGAAACGAATCCCTCTACTCCCGGATATTTGCTTGCGGGAAGTATTTATGGACCTTCATACTTGTCTTTTGAATTCGCACTTGCTTATCACGGCTTAATTCCGGAAGCCGTATATACGTTTACTTCCGCAACATTTGATAAAAAAAAGAAGAAAAAGTTTGAAACCCACTTCGGAACTTTCACCTATAGGGATGTACCTAGAGAAGTTTACCCTCTTGGCGTTGAGGTTGTCCGGGAAGGGGATTATCCATTTTGGATTGCATCGCCGGAAAAAGCACTATGTGATGTACTCTATACTAAAAGCCCGGTTGATAATCAAAAGGAGTTGCAAAGCCTTCTATTTGATGATATGAGGATTGATGAGCAGGAATTTGGTAAGCTGAATTATAATGATATTTTAATATTGAATGAAAAATATCATAGTACAAATGTTCAGAAACTAACCCGGATCATTTGGAGGATTTGATATGAATACCATGATAGAGCAAATGCTGAAATCATATAATACTCAAACATTGTACGACAAGAAAAATGCTATGAAGGAAGTTATGCAGGAGCTTGTTCTTTGTGGCCTTAGCCGAGCAGGTTTTTTTAAAAAGGCGGCTTTTTACGGAGGCACCGCGCTTCGGATATTTTATGGACTGGATCGTTTTTCCGAAGATCTTGATTTTTCGCTAATCACAGCTGAGGATAGCTTTGATTTGAAGGATTATTCTTCTATACTTGAAAAAGAAGTAAATGCGTATGGACTGAATATGACCATATCCGATAAGGAGAAAACTAAGGATACTAATATTCTATCTGCATTTCTTAAGGGGAACACGAAAGAACATTTGCTTATGTTCTATGTGGACAATGCGACAAGGGGTGTAGCAAAAAATGAAATGGTAAAGATTAAATTTGAAGTAGATATAAATCCGCCGCGTTTTGCGGCTTTTGAGCATAAATACCGTTTGCTGCCGGTACCGTATGAAATAAAGCTTTATGATGTACCGTCGCTGTTTGCCGGAAAGATACATGCTGTTATCTGTAGGGGCTGGAAAAACCGTGTGAAGGGAAGAGACCTTTATGATTATGTTTTTTTTCTTGCGCATAAGTTTAAGGTTAATCAAAGGCATCTGAGAGAAAGATTATTGCAATCCGGTAATATTACAGAGGATTTAACTTGCTCATTGGATGAGATAAAGCAAATGCTTCACGATAGATTTGATAATATTGACTATGAGCAGGCAAAAAATGATGTTGAACCATTCATACGCAATACATCAGTTTTGGATGTGTGGAGCGCTGACTTTTTCAAACAGATTACTGACGGATTATACAGAGAACCAGTGGGGACGGTCCCTGCGGTTTTAATAAAAGAGAAGCGTTGAAGTATACGGTTAGAAAAACCGCAGGAACTGTCCCCCTGGTTCCAAAGTAACTCAAAGGAGACACCCATGCAAATCGGAAACCTCACTCTAAAAAACAACATACTCCTAGCTCCCATGGCGGGGGTGACAGACCTCCCTTTTCGCCTTCTATGCAAGGAACAGGGAGCTTGTTTGGTGTACACCGAAATGATAAGCGCCAAGGCAATGCACTATAATGATGCAGAAACCATCAAGCTTACAGAAACCCACCCCGATGAAAGGCCGGTGGGGGTTCAAATATTCGGCTCGGAGCCGGAAATAATGGCCGAGGCTGCAGAGAGATTATCATTAAGAGAAGATATTGCTTTAATAGATATTAATATGGGCTGCCCCGCACCTAAAATAGTAAAAAACGGTGAAGGCTCAACTCTTATGAAAAAGCCTGAATTGGTCAGGCAAATAGTAAG
>CAYMLJ010000273.1:0-2072 GCA_964391395.1 uncultured Ruminiclostridium sp. | reverse complement strand
CGCTTCATAACATAGAGCTCTCCGGTGGTATTCTCTCGGTTAATCATAATAGGAAGTTGAAGTATAGAATCATAGGTGGTAACCTGATTGAAGAATTTGAAGGCATTGTCAATTTCTTTGTATGCAGGCATATTAGATGCCTTGGCACTCTCATTCGAACTGCTTAAAACCTTTTGTGAAAAGTCCATTATTGCCTTCAATGCCTCGTTTTTTTCCTTGATATCAAATTTTTCTGCAATACCATTTTCAACTTTTATTGAAGCCTTATCGAATAATTTTCCCACAATTTCCTTAATTTCTTTTAGTAGTTCCGGGTTTTTATCATCCTTGCTAAGATTCTCAGTCTTTTTATGAATATTTTCCAAAGCTTTATTTATAGCCTTCAATAAAGCATCTTTGTTTTGAGGTGTAAATATTGATTCGCTTTTTACCGTTTCTCCATTTTCGCTATCTTTTTCCGTACTTAAAAGAGCACTTTTAACAAGTGATTCCACGGCCTCTTTATTAATCTTACCCGGTTCACCGGTATTTTCAGTAAACTCATCCATCAGAGTTTTCGTAACCAATTCTCGTATGTTTTGTTCAATTGATTGGGCAAGCCTTGGAGATGCATCTGAAAACATTTCTTTAAGGGCACCTACTAATTCATCAGTTTCCTGCGGCACTAATAAAGGCTTTAAAAGATTTAATGATGTATCGGAATCTGCCTCAAAAAGAGCATCAGAAAGGGCTTCTTCAAGGCTTTGAAGATTTTCGTGGAGGCTGAATTCATGCTCTGATATCTTTTGCAGTATTTCTGACATCTCAGGGTCCTGTGTAAGCCCATTGGCAACCATAAACGCAGCTTTTTCCGGAGTAATTCCGGGTTCGGCCTCAATAAGGTCTAGCACGCCGGAAATAAAGCGTTGCGGGCTTGTAACCTCAAGAGAATCGAGACTTGATTTGATTTTATCTATAAGGACTGCCTCTTGGTCGGCTTTACCGATGCTTATGGTTCCTCTGTTTACTATTCTTGCAGTCAGCTGATTGTTTTGGCGCTCACCGATTTCTAAGGTAATTGCCTCTCCTTCATTAGCTGAAAAGCCCTCGGGAGTATTTGCCGTAAAGGAAGACCCATCCAACAGCTTTATTAAAAGCAAGCCATTCTCAAGGGATTGCACTCGTCCGCTTAAGATATCTCCGGCGTTTAAGTTTTCCAGAGAGGCTTTGGAAAGTATCTGAAAAATCTGTTGAGATATAGCTTGGTTTACATTCATTGTATCCATTTAATCACCTAGCTTTTACTCTATACAAAATTTTGTGTAAAGCTTATTCTGTGAATGGGGCAAAGCCCCTTTTCCTTTATAGCGGCAATATGTTCCGCAGTTCCGTACCCCTTATGCTTGGCAAATCCATAACCGGGATATATTCCATCCAACTTTTCCATCATTCTGTCCCTTGTAACTTTGGCTAAAATAGATGCCGCCGCAACCGAGACCGAGTTCTGATCAGCTTTTGGAACAGCCCTTTGAGGTATATCTACTTTTAGTCTGACAGCGTCAATTATAAGAAAATCAGGGCGGGTTTTCATACAGTTGACGGCTAGCTCCATTGCTTTTTTAGTAGCTTCATAAATATTAATATCATCGATTATATAGTGTTCAACAATGCCGACTCCATAGGATACAGCCTCAGCCTTTATCCGGGTATAAAGCTCATATCTGACTGCCGCCGACAGTTTTTTTGAATCATTCAGCTTATGTAACAAACAGCCTTTAGGCAAGATGACACAGGCCGCAACAACAGGTCCTGCCAGCGGTCCCCTTCCTGCTTCATCAATACCTCCTATAAAGGAATAACCGTTATTATAGGCTTCAAATTCCATTGATGACATTGATAGAAGCCTATCTTCTTCCTTTTTCATTAATTCAATCCGCTTATAATATTTATCGGCAAGTTTCTTAACAGGCTCTCCATATTCTTCCGATAAAGAGATTAGCCATTTAAAGGCATCTTCTATTTCCATGGTATCGGCTTTCTCTTTTAGGCTTTTAAGAGTCGGTTTTTTCATGCTTTGCCTCCTCGGGCGGAAT
>CAYMLJ010000272.1:0-2088 GCA_964391395.1 uncultured Ruminiclostridium sp. | reverse complement strand
AAATGGTTAAAATCCGGCAGGAAGAATTTCAAAAGAATGCATCACGGAAAATTCTCCGGTTTGCCATCGATAAGAATATCGATTGAATAAGATTAGCAGCACAAATAGAATATTATAGAATTAAAATGCAGGATCCTAATAACGGTCCTGCATTTTTATATTAACTATTAAATTATTGCTTTTAATCTTCAACAACAGTGTTACGTTTGGATTTTATTCTGCTTTTTCTCGGAGTGATATCAGTAGCTTCTTCCTTATTGACCTCTATCATTCTGCAATTGCCTTGGAAAATCGCCCCTTCATCGGTCACAATACTGTTGACTTCAATATCTCCATAGAGCTTGGCTTGAGTCATTAGGTGTAAAATTCCTTTAGCCAGAACATTGCCCTTTATATATCCGCTTATGTATACATTACTTCCGTAGATATTTCCCGTTACAGTGGATGTTGGCTCAATATATACATCACCGCTTGCTTTAACATCTCCTTCAACTTTGCCGAGCACTTTAATAGAACCTTCTGATTCAATATTACCTGAAAAGGATGTGAATTCGCCTAATACAGTATCCATAGCCAGAGGTGTATTTTTTTGCTTAAACATTTGTATACCTGCCTTTCATATTGTATGTTATCTTTTTTCCAAGTATTTAGTGGGGTTTGTGGGAACACCGTTTACCTGTATTTCAAAATGCAGATGTGTGCCCGTAGATGTACCTGTGTTACCCATTTTCGCAATCTTTTGGCCCTTTTTCACCCAATCGCCGACTTTAACATTGTATGAGCTTAAATGAGCATATAATGACTTGAATCCGTTACCATGGCTGATAGCGACATAATTTCCATAGCCGCCGGATCTTCCGGCTTCAACAACCTTGCCGTCGCCTGCAGCATATATTGTGGGATATGACTTATTCCCGATATCAATACCGTCATGTGTACGATAATACTTATAAACCGGGTGATAACGCCTGCCAAAAGCAGAATGAATGGTTGTACTCTTATCAACAGGCCAATATGTGGGAAGAGCATTAAGAAAATTAGTAAGCTCAGCTTCTTTTTTATTAATTTTACTGTTTGTATCATCCTCGGATAATTTAGCACTCTCAACAAGTGATATAAGAGACCGCAATTCCGCAAGGCCTTCTTTAAAAGTAGTTTCCTTTGAGCCGCCACGACTTACTGTTTTAATGGTACTCATATTGTTATCAACATAAGCAACCACCATATTCTCATATTCATTTTGATATTGCTCAATAGCTTGTTCGGATATTGTTTTGGTTGTTGAAGCGGCTGATATCAGTTCAGCATTTTCTATCAATTCATTTGTTTGATTTGCAATATAATCCTCTAACTCGGCTTTTTGAGCCAGAATTAATGATAATTCTTGATTATGTTGTGCCTTAAGCGCTTGATTTTCTTTTACAACAGACAATGTATAACCGGTAAGCATCAATAGTGCAATCATCATCATCGCAGTTAAGGATAGTAAGGTTGTCCTAAAGTTGTTGATTCTGATAGTCCGGACTCCGCCCTTACGGTGCGGGACAAGCATAAAAGACAGATAGTTTCTCCTTTTTGTAGAAATCTTCCCTGTCATCTTCTTCATGTCTACACTCCTTAATTATCTCTTCGCTAAAGAAACATAATTTTGTGAGGCCATAAATAAGCCTATGTTCAATAAAATTACAAATATATTACAATTATAAGTCAAATGCAGACTTTTTGTAAACATTCATATTATATTATATTATCTCTGAAAAGAGAAGAACTATTATTTTATTTTTGTTTTGAATAAATACCATAGTTGGTATATGATTAAGTAAATAGAGAGAATATGATGCTTATCGAGGATAATATATGAGAAAAACAACAATAAAAAGTAAAATATATATTGGTTTTTTAATTTTAGTAGTATTATCAGTTATTCTCTTTGGAAGCTTATCATGGTTTGCCCGGGATTATGTATTGGACGGATCTAAAAAAATTCAATATAATTCTTCATTGGCAAAACAAATTGAAAATCTAAGGACGTTATCCCGCTTGTTTGACAGACCATAAATAATCTACTTTCACAAAATCCTTTCAACG
>CAYMLJ010000271.1:0-2099 GCA_964391395.1 uncultured Ruminiclostridium sp. | reverse complement strand
TAGGGTCAAGAGCAGCTGTATGCTCGTCTAACAATAGAAGCTTAGGTTTTTTTATCGTATTGTCTATTTCTTTGTCAAAAAACAATAAAATACTATTGCCCTCGGTTTAATTTTATTACTTGAGTTACTTTTTCGAGATTTTTAAGTTGTTCAAGTTTCATCTCTATGTTTGAATTTGTTTTTATATATAAATATTGTACTTTACCATTAATAAAATCCTTCCGCGTTTGTTGCTCAACACTCACTATATCGCTAAGCGGAATATCAAATGAATCACGACCTGTATTGCCAAATACTCTATTTTCTGTAACAGATAGTTTTCTTTTTCTGTTGAGAAATATTTCTTTAACAGACATAATCAGCGCATAGGCTGCACTAGCCAGTATTAAATAATCTAAACCGACAAACATGTTTTCTTTACCACTGGTAAGACTTATTAATGAAATGACAATACATAAAATCGCTAAAGCAACCCCTACATAAAAAACCTTTCTGTTATATACTCCTTCTATTAGTATTGTATCTCCTGTTCCATCAAGAGATTTTGTAGTTAACTCATTATCCATTCTCTTTGTTTTCTCCTCTCAAAAGCACTATTCTTATGATTTATTTGTTTCCTTATTGTTTATAATATAATAGATTATTCTACCATAAAACAAAACGCTATATTATTCTGTTTCGAACGTATTGATATTTTCTGCTATATCATTATTTGAGCTATGGTTTTTCCACACTTTTACGGCAATGGCAGCAAAGCAAGCTGTCATAACATATAAAACCACTAATACAATCCAAACACTTGGCACATATCTTGCAAGTATCACGGCTACCGCGTTAACGAGGGTATGCAACAATATTGCAAGAGGGTATAATCGTAAGCACTTCCCTCCATTTTTTACAGCGAACCACACTAAAACCGATAAAGAGAGATGAATAGCTACTGCGGCAATACGCTCCACTATAGCCATTAAAAAATCACCGGAAGGAGTACCGGAGAGTACTGCAAATGTTTTATAGAGTGCCTGCAGCTGTGCTTCATCGGTTATACTAGCTGTAAGCTGCGCTGTGGTCCCGGTATTTATCATTACCGACATTACTATATTTGAGACCATACTAAACATCAGAATAAAAAAGACTTCAATCCCGCCGTGACCGGCGCCATACATCAGAGCATTTTTATCATTATTTAAACTCTTTTTCAATACTGTTTTAAATGCAAAAAAGCGGCCTGTTTCTTCAAAGAGTCCGGCCATTAATCCGCCATAAATACCAAATAACCAGATATTGCTTTGGATTGCCTCTCCGGCATCGGAAGTCAATATTAATGAGTGAAAAATCTGCTCAAGAATTAATGCAAATACAATAAATGTGGCACAACCTGTAAAGAATGGCTTAATATCTGTCTTATGCTTTTTCTTGAAAAAGATTAGCAATGCAATCGGCAAAATAATGCCTGTCAAGGCGCTAATTGTCATAAAAACTATAGAAAGTGTAGGCACAGAATAATCCATGAGCATATCCTCCTTTGAATAGCTCTAATTGTATTCCATGTAGCCATTTTTTTCAAGTTAACATTTCATCAGCCACTTCATACCAAGAATTTGATTTTGATATTAAAAACCTTGATTCTTTTATTAAGTTATCTGATAATAAATATGCCGATAAAAGTAAATTTCTACCTCTGTTATTAACTAAGGAGAAAACGATATTTATGAATACAGATAAAACCGATAACTTTCGTAACGGGGCTCCATTTCGCATTAATAACCCGGATTATGTAAAATCACCGTATACCGGTATGACTCGTAAAGAATGGATCCGTTGCGGTATATATATTCTTGAAGGCGCATTTCAATATGTTGATAATATAGAAACTCCAATGCTTTTACCCAAATTTCCCGGGAAAAGTTACCCGGTTGGCGGCAATGAAAATGCAACGCCTGAAAGGCGCAATGCAGCAATATTCGAAGCCCTTGCCCGAACATTTAATGTAGCCGCACCATTATTGGCGGAAAATCCTGAGCTTAGTCTTAACGGTATTAAGTTAATTGATTACTATAAGCATCATATGCTGCAATTACTAACCAATCCGGAGTGCA
>CAYMLJ010000270.1:0-2124 GCA_964391395.1 uncultured Ruminiclostridium sp. | reverse complement strand
TATTATACCCCATGAATCATAGAGTGTAAATCAAATCTTTACGCAATAAACCCATAAACTGTGTAATTAATAAAAAAGGCTAAATAAGCTCCCAAAGAGATGGTATTTGAATAAACGGTAAGTACTCTCCCCAGCCGAGTAATAGTGAAAACAAAAGATGAAGCAGCGGAACGGCAACAATACCGAAAGCAAAGTACTTGAGTGTTTGGTCACTCTTCATCTTCAATGAAAGAGGAGGCAAAAATACTGTCAAAAGCAGTAAAAGTATGTAATACAGAAATCCGGGAAGCTTTAATACATTGTTGTAACGACTTATTATAAAGCTCCCATAGACAGTAAACATCCCAACTATATTGATGAGGAAGGACTTTGATTTATACTGACTTCCCATAACAAGTCTTATAACGCATAAAAACGTCAAATATGTAATTCCGGCCATTATAAGAAATCTAAATGCCTGATCCATTCTTACACCTCTTATTTTACGACAATATTGACCAAACGGCCCTTTACAACTATTATTTTGACTATATTTTTCCCTTCCAAGTATTGAGCGCAACGGGAATCATTCTTAGCAATATCTTCAATTTCCTTATTGTCTGAATCGGTAGGAACACTTATTCTAAACTTGATTTGCCCGTTAAACTGAACAGCAAGCTCAACCTCATCCTTAACAAGAGCTTTCTCGTCATAGGTAGGCCAACTTTGGTTAAAGATAGAATCTTTCACTCCCATTGCCTCCCACATCTCTTCGGCAAAATGTGGCGCAAAAGGTGACAGAAGCTTTAATAAATCCTTTAGGGTCTCCTCCATCAAATTGCTATTTTTATCGGTCGAAAGATCATATTTATAAATCGCATTGATTAGCTCCATAAGCCTCGCTATTGCCGTATTAAACTGGAACTGATCAGTATCCTGTGTAACACTTTTGATGGTGTTGTGCCGCACAAAATTAAGCTCTTTCTCATCGGCCCCCATATTATTTGAGGACCGTTTTCCTCTTTCGGCAATTACTTTTTCGATTATCCTATCTATTCGTCCTACAAAACGGTCGATAGCCTTTATTCCGTCATCGCTCCAAGGGCCTCCCTCGATATATGCAAAGCCGAAAGCCAAATACATTCTGAAAACATCTGAACCATATTTGTCTATATACTCGTCCGGAGTTACAGTATTTCCTCTGGATTTGGACATTTTTTGCCCGTCTGAGCCTAAAATGCTGCCCTGATGAACTAATGAAAGGAATGGTTCATCAAAATTTAGATAACCCATATCCCTCAATGCCTTTGTAAAAAAGCGCGCATAGAGAAGGTGCATGGCTGCATGCTCTGCACCGCCAACATATTTGTCAACAGGTAGCATCTTATTTATCCATTCGGTGTTAAAGGCTTCTTTATCGTTCTTATTATCCGGATACCTTAAAAAATACCAGCTTGAGCAAACAAAGGTATCCAATGTGTCCGAATCCCTCTTGGCATGGCCTCCGCAGGTGGGACAAGTTGTGTTTATAAACTCCTCGCACTTGGCAAGGGGTGACTCGCCGTCGGGAGTAAATACCACATCGTAAGGAAGTTCTACCGGCAATTGATCCTCGGGAACCGGAACAGTGCCGCACTTTTCACAGTGAATAATTGGAATGGGAGTGCCCCAATAGCGCTGTCTTGAAACAAGCCAATCCCTTATGCGGTAAGTAACCTTAAGCTCGCCCCTACCTTGTTTGGAAAGCTTATTAACAATGCCCAAGCGACCATCTTCCGAGGACACTCCGTCAAACTCTTGGCTATTAGTTAAAATGCCATCTTCAACAAAGGGAAGATTATCATCAACGCCTTCTTTTCCCTTGATAACACGAATTATATCAAGCTCATATTTCGTGGCAAATTCATAGTCTCGCTCATCATGGGCAGGAACAGCCATTACGCAGCCGGTTCCGTAGCCTCCCAGGACATAATCAGCAATCCATATCTGAACCTTTTTACCGTTTAGAGGATGGATAGCATACGCCCCGGTAAACACACCGGTTTTTTCTCGAGTGGTAGAAAGCCTGTCAATTTCCGAAACCTTGTTAACCTGTTTACGGTATTCCTCTACAGCATTTTTGTACTCAGAAGTGGTTATTTTATC
>CAYMLJ010000269.1:0-2124 GCA_964391395.1 uncultured Ruminiclostridium sp. | reverse complement strand
GTATAAAGAAATACAAATTTGAGGTGTTTTATGAATAATCTTATAGATAATTTGAAGGAAAGATACCCTAAATTCAGCAAAGGCCAAAAATTGATTGCACGATTTATTATTGAACATTATGATAAAGCTGCCTTTATGACTGCTGCAAAATTAGGTGAAGAGGTTGGTGTGAGTGAATCCACTGTTGTTCGCTTCGCCATAGAGGTAGGTTATGATGGATACCCCAAGCTACAAAAGGTATTGCGCGAGGTTATAAAAAGCAAGCTGACATCAATGCAGAGACTGGAAGTATCGTCTAACCAAATAGATTCGGAGAGTGTCCTTAAAACGGTTCTTCAATCTGATCTAAATAAAATCCGCATTACAATGGAGGAGGCAGACCCCCATAATTTTAACGCAATTGTCGAAGAAATATTGAAAGCAAAAAAAATATATATCCTTGGTGTAAGAAGCTCAGCCGCATTAGCCAGCTTTTTGGGCTTTTATTTTAACCTTATCTTCCAAAATGTTAGGTTGGTTCATACAACCAGTGTAAGTGAGATGTTTGAACAGATTGTTTATGCCGGAGAAGGAGATGTAGTGTTAGGAATAAGCTTCCCGCGTTATTCCAAAAGAACATTAAAATCAATGGAATTTGCCAGAAATCAGGGTGCGACCGTAATAGCCATTACTGATAATGAAGCTTCTCCACTTGCAAAATGCTCGGATTATTCTCTCTTTGCAAGAAGTGATATGGCCTCATTTGTAGATTCACTTGTAGCACCGTTATCGATGATAAATGCACTTATAGTGGCTATCGGTTTAAAGCGAAAGGATACTATCCATAATACCTTCGAGAGGCTTGAAAAATTATGGGATAAATATGATATTTATGATAAAGGGGATAACGACGAAACCCTAGGGCATGATTAAGGACTACCGGAGGAATTAAATATTGATGGCAAATAAAATAGGTATTATAGGAGCGGGCGCGGCAGGCCTTTTTGCCGCAGGTAGGGCTGCTTCTTTAGGAAATCATGTTAAGGTTTTCGAAAAGAATAAAAGAGCCGGGAGAAAGCTGTTAATAACCGGAAAAGGCAGATGTAATATTACAAATAATTGTACTATAGATGAGCTCATGGCGAACATACCCGGAAACGGGCGTTTTCTTTATTCCGCTTTCAATAAGTATAGCAATGTAAATATTATGGATTTTTTTGAAACTGCTAATGTTCCGGTCAAAACCGAAAGGGGGAATCGGGTATTTCCTGTTTCCGATCGATCATCCGATATTGTTAACGCCCTCGTCAATTATTCCCGTAGCCAAGGAGCTCAGTTTCTATATGAGGCCTCGGTAAAGGAAATTGTATGTGAAGAAAATAAAGTTAAGGGGATATTGCTCCAGAATAATGATTTTTATGAGCTTGATTCGGTTATCTTAGCCACCGGCGGGATCTCATATCCAATGACCGGTTCCACCGGTGATGGCCATAAAATGGCCCAAAAATTAGGTCATACCGTAACCTATCTGAAGCCGTCACTTGTACCGTTAGAGGTTTGTGAAAAATGGGCTTCCCTTTTGCAGGGATTAACTTTAAGAAATGTCGGGCTTGCAGCTTTTGATAATAAGAATAATAAAGTATATTATGAGCAGGGAGAAATGCTGTTTACACACTTTGGCGTGTCAGGACCTATGATTTTAAGTGCCAGCCGGCATGTAATGGATTGCGGCTACACCGGAGCATATTTCTTAATTGATTTAAAGCCTGCTCTTGATGAAGAAACATTGGATCAGCGTCTGCAAAGAGATTTTACTAAGTATTCAAGAAAACAGTTTGGAAATTCGCTATCAGATTTACTTCCCAAAAGTCTGATACCGGTCTTTACAGAATTATCCGGGATTTCGCCCGAAAAGCCTGTGCATCAGATAACAAAGTCTGAGAGAAAAGATCTTGTAAAGCTTCTTAAAGGAATAAAAATCACAGTTTCAAGGCCCCGTCCTGTAGAGGAAGCAATAGTGACCGCAGGGGGAATCTCAACCAAAGAGATTAATCCATCTACAATGGAGTCCAAGCTTATTAGGGGCCTCTATTTTTCCGGAGAGTTAATTGATGTAGATGCCTATACCGGAGGGTTCAACCTTAC
>CAYMLJ010000268.1:0-2154 GCA_964391395.1 uncultured Ruminiclostridium sp. | reverse complement strand
TGAGTTTTTCGCCGGTAAAACCATTATAAAATAACGCAGTCCCGTCATCCAATTCAATACGCCACACCGGAACTCCATAAAGATCACCTTTGGAGATTCGCCTATAGCCGATATCTATATTCTTGACAACAATATTTGACGGTAATCCTCCCATGACTAAAATTTGGTACGCTGAAATTACTTGGCCCGTGCCGTTTTCTTTCTTAATCACTTTCGCAGGTGCAGATATGGTCAAGAGACCTTCTTTATTAACTCGTGCCGTTATTTGCTGGTCATAAACATGCAGGTTTTTATATTTTATATCAAATATTATTTCTTTTTCTTGATCTGTCTCTGATAATTTTGCAGGTAATAATTCCGATTTATTGAAGCCAATGTTTCTAAGGTACTTTATAAGCCTATCTTCAAATGTTTTTATATCACTAAACCATAGTTCGCCTTCAAAAATTCTATCTTTTATATTAAGTTCATCTTCGGATAAAATAATCATTTCTTCCCCAACCGCTATCTCTAGGACGCCTTCGCTTTCAGACAAAGGAATTTCTTTTTCAAAAATAAGTCTGCATAAAGCATCAATATCATATTTTCTTGTAGAGTATAAAACCTTTCCCGTATTTCTTGAAACACGAGGAATAACTGCCTTAATTTCAATATTCTTTGCGGTAAGATAATCCTTGCTATATTTGACATAATCGTTTGTGAACGGCTGGTTTACACTATTAAAAGCCAGCATCACAAGCATGAATATATTCAATACCAAAAATACAATTATTAATATTGTTTTTGTCTTTGACCAATCCATATCTTATTCCCCCTTCCTTGCAAGTGGGATAAAATAATTTTTAGAATCGGTGCTTATTATCCAGTTTGGTGCTAATAATACTGATTCATAATCATTTAGTTCAAATATATAGCCCGGCTCAATTCGTTCAAAACTTTTATCATTGCTTTCCAGAAGTTCGGGGTAAGTAGATACAATCTGCTTATTCAGCAAATCAGGAAAATCTATATTATAATTGATTGGTTTATCAATCTTGGTAAAATTCCTTATAACCCATCGACATTCCAAGATTCTCTCAGAGTTTGCTTTGATTGTAATAGGTGCTGAAATTTCAAAATCTCGCTTCTCAGCGAAATAAATAGGTACGCCATCAATGTTGTAATCAAATTCCATCATATAATAATTATTTTCTTTTTTTATACTCTTTAAAGAAATACTAGCTTCCCCCACAAGATGCCTTCGTTGCTCAACAAATGTGACTGCATGCTTGAATGCAGCTGCAGTATTATCTGGGTTCGATGTAACGGCGGGAATAAATTTATATTCTAAAACACTATCATTGTAAAGCCTGTAGAGGTTTTCGGTATCGGTAAACAGAACATACCTTGAAGAATCGGTATAATTTGCGCTCAGGCTCTCTCTTTTATCTAAAAGAATATTATCTTGTATGTTGTAATTCTCCATATTAGTACGGTTTAGAACGATCTCGTTCGGAATAGCTGCGCTGATTGTGGAAAAAGCGCTTCCTTTTCCGTCGTTTAGTGCGACAAAAATATCCTTCTCAGAAGTAAAATTGGATACTGAAGCCAATAATCTAAGGCTTGGTTTATTATTTGAACTTAGTTCATCTGCCAAACCTGAATAGTAGCGTTTTGGAAGAAACTCCTTTTTAATATTTACCTGATACTGATAGATTTGATTTTCATCGTATATAAATAAGGTATTAACAGCCTCGTTAACATCCAGCTGAGGCGCAACAACAATTGATTTTATCCCTTCAAAGCTTTTTGTTTCACCCGGTTTAGCTTCTACCAGCCAATTAATGATAATGCTGGGCCAAGTAGCATCAAAGTCTATTCTAATATATCGGGCACCTGTTATTGCCGCCCATTGTTCTTTGGGCAATATTTTGTCCGGTTTTTGTCTGATAATTGACGGAAGATAATTATCTCTTATGTCACCCCATATTTTTTCAAATTGAGAATCCCTCTCATCCAGCCTCCAATAACTTGTGCTTATTGATACCATAATGGTTTCAGGGATAAAATACTGATTCTTGAGCGATTCTACATCCAAGTTAGCTGCTCTTCCGTTGCCTGTAAATATTTTGCTGACAAAATGAAAAGGAAGCCCCTGGGTTTGCATGTTCCAGT
>CAYMLJ010000267.1:0-2168 GCA_964391395.1 uncultured Ruminiclostridium sp. | reverse complement strand
TGTCAAGGGGACGGTTCTTGTGACATTATCCCTTTGACCTCGCTGAGAGTGTCTGGGACAAAGGAACAGGTGTCTTGCCCCATTCAAATCACAGCGAAGAAGCTCGCCCCCACTGCTATCCTGGGACAAACCAAGGGGACAGTCCCTTCGGTTTTCCGTCGTGGTTCTATCGGTTTTTCCACAGGATAAACATTCAGAGACTTTAAGATGTTTTTAAAAACCGCAGGAACAGTCCCCTTGGTTTCCGGCAATGTCATCCTGAGCATCAACGAAGGATCTTTGACGAAAAGATTCTTCACTTCGCTGCGCTCCGTTCAGAATGACAGCTTCGAAACTGCACGGATAATCCCCGCTTTACTTCGCATTATTCTTACTAGGCGGACTGTAATGACGCCTACATAGCGAGACGAATAAAAGCATCTAAATAAAATCCTAAAGTATAAAACACTGTTAGCCGATAATTGTACTGAAGAAATAATTATCGGAGGAGCATAAATCTTATGATAAGAGGGCTCTATACATCAGGATACAGTATGCTTACCTTAAACAGAAAAATGGACGTAGTATCCAACAACATGGCAAATGTGAATACCAACGGCTTTAAGAAGGATGTCGTTGTGTTTGAGGAATTTTCAGATGTATTGGCAAAGCGCTTCTTTGATGGCAGCGACAATTCTCCCATACCGGTTAGAATAGGTAATATGACATTATATAATGATATTGCCGAGGTTCATACCGACTTTACCCAAGGGGCCTTAGAGAACACCGGTATCAGTAGCGATGTGGCTATTGACGGCGACGAAGGTGCCTTTTTCTGTATAGCTGTCCCCGATAACAATCAATTTCGCGAGTACTATACCAGGGATGGAGCATTTAAACTTGATTCTGTCGGCCGTCTTGTTACTAGAGACGGTCACTCGGTTATGGGACAAAACGGTGCTATAATACTAAATGGATCTGATTTTACAATTTCCAATAGGGGCGAGATAATACAAAATGGAGAAACTGTTGACTTTTTGAGAATCCGCAAGTTTGAAAATCCTGAAACCCTGAGAAAATACGGTTTTAATCTTTTAACAGTAACAGGGGGAAGCCAGGATGGCGTTTTTGAAGGAACCATTCAACAAGGCTTTGTTGAGCGCTCTAATGTGGATTCGGTTAAGGAAATGGTGGATATGATTACAGTTTTAAGGGCTTATGAATCAAATCAAAAGCTCATTCAATACCAGGATTCCACATTGGAAAAGGCCGTAAATGAAATAGGAAAAATTTAATTAAATTAATAAATATCACAGGATGTAAATAAGGATAAGGATGTCCAAGAATAAAAAAGGTGAAAACCTATGATGAGATCACTGTGGACCGCAGCATCAGGCATGAAGGCCATGCAATTCAATGTTGACACAATATCAAATAACCTGGCCAATGTTAACACAACAGGCTATAAAAAAGAAAAGGCTGAATTTGAAGATATTTTGTATGTATCAATGCAAAAAGCATATTCAGCCGAAGACGCTCAAAGACCGGTAAATCTGCAGGTCGGGCACGGCGTGGTTGCAAGAGCTACCGCAAGGGATTTTTCCTCCGGGAATCTGGAGCAAACCGGCAATAAGCTGGACATGGCCATTGAGGGCGTAGGATTCTTCGGTGTCAGGGGAGTCGACGGAGGCACCTATTATACAAGAGACGGCAGCTTTAAAGTTGCAATGACCGACGAGGGAAAAATGCTCACCAACTCCAAGGGCTACCCGGTTCTTGATCAGGATGGTATGGAGATATATTTTGACGGAGATATGGCTAATTACGAAATTCAGCCGTCGGGTGAGGTTACTTACAAAGATATCGACACAGGGGTTACTCTTCCCACAGGCCAGTACATAGGACTGTTCCAATTTGAGAATCCCATGGGCCTTGAAGCCGTAGGCGGAAATATGTACAGAAGCAATTCTGCTACAGGCGAAGCGCTCATTGATTTTGAAACTGAGAATCCCAGTACAATACGAAATTACTTTCTAGAGGCATCGAATGTTCAGGTGGTGGAGGAAATGGTTAAGCTTATAACTGCACAAAGAGCGTACGAGCTTAATTCCAAGGCTATTACCACTTCGGACGAAATGCTGCAGACCGCAAATAATATCAGACGGTAAGACAGGTAAGACAGGGGACGG
>CAYMLJ010000266.1:0-2173 GCA_964391395.1 uncultured Ruminiclostridium sp. | reverse complement strand
AACTAGGTAAAGCGATAAATCAAATTATCAAAGTTGGAGTGCGTATATGATAAATATTATAAAACGAGTTGAAGTATGGGGAGATTCAGTATTAAAGGGAGTTATTTATGACGAGAATCGCAAAAAGTATAGGCGTCTTGAAAACAGTCATGCAATGGAAAAGATAACTGGAATGGGCGTGGATGTCAGAAATAACTCTAAATTTGGCATGACTGCGCCAAAGGCAAAAAACCTTATGTTAAGTGCACTGAAAAAAGGTATAGATGCAGAAGCCGCCATTATAGAATTCGGAGGAAATGACTGTGATTTTAAGTGGGCTGAGGTAGCCGCAGAACCTGAAAGGGAACACATACCCAATACACCTTTGTCTGTTTTCAAAGAGTGCATCACTGATATGGTAAAAGCCCTACGTCAAAATGGTATAAAACCGATATTGGTAAATCTTCCACCCATTCATTCGGGAAAATATTTTAACTGGATCAGCAGAGGTCTTGATTCCGGCGCAATTTTAAAATGGCTGGGGGATAAAGAGCTTATTTACCGCCATCATGAATCCTATAGTCTGGCAATTATGAATCTTGCGCAAAGTCTTTCATGCAATTATATTGATGTGCGTCAGCCTTTCTTGCAAAAGCGCGATTATTACAATTATCTCTGTGAGGATGGCATACACCCTAATGAAAGGGGCTATGGTCTCCTAAACCAAACCTTTATGGAATATGCTAAAGTAACAATGCAAAATTTATTGAATTGAAAGCCCCTTTAAAATCCGCATAATAAGAAGGAGAGCCTCTGCATTGTTTACCGGTCTTTTTGGAGTAAAACCCGGTATTTTGTAAACTCCTTCCAGCATACCTGAAGAAAACATCTGGGCGAATTTGCTTATATCTTCTGCGGTATCGAATTGGGGAATAGCTTCGCGGGCGGCAGTCAGCTCTTCCTCACTAGCAGCCCTTGGTTTATCGCCACCCATGAGATAAGAAAATTCAAAAATACTTTTAGCTGCTATATCATAAGTAAGTGTATTGTCTGTACTGCTTATAATGTATGATTTTATTTCATCAGTGCTTATTTTGAATACTTGACTCATGATTTCAATCCAATTATCAATATTAAGAGCTTCGTTACTTATTTGTGTATAAAAATTTATTTTCAGAAGTTCCTCTGCTTTAGTCAGCATTTCAAGCCTTGCTTTATTGGCAGCACCCTCATTTTTCAATAAGCTATCCTTGTATTCACGGTATTCATTAAAAAAGTCTTCAACACAATAAGCTTGTTGTTGATTTAATATAGATATCTCCTCAGGAGAATTTGCGGTATCCTGTCTTACTATAGAATCGTCATCTTTAGCTCCAGGCAGACCGAGATTAATGAAAATTCTATAAAACATAGAAATTGCTTCGCCTCGATTAAGATAGGCGTTGGGGCGGAATAATCTTGAGCTGTCAACCGATAAATCAGTAAAACCAAAGTGAAAGGCCTTGCATATCAGTGATTTATGCTCTTCACCAACGTTTTCTAAATCGGTTATGACAATTGATTTTTGCATGTCTTCGCTATCGGTATCCAATGATAAGGAATATCTTAATGGCAGGAGATTCATCAATCCCGCTACAGCATATTGCCTCTCTATTTTATCTTCAAATGCATAATCGGTAATATATGCTTTTATTGACGGACAATCCTTATCATCAAATGCAAACAGTAGTCTGACTACTCTTTCCCAATCGGTTGCATTCATGGATAGATTGGAGGTATCAGGATTTAAAAAATATTTTTCGATATAATCTTTATTCTCATAACCTATAAAGAGAGCATCGTCGCTTACTAAATAAGGGATTAGGACGTATCTTAAGCCTTCAAGCTCTTTTTTTAATGGGGAAGAATACTCTACAGTTGTAACTTTGTCTGTACTATTCTTGTACGAAGTTAAAAGATCGGCATTACTGCTAATACTTATATTAGCTTCCTCGTCATCCGATTTATCATCGAGAATTAAAGATTTAGAACTACAAGACGCAATCATAAGCACAGATATTATAACGAAAAAAACAATAAGAATAGAAGAATTACCGACTATCTTTACCTTCATCAGATTTCCCCCCGGAATTTTTCTTTTGTACATGCCACTATTTAATATGTCGGTCAATTATTGTAATAACTATAGAATAAG
>CAYMLJ010000265.1:0-2187 GCA_964391395.1 uncultured Ruminiclostridium sp. | reverse complement strand
GGGCATCCAAATAATCGAAAGCAAGCTCTGTAATATGAGAAGCCATATTTCTCATAAAGGATGTGCGTTCGCAGGCATCGCCTGTTATTATAATTCTTCCTGTCTTTTTAACGCTTTCAATAACCTTACTATAGTCAAATGGCACCAGGCTTCTGGCATCAATAACTTCAGCGCTGATACCATATTTTTCAGCCAGAATATTGGCCGCTTTAATTGCTCTGTAAAGAGTAGCACCTATAGACAGAATGGTCACATCAGAACCTACCCGTTTAATATCCGGGTCTCCTATTGTAATCTCATATTCTTCCTGCGGCACCCCGCCCTCATGGAATTGTTCACTGACATCATATATTCGCTGGCTTTCAAGGAAAATTACCGGATCGGTGCCGTTCAATGCTGCTTGCATCAGACCCTTGGCATCATATGGAGTAGCGGGGAATACCACCTTCAGCCCGGGAATATGAGTACATAAAGCTGACCAGTCTTGAGAATGCTGGGCTCCGTACTTGCTACCTACGCTCATACGTAATACCACCGGCATTTTTAAAACCCCGGCACTCATGGCCTGCCATTTACTCAGCTGGTTGAAGACTTCGTCCCCTGCGCGTCCTAAAAAGTCGGTATACATTAGTTCGGCTACTACACGTCCACCGCACATAGCATAGCCTACTGCTGATCCGACAATAGCAGCTTCACTTATGGGTGAGTTAAACAATCTGTGATAAGGAATGGCTTCTGTCATTCCACGATAAACAGCGAAAGCGCCTCCCCAATCTCGGACATCCTCACCATAGCTGACAAGAGTAGGGTCCTCATAATATTTGTTTATAATTGGTTCGGCTATTGCATCTCTATACTGATAAACCTTATTTTTGGAAATCGGTTTCCCGTTTTTATCAAATCCAAAACGCTCTTTTGATGCAAGCTGCTTTACTCTTGGGCATTCATCCTTTGGTAAGAGTACATCGGGCTCTCTTGATTGGTCAAAGGATCTGATCTTTTGATTTGAAAACATAAGATCGCTTATAAAATTCTGCTGTGTACCAAAAATATCCGTACGAGGGGAAATCTTTTCGTCAATTGATAATTTAAAGTTTCGTAAAATATCGGCTTTAACCTGTGAAGATACTGATTCTAAATCTTTTTCAGTGCATACACCGGCTTCAAGAAGCTGTTTTCTGAAAGTAACTATTGAATCTACATTTTCCCATGCTTCGATTTCTTCCTTAGTTCTGTAGCTTGATGAATCGGAAGGCGAATGACCCGAGAATCTGTATGTAACAACATCCAAAAGAACAGGTCCGTCCTCTTTGGCAACAGGCAGTTTACGCTTATAAGCATCTATCACTGCAAGAGGGTTAAATCCGTCAATACGCTCAGCATGGAGTTGAGTCGGGGATATTCCTGCCGCAATTCGCGCGGGCATTCCATAACCCATAGTTTCACCGCAGGTTTGGCCGCCCATTCCGTAGAAATTGTTGTTGATATTAAATATAATAGGCATGCCTCCGCCGTCTTCGCCCCAAAGTGTCTTGCACTGATCCATGGTCGCCATCATCAGCCCTTCCCATACAGGTCCGCAGCCTAATGATCCGTCTCCAATATTACATACTACTACACCGGGCTTTTTATTTATAAGCTTGTACATAGAGGCGCCAACCGATATGTCTCCGCTTCCCCCTACTATAGCGTTGTTCGGATATATGCCAAAAGGAGTAAAAAACGCGTGCATGGAACCGCCCATACCTTTATTAAAGCCATTTTCACGGGCGAAAATCTCACACATTGTGCCATAAAGTAAAAAGTCACGTCCAATTTCCTTTATAGTTTTACCGGATTCTTTAACTACTTCTAAAATCTTTCCCTCGAAGAAATTCTTCATTATATCTGTAAGCTTTTCTTCATCTAGTATCTCTATAGCTCTTAATCCTTTTGCCAGAATTTCGCCATGGCTTCTGTGTGAGCCGAAGATATAATCATCAATGGTAAGGTGGAATGCCTCACCCACGTAAGCCGCCTCCTGACCAATTCCTAGGTGAGCCGGACCGGGATGATTATAGGATATTCCTTCATACTCGCTTGTCGTCTTTATTAAATTGAGCATTGTCTCAAATTCACGTATATACAACATATCCCTATATATATTAATGAATTCTTCAGTTGTAAAACTTCCTAGCTCATCCTTCA
>CAYMLJ010000264.1:0-2217 GCA_964391395.1 uncultured Ruminiclostridium sp. | reverse complement strand
GTATTAAAATTACCCATAGCAATCATAGTTTTGGCAACAAGAGTTTCAGTATTGAAATCACCGGCAATGATTGTTTTATCACGGGGAAGTAGGCTTCCGACTTCGTATACGCCATACTCCACACCTTCTTCCAGACATTGGGTGGTAAGAACCACAACTATGCCTGCTTCTATGAGTTCGTTGAGCTTTATGGCTATACTGTATTCATTATCGGGGATTCCACCAAGGCCAAAGCTTTCTATGATGACGCCCTCATAGTGCTCTTTTATGAAATCAAATATATCTGTATGCATACCGGGAATCATTTTAAGAACAAGAATACGATCATTATATTTTGTTCGAATTTCAAGGGGATTGATTTTTTCTTTTTGCAGGAATTGATCTTTTATGTGGGTTTCATATATAACTTTATGATGTTTAATATGAGCCACTATCGGGAAATTTACACTCTCAAATGCGTCATAAGATTTGGTCTTTATTTTTGTTGCCCTCGTCCCTGTGATAAGGTCGCCGTCAAAGCATATAAAAACACCGGAGATATTTTCCATAGCAAAATATACTGCCTCGGTAAGGTTTTGTATTCCATCGGTATAGGCTTCGGTAATGGGATACTGGGAGCCTGTAATTATAACCGGCTTGTTCAGATTATGAAAGATATATGTTAAGGCCGCTGCTGTGTAGGCCATGGTATCGGTTCCGTGGGTAATTACAAAGCCATCAAATAGCTCGTAGTTCTCCTTTATATGACTTGCAATAACAAACCATTTATCCGGCGTCATATTGGTGCTGTCTATATTCATTACTGTCATACCCTCAAGAGTACAAATATCTTTAGGAATATTAATAAGATTTATAAGCTCTTCAATTGTAAGCTCGGGCCTGAGCCCAAGATCGTGTTTTTTTGATGCTATGGTTCCCCCGGTTCCAATTATTAAAATTCTTTTCATTTAGGTGCTCCTGCCTTATGTTCTTATTAATTATATTTTAGCATAAATAACGGATTTAAATTATATTTTACGGTGCTTAGGTAATAATAAGAAACTAAATATATGAATAAAAACATTTAAAAATTAACGTTAGCGGGTGGACATAATAAAAGACAAAAAAATAGATCAAAAGCTTAAAAATGAGAGTATAAATTCACAAAAAGAACTTAATAAATCCCTTGAGGATAATGTTAGTATTTTTAAGGAGTTTTTTCAAGGGGATGACACTGTTACCATAAGATTTTTTTCTAACCAAGAGCAGGGTAAAATTAGGTTTTGCATTATTTTTATTGACGGTATGGTAGATGTCGAAACAGCAAATAGAAATATTCTTCAGCCTATAATTCAAAGTACCTTTCCAAAGAATTTTGAAGGAAATATGGACGTAATTTTGGAGCAGGTAGTACTATCCAACCATGCTGAAAAAAATTGTGATGTAGATGAGCTTGTCATGAGGATTATACGTGGTGAAAGCGTATTATTAATGGAAAAAAGCAATGAAGCTCTTGTAATATGCACTAAGGGCTGGAAATCAAGGAGTATCATAGAGCCTGAAAGCGAGAAGGTTCAAAGAGGCCCCAGGGAAGGTTTTGTTGAGCCCATTCTTGTAAATTTATCTATGATTCGAAGAATACTGGCAACCCCGAATCTAAAAATTAAAAATATGATTCTCGGGGTACAGTCCAAAACAAAGATAAGCATTTGTTATTTGGAGGGTATAGTAAATAAGCAAATTTTAGATGAGCTACTCAAAAGAATAGAAGGTATTAATTATGATGCTATTCTTGCATCAAATTATATCGCTGAACTTATTGAGGATTCTCCATATTCGCCCTTCGATAAAATCGGAACCACTGAGAGACCGGATGTAGCCGCTGCGGAAATGCTTGAGGGGCGTATTGTTGTTGTGGTGGACGGAACACCGACAACACTCATATTACCGGTTTTATTCGCAGATTATTTTAAAACCTCTGAAGATTATTATTTAAATTTTTATTACTCATCAATAGGCAGAATGCTAAGAATTTCTAGCTTTTTTATTACAATTTTACTTCCTGCTTTATATGTGGCTATTCTCACATTTCATCAGGAAATGATTCCAACCCCTCTACTTTTTAGTTTATCGGCAGCAAGAGAAGGAATCCCTTTTCCTACTATTGTTGAAACGCTTACCTTGCTTATCGCATTTGAAATTTTAAGAGAAGCGGGATTAAAATTACCTATTCAAATA
>CAYMLJ010000263.1:0-2233 GCA_964391395.1 uncultured Ruminiclostridium sp. | reverse complement strand
GTAAATATTGCATAATTCATAAACAAAATGTAGAATAGAAGTATATATCATTGAATTAGGAAGGTACTCAGGATAAATGCGTAAAGTGATGGGGGTATTGGCACCAATAACAGTAATATTGGTTGCTTGGGCGCTGGCCGTCAAGGCTGAGTCTTCCAGCGAAGCTACCCAATCCCTGATTAAGGTTATTCCTTATGTGATAGCCTTATTGGTCATCTTTATGAGTGTCTGGTATCAGAATAGCAACTCTTTTTATTTAGTCTGTTTTATTTTGATTTCATATATTTTTATAAGTATATCACAGGAACATATTCCTATGCTGGTTGAAGCCGTAACCATGCTTAGCATACTTTTTCCTTTAAATATTGTTTGGCTTAGCTTTTCTAAAGAAAGAGGCATTTTCAGCAACTATGGCAGGAATAAAGCTATAATTGTTTCAGCACAGCTCATATGGGTTTTTATAAATATTAAGATAAAATCAAGTGTTCCTGCAATCCAAGGCATGTCTCAGGTCTATATAGGAATAAAAGCGCCTGCTGTGGTTTTATATATTTTAGCTGTAGGTCTTCTTCTGTCATGTTATATTCTCAAGAATCGATATATGGACCTTATATACGTTGCGGTTCTAATAACCTCAATAATATCCTTCTACTTTTCAAACAGGATTTTATTAGTTTCAATCTTTACGTCAGCCATTTTCGTTATTATGGTTATTGCAATGTTTGATGTGTCATACTCTTTGGCTTTTTATGATACACTTACCGGAGTTTTATCCAGAAGAGCCCTGGAACAGGAACTTTTGAAACTTGGGAACAGAAAATATGCTATAGCAATGGTAGATTTAGATTTTTTTAAGAAAGTAAATGATAGTTATGGGCATGATATTGGTGATGAGGTTTTAAAAATGGTAGCATCCCTCCTTAATAAAACCTTGGCCAAGGCAAAAGTATTCCGTTATGGCGGGGAGGAATTTGTTGTGCTTTTCATCGGGAAGAGCTATAATGAGATAATGCCTCAGTTAGAGCGAACACGAAGAGCTATTGAGCGCAGACCTTTTATTGTCAGATCGGATAACAGACCTACCGAAAAACCTGATAAAATAAGTAAATATGCAAAGGGTAAGGGAAAGATTAATATTACCGTAAGTATTGGATTAGCCCAAAGAACAGACTTGATAAAAACAGGTTATGATGTTATAAAAAAAGCTGATGAAGCGCTATATAAATCTAAAAATGGTGGTAGAAACTGTATAACGAGTATTTAAAAAATGGGAGGGTACTAATGAATACCATTCTTCAAGGTATTATCCAAAGCGAAGAAGAGGCTTCGAACCTGGAAAATGAAGCAAAACAGCAGGCCCTGCTTATCTTAACAGAAGCTAGAAAAAAGGCCTCCGAGATATTGGAGAAATCTTTATTTGAGGGTGAAAATCTATCAGATGAGTTGCTACAGAAAGCCAGAGACGAAGCCGTAGAGGAAGCGAAGTTACAGGTGGACTCTAAAAATTATTCACTGGAGCAAATCAGGTTGAAATCTAAAGAGAGACTTAATAAAGCAGCAGAATATATTATGGAAAGGATTGTGAGCTAGTCGTGGCAGTGGTAAAGATGAATAAAATCGCTGTTCTGGGGCTTGCTGAGGAACGATCCGCTTTATTAAAATCGCTGCTTAAGTTTGGGGTATTGGAAATAGATCAGGAAGAACCGGAAGAGAATCTTGGCGATAGTGCATACAATTTAAATGTTGTATCGGATTTGGCAAAAATAGATGAGAATATATCTGAACTGGAGCGTGCAATAGATATAGTAAGTCGTTATGCTCCCGTAAAGAAGCCATTTTTATCGGCTAGGCGCGTTATATCCGAAGCTGATTATGATAAAAGAATTAACAGACGAGACGAGATAATGAACTATGCCGCTAAAATTAACAGCGCCGAAGATGATTTAGCAAAATTAAAAAGTGAAGAAAAAAATCTAAGAAGTCAGCTGGATTCAATTGAACCTTGGCTTAAGTTGGACATGCCTTTGGAACTGACAGATACACACTATACATTTATACAAACAGGTAGTTTGCCGGGCAGAACAAATTTAAAAGCTTTTGAGGAAAACCTGAAAGTTGAATATCCCGAATCAGAGATAACAATAGCAAAGAGTGATGAAGATACTCATTATGCGGTTATTTTCGGAATGAAGACTTCCGAATCAGATATAATGGAGCTATTAAGAGCATGGGG
>CAYMLJ010000262.1:0-2298 GCA_964391395.1 uncultured Ruminiclostridium sp. | reverse complement strand
TGCTCTTCTTTTTGTATATGGTTCAGAGCATTCCGGATCTGAGGATCTCTAAATTCGAATATTGCTGTATCATAGGTACCGGAAACATATTTTTCGGTTGACAACATATCTATGCAAAGATCTTTATCAGAATTCTTGTAATCCTGAGTATTTCCTTGTGGCATGAAGCTCCCTTGCTGTTGATTCTGTTGCGACTGTTGCTGCTGCTGATTTGAACTTCCTTGCTGGTTCATCTGGGGGACTTGATCTGCCAAAATCTGATTCAGCGTATTTAAATGTTCTCTTTCGATATTGGCATTGTTATTGAATATGCCCTTTAGTTGCGGATCTGATGTCAAATTAGCATAGTTTGTATACTTTTGAATGCATAATTCTTCATGGGTTTTTTGATCTTCCAGTAATAAGCGTTCCTTTGTAGTTAAATTCATTAAAAACACCTCCGCAAGTAGTATTTTCAAACATAATAAATTTATCCATAAACAATCGCTTTTAGCCTCGATTTCAATACAATTATGCAGTAAGACATCTCCTAGCAAGCCTTGATACGCAGCTTTTGATAGAGTATAATCAGGGCGTAATCTCATATGTTTTAAGGAAGAAATCATGAGAAATTTTGAGCATCTTATTTGCCCTGTTTGCCATAACCATTTACAAAAAAACGAAAAGAGCCTTACCTGCGAGAACTTACATAGTTTTGATGTAGCAGGAAAAGGCTATGTCAACCTGCTCTTAAGCCAGGATAAAAACAGCAAAGATCCGGGTGATAACAAGGATATGGCAAAAGCTCGGAAGCGCTTTTTGGATAAGGGTTATTACAGCCTTTTATCTGATGGACTCTGTGACTTATTCTCCCAAAGGCTCCTTTTAAGCGGGGATAATCCTGTTTTCTTGGATGCAGGCTGCGGGGACGGCTATTATACCGACTGTATAAGCAAATCATTATCAAAGGCTTCTATAAGCTGTTCCATATATGGTATTGATATATCAAAAGAGGCTATTCGGCTGGCGGCAGGACGAAATAAAGAAATACGCTTCATTGTGGCTTCGCTTTTTAAGATCCCTATTCAGTCTGCTCAAAGCGATTTTATACTAAACGCCTTTGCCCCTTCCAACGACCCGGAATTTAGCAGAGTTCTTAAAAATGATGGAGCCCTTGTGGCTGTAATCCCCGGTAAAAGGCATCTTTTTCAGCTTAAGTCCGTCCTTTATGACAAGCCTTATGAAAATGATGAAAAAGAACCTGAGCTTCCCTCATTTAGATTGGAAGAACAGGTTCGTATTAATGGTTTTATTGAACTCAATTCCCGTGAAGATATTGCCGACCTTCTAACCATGACCCCCTATTATTGGCGAACACCAAGGGAGGGCATAGAACGGCTTAATAGGCTGGACAACCTTGGTACCGAAATTGAGTTTATCATCGGAATCCATAAAAAGCGAGCATAGTATTATGCTTTATATCTGTTCTACTTCATACTCTACAGATTATCCAATTCCGACAGCCATAGCTGCGCCGAGGCATCACTAGGCATTTTCCAATCGCTTCTTGGAGATAGGCCTACCGTTCCGACTTTTGGACCATCGGGCATGCATGAGCGCTTGAACTGTTGTGAGAAAAACCGCTTACAGAATACCGTCAGCCACTTTTTAAGCTGTGAAGAACTGTATTGCCCGTTAAAAGCCCTTTCTGCCATGAATAGCAGTTTAGCGGGTCCCGCTCCATAGCTTTGCATATAATACAGGAAAAAGTCATGTACCTCATAGGGGCCTAAAATATCTTCGGTTTTTTGTACTATTTCACCTGTGCTTGAGGGCGGTAGCAGCTCCGGACTTATAGGCGTATCAATTATGTCAAGAAGTACCCTTTTTATACTTTCATCGGCCTCGTGCTCGGCATACCAATTGATAATATGGCGAACTAGAGTTTTGGGAATACCTGAATTCACAGAGTACATTGACATGTGATCCCCGTTATAGGTGCTCCAGCCGAGAGCTATCTCCGACAAATCACCCGTTCCCACAACCAAACCGCCTTCTTTATTGGCCACATCCATAAGAATCTGAGTTCTTTCCCTTGCCTGTACATTCTCATAGGTTACATCATGGACATCCTTATCATGGCCGATATCCTTAAAATGCTGCAGGCAGGCATCCTTAATGTCTATTATCCTTAAGTCAGTATTATACTCTTTACTTAGATCAACCGAATTGTCAAAGGTTCTATCTGTTGTGCCAAATCCGGGCATGGTAATTGCAATTATATTACTCAAGGGAAGTCCCAACTTAATTATTGCTCTT
>CAYMLJ010000261.1:0-2303 GCA_964391395.1 uncultured Ruminiclostridium sp. | reverse complement strand
GGATCATTGTCCTTTTTGTTTGACTTATTGTACTTTTTGTGATATTGTGTATAAGTATTCAAGATAATTGCTTTATCCCCAAAGTTTGCGGATTATTGTTTTTGAAGATTTGCAAAAATTGTGGATTTTTATTTTTTCTGGGTACAAAATATTATTTATGGAGGTACCCAATGAATAATGGTACAGTAAAATGGTTTAATGGAGAAAAAGGCTTCGGCTTTATTTCTAACGACAATGGTGGAGAAGATGTGTTTGTACATTTTTCAGCTATTAACTCTGACGGATACAAGTCTTTGAGTGAAGGACAAAAAGTCACATTCGATACTGAGATAGATCCAAAAAACAGCAGCAAGCTCAGAGCGGTAAACGTTTGTATTGCTTAAATAAAGGGCAATTATATAGGGACGTTACGGGACGGGACAGAGTAATCTGTCCTGTTTTATGATGCCCTGGAAACAGATATGGGATATAACTGGCGTAATTATTTTTCAGGGCTAAAACGCTCTTCGACACGACTAAAAAGTAGAGAAGCTATCATACCCAATGCAAACATTATAATTACCAATATTAAAGCGGGAATGAATGAAAGCCCTGATTCAAGTAAGCCTTCAGGCATCAGACCTGGGGCCACCACCGTGGGGAAAATAGCCAGGGAAGAGCCTAATACAGTTCCCAGAATTATATGGTACATAATTTCGTATTTTCGATCGAAGAGTATACTCACCAGCTTGGCAAAAGCGATTATTGCCAGCAATACACCTAGCATCAACGGTACAATAACCGAAAAGTCCAAGGCTGAAATTCCATCCGACATTTTGCTATATAGACCAAAATAAATCAAGAAGTTTGAAGGCGAAAGACCGGGCACTATGAACCCTAAACCTACCAAGACGCCACCGCCTATCCATATTAAAAAGTTTGGTTCTACAGATGTAAGTTGGTTTTCGCCGGATAACATCAAGACGAGAATTACAGATGCCGCCGCAATTAAGGCAATGTATCCCTGTTTACCTCTTCCTTTTAATCCGGCTGTCTTCCATAAGGATGGTACGGTCCCGGCAACGAACCCGATAAAAAGGCTGACAAACTGTGCGGCATACTTACCAAAAGCTGCCGACACCAAGCCTGCAAAGAGTAGAATACCTAAAATACCGCCTATTCCGACCGGAAGGAAAAAGAAGAAATACTTCTTAAAATTCTTAGGGAAATTTCCTAAAAAGGAAATCAGATGATCATAGATTCCGAAGACTACCATAAGTACCCCGCCTGATAATCCGGGTAAAATAGCCCCTATACCGATTAAGGCACCTTTTATTACACGAATCAGCCAAGACATAGGAGTTTCGCAAATATGCTCTAAGCCTGTCTTATTGTCCTTTGAATTATCAGTCTTCTTCAACATGAATACCTCAACTATCACACAACAGCCTGCAGGCTGTCTGGAACTTATTTCTATACTAATTTACCGTTACATTTTATTATCTTGTACCCCATAAGTCAATTATTTGCCCATTAAAATCATTATTAGGAATATTAAAATAAAGTTAACAGGTTAACATGAGGATTTCTTGACTTTTGATTAGTCACAATGTTATAATTCATTAAACCGTTGACGTGGAGATAAAAATGTAATATGCACTCACAGAGAGTGAGGGTTGCTGGGAGCCTCACAGTAAGCAGTACATTAAATGGACCACTGAGGGTGCAGTCAAAGGATTGATTTTACAATCTGAGTATTCTGCAACGTATCAGCTGCGTAAAGGCTGTGGAATATTAACGTATTCTTAATTGAGGCAGGTTATCCTGTAAAACAAGGTGGCACCACGGGTTATAGCACTCGTCCTTGACATTTATTAAATGTCTGTTGGATGGGTGTTTTTGTTTGTTTAGGAGGTTTACATGGCAAAGAAACTATTAATGGGCAACGAGGCCATTGCTTTAGGGGCAATGCGGGCGGGAGTCAGTGTTGTAACCGGTTATCCCGGTACGCCGTCAACAGAAATTCTGGAAACAGTTGCAAAGCATAATGACAGTAGTATTTATGTTGAATGGTCGGTCAACGAGAAGGTAGCTCTCGAGGTTGCTGCAGGAGCGGCTTATGCCGGTGCGAGATCAATGGTGACTATGAAGCAGGTGGGGCTTAACGTAGCATCTGATCCTCTTATGAGCCTTAATTACATAGGTATAAAGGGTGGCATGGTGATTGTTGTAGCCGATGACCCGGGGCCGATATCTTCCCAAACCGAGCAGGATACACGTCATTTTGGAAAGTATGCAAAGCTTGCTGTTTTTGACCCATCAAC
>CAYMLJ010000260.1:0-2319 GCA_964391395.1 uncultured Ruminiclostridium sp. | reverse complement strand
GACAATTCAAATTTGCGATTTTGGGTGCTGGTAATATAGCTGAAAAAATGGCATCTACAGTTATTCATATGCCGTATATAATTCCTTATGGGGTAGGAGCAAGAGATTTAGCACGGTCAAAGGAATTTGCTCAAAAATACGGTTTTAAGAAAGCCTTCGGATCTTATGATGAGATGCTCCAGGATCCTGAGATTGACCTTGTTTATGTAGCAACACCTCATTCGCATCATTATAGACATTCCATGATGTGCTTGCAGCACGGGAAGCATGTTTTGTGTGAAAAATCCTTTACCACAAATGCGGCACAGGCCGAAAAGCTGATAGATTATGCCAAAGCCAATAATCTGGTAATAGCCGAAGCTATTTGGACCAGATATTTACCAATGTCAAAAAAGATAAATGAGCTCATTGATAGCGGTGTTATAGGAGATGTAACACTATTGACTGCAGATTTAGGCTATTTAGTTTCTCACAATGATAGGATTGTAAACCCTGCATTAGCAGGGGGTGCTTTGTTAGATGTGGGAGTTTATACTCTGAATTTTGCTTCAATGGTATTGGGAGATAAAATCGCTAAGTCTTCTTCAATTTGCACATTCACCGACACGGGTGTTGATGCGTCAGGGAATGTAACCCTTTGCTTTGAAGACGGAAAAATGGCCGTCCTGCATTTTAGTGTAGTTGCCCAGACTAATCGCCAGGGTGTTATTTATGGTGATAAAGGATCTCTCGTTGTGGAAAACATTAATAACCCTGAATTAATACGTGTTTTCAACCTCGACAGGGAAGAAATTGCTTCTTATCCCGCTCCAAAGCAGATCACCGGATTTGAATATCAAGTGGACGCAACAGTAAAAGCTATTGAAGAAGGCTTAATTGAATGTCCGGAAATGCCCCATAGTGAAATTATCAGAATTATGAAGCTACTGGATGGCTTTAGGAAAGACTGGGGTTTAGTTTATCCGGCTGAAATAGAGAGTGTTTAATTATAATAAGCAATAAACCTTTTTTATGAAGAAAGCAGCTGATTAGCTGCTTTCTCTTTATACCCAACAACATTTTTTTATCTTAGTTTAAACCGGTTCTTATTTAGTAAACAGACTATTTTTTAATTTATCCCAAAAAGAGGTTTTTACAGGTAAAGCACTTTTAATATTGATATTTAGCTTACCTGAATCTGTATCGCCAAGGCATTCAATAATTATACCTTCCTGCTTTTTGGTAATCTCTATTTTTGTTATACCTTTTCTATATTTATCACAGGCATCACTAAAGAAAAGTGAGCATAAACCCATAGTCTGTTTTTCGTTTAATACAGGTTTCAGATATTCTATTGCCAGATCATTTACCTTATTATAGTCTTTATATGCAGTTTCGGGCAATTTGCTGCCATCAATAGCTATGCTAACCGAAATTTCCTTGCTGTCCTTTTTCGCAATCACATCGGCAATTTTGTCATTGGAAGCATAGGTCAGCTTGTCACTTTTATTCATCTTTTTGGCAAGTTCTTCAAGACCTTTCTTAATGTCATTCAGAGTTCGGGTCTCTACCTTTTCAAAAAACCCTCCCTTAGATCCCGTCAACCCAACTGCAGCCATAACCGAACCGGGACTTGCCAATGCGATAAATATTGTCGCAAGCAATAAAATACTCAATAGTGATACCATTGTTTTTTTAGACATAACACATCTCCTCCTTGGATTGTTTTCCAATTTAGAATGTCCATACCAAGGAGAAACTTGCATAAATTTTATGGTTTTTTATAAATGAAATCGAAATGTAATAAAACTAATAATAAACATTTTATTCTCAGCATGTACCGAAATATTTCTTAAAAAATAATATAGTTTCTTTTGCGGCGGTCATTCCATCAGGCAGAGGTAAACACTCAGTCGACAATACGCCGTCATAACCTGAATCTATGATATTATTGCATAAACTACCATAGTTAAATGCTCCGGAGCCGGGATACATCCTAGTATTATCACCAAAGTGAATATGCCCTAAATGCTGTCCGGCATCCAATAACCATTGTTTTAAAGAATGTTCCTCAATATTGATATGGAAACTATCCATCAATACCTGTGTGTTTTTTTAATCATGTTTTTCAATCATTTCAGCAACTTCTTTAGCAGTGTTCAAGACATTGTTTTCATAACGATTTGTAGCCTCAAGCAAGATATGAACGCCCTTGTTAACAGCATATTCCGAAATAATCCTCAGATTGGAAGCCATAATTCCCAGGTGTTTTTCCCTGTCACCACTCATTGGCACATTCCCTTTAATACTACCGATGGTAACCTTACTGTCAATCCTTGC
>CAYMLJ010000259.1:0-2320 GCA_964391395.1 uncultured Ruminiclostridium sp. | reverse complement strand
TGTCCTCAATATTAATTACCCTAACCAAACCTTCTTCTACCAGTTTTTTTAGTGTATTATAGACTGTTGTTTTTGAAAGGGTTGATATGTTTTTTTGAATATCAGTGAATATCTGGTCTACAGTTGGGTGACATTGATTTTGGGCAAGATATTCTAAAATCTTCAGTCTCTGATATGAAAGATTAATATTTCTGTTTTTTAATTCTTTTTCTAAATTCTCAAACCGCATTGGATATGCCACCTTAACAAAATGGTATTTGTAATTATTACACGTCTGTAATGATTACATTCATTATATAGCATATAAAATATTTTTGCAAGGAAAATAAATACTATGTAAGGTTTATCTTTAAGTGTGGCATGGAAATTCAAGCTCAGGCATAAAAAAACACTCCCCAACGCTGACATTATATCAGTGGTGAGGAGTTTTTTTTCATAGCATTATTAATTCTTCGTATTCAAGAGCGGGAATGTTACTTGCCAATCTCCGTTTGTTAAAGAGTTGCATATCCAGAAATGACCGTATAGTTCGTAATTATTGGTATCACTCGGTGTAACATCAAAAATATACTCCTCATAGCTTCCGCTTTGTTCTGAGTCCCAAAAAGAAACAGAGGCTTCGCTACTGATCTCGTCACCGGCAGCGTTCACTAAGTAGACATAACCGTGATTATCAGTTTCTAGGATATTCTCATAATATACCTGAATATGGAGCTTATCTTTAATAAAACCAACACCTGTAACGGCGACACCATCAATAGGCGAAAAAGACCCTTCGGAAGCTACTGTTAAATAGTCAGTGTTTTTCGGCTTTTCGCTGAAATCGTCACCAGAACCCCATCCTCTCATATTTACATCGCTCTGCGTATGCGGAGAGCGGTTTACTGTATTCAAATCAATCTGCAGGATTTGATCATGGTATTCCTGTTTGTTGCTAAGAAATTTATCAACTGTAAATGTTATTTTTTTTCCGCCAATTTCTTTTTGCCCCATTTGTGTGATGGTAATCAAAAAAGTGGCTGTATTGGTTTCTTCATCATAGCTTATCCTTTCACAGGTTGCACTGCTTGAAAAAGGTCGATTAACACTATAGCTGTCATATAAGTCTATTGTTTCATCAATTCTTTCGCCAGTCATGTCTTGCATAGAAATGTATATATGGGCTGTATCACCATTGATATTTGCGGAGATGACTTCCATATTAATACCGTTATCTTCGCTGGACATTCTAACAGGCTTGAGTTCCTGTGCAATTTTTGGTGATACTGAATACAGGATTTCATACGCTGCTTGCACATCTGCGGCTGCCAGTCCAGGTACAGCAAGAATAAAAAGCAGAGCAACAGAAGCAACCAATGCTGCTATTTTTTTAGCGGAAAACCGTTTGCGTGTAAAAGAAATATATTGAAAAGAATAGCTCTCCGCTTCCTGGATATGCCGAGTGCTAATATTCCCGACCGAATGCGAAATATCTTCACGCTTCATATTATAAAACCTGCCTTTCGTAAATAAACTTGCAATTTCTCCCGGGTACGGAAGAGACGGACAGTAACACTGTTACTACTGGCCTGAAACTTTGCCGCAATATTGGATATAGAATCTGAATACCAATAGCGGCGCACGAACATCATGCGATTTTCTTTATCCAAAGTATCAAGAAAGCTGTCCAGTAGTAGCGTTAACTCCTTTGCGGCTAATTCACTCTCTACATTTACCGATGACGCCAAACATTCTTCCAACTCATCCAAGACAGCATCATAAAAACTATTTCGCTTAAGAGCAGTGTTCGCATGATATTTTTTAATAGAGAGGTTACGTACAATGCGGCAAATATATGTCAGTAAAGGATTTGGATTTTGAGGCGGTATCGTATTCCATGCTCCTAAAAGAGCATCGTTGATACATTCTTCTGCGTCAAGATCGTTGTTCAAAATATTTCTGGCGACATTTCTAAATACTGAGCCATATTTGTTTGATAATTCCATGATTGCCTGCTCCGAGCGCTCATTAAACAAGCCAATAATCTCATTATCGAGCAATATTACATCACCTACCCTTTCGCCTCACCCATGTACTACTGATTATAAGCAAAATATTACATTAGTTGTAAAAATATTTTTTTGTGAACATAGACGCTGCTACAACTAAAAAGCACACAGGAAATATCCCTGTTCCAGCCACCGTTTTCTACAACCGCTCCAGAACAAGAAAAACCTCCGTAGCGATTTTTTCAACATCATCATGGGTAAATTGTGTGTCTATAATTTTTCCCATATATTTTGTATCAGTAATTATTCCCATTTCTTTGAGCAGATTTTTG
>CAYMLJ010000258.1:0-2321 GCA_964391395.1 uncultured Ruminiclostridium sp. | reverse complement strand
TTTGTTATGACTGAACATGGATTATTGCCTTTGGTATATTTTCGGCTATATCCGACGCCATAACACCGGCTGTTCCTTTATCTGCAGCAGCAATATCTCCGGCAAGCCCATGAAGATAAGTTCCTGTTACGGCTGCATCATAAGGAGACAGGCCTTGTCCCAGCAGGGACGTTATAACACCTGCCAACACATCCCCGGAACCTGCGGTAGCCATTCCCTGATTGCCCGTAGGATTTATAGATGTCCGACCGTCATTGGCAACAACTACAGTCCCCGCTCCCTTTAATACCACAGTCAGGCCAAATTCATCGGCAAAATCCCTCGCAATATTGATCCGGTCCCCTTGTATATCCAAAACTGATTTTCCGGTCAGTCTGGACATTTCAGCCGGATGGGGAGTAATAACGGTCTCACAGCGAAGCCTTTCTAGCATTGTCCTTTCCTTTGACAGAATATTAAGTGCATCGGCATCCATTACCATAGGCTTATCACAGTTCTCCACTACAGCTTTCATAAGACTTAAGGCTTCATCGGTACGGGATAGTCCCGGTCCTATTAAAACTGCATCAGTATCATCTAAAAGCTTTTTTACAAGATCATTCAATTTAGTATCACTATACTCGGTTAGCCCAGCAAAAACAGCCTCGGGCAAAAGTATTGACAAGGGATTGATACAGGAGCGTGGTGCAGCGAGCCTTACAAAACCTGAACCTGTTCGATATGCTGAAAGAGCGCTTAAATATGCTGCGCCGGTCATAGACTCTGATCCGGCAAATACAAGGAGTTTTCCGAATGTTCCTTTATGACCGTCTGCGGGACGTATGGGCAGCATTTTCTTGATATCATTCTTCTCGCTTAACTGGGAGGTTCCCATTTGCTCCGATAGTGCGTAAGGAATTCCTATATCAACTACAGAAAGTTCACCCATAAAGGATGCGCCGGGATGTTGGACCATTCCTATTTTGGGAAGATAGAATGTAACGGTTGCATCAGCCTTAACTGAGTTTCCCATGACTTTCCCGGATAAACCGTCTATACCTGAGGGAATATCAATTGATAGAATCTTTGGGGCAAAAGTATTAATAATGTCAATTACGTCGGACCATATCCCCTGTACAAAACGATTCAGCCCTGTACCAAAAATACCGTCAATCACCAAGTCGCTTTTGCGACAGGCACTTTCCAGCCTTTCAAGATCCTCTTTTCCAGATATAACAGGAATATTAACTCCTAGATTTTTTAGGATTCTACCGTTTGTATATGCATCCCCGAAAAGCTCATCCACATCTGTCAAAGAAAAAACAGATACCGAATAGCCCATAGTAAGTAAATGCCGCGTAACTGCTAAGGCATCACCGCCGTTATTTCCGTTTCCGGCTATGACTGTGACATTGGGTTCTTCCTCGCCTTCAAGCATGCTCGAAGCCTTGAATGCTATTTGAATTGCGGCGTTCTCCATAAGAACAATACCGGGGATACCAAGAGTATTAATGGCTATTTCATCAATTACTTTCATCTGCCGAGGTGTCAACAGCTTCATCTTTCAACCCCTCCAACTTATATGCTTCTTCAAATTCTTTAACCGGATCAGTTCCGATGAGTTCAGTAAGATCAACAGCATACTGAGTCCAATCAAGTGATATTGTTTCCAACTCTTCGCCCAGAAGCTTCTTTTTTTCTTCCATTTCTGCAAGCTCTTCTTTTATTTCAAGAGCTCTTTCATTGTTAGTCTTCAATGTTGAAAATATATAATTTATTGATTTATTTAGAAGATTTAAATTTTCTTCCCGTAATTTATCCTCTAGATTTTCAACATCCTCTAATATGTTATTTATACGATCATTAATCTTTTCAATTTCCTTTTTGCATTCTTTCAATTTTTGCTTTGCCGTATCATTGTCGTTGTCAAATGCTTCTTTGGTTAGATTCATAATTTGATTCATGCATTTGCGTTTTTGGGGTTCCAGATTATCCTGCTCATTTCTAAGCATGGCTTCTTCTTTAATAAGCTCATTCATTTCTTCTTCGGCTTTTTGAAGTTCGGGGGTTATTTTAATGGTAACAAAAAGTTTAGTCCATCTTTCATCAATAGACAATCTGGTTATATTATTTTTTCGCAAAATTGAAGAATCAAATATGACATTAGCATTAACTCCTTCTACCGGCTCATTCACCTGCGAATTCTTCTTTTGTTTGCGTTTAAAAAGTTGCATATTTATGCCCCCTCTTTAGGACAATCGCTAAGCTATTATTTAAATATCCTTCTAAAATACCAATATCAATAGTATAACATAGCATAGAAAGATTTTCCTATTATTCTA
>CAYMLJ010000257.1:0-2330 GCA_964391395.1 uncultured Ruminiclostridium sp. | reverse complement strand
AGCAAGGAGGATACTATATGAACAAAAACTTTGGAAGCCGCAAGGAAGCTGATGTTTCAGCTGCTTCTTCAAAGAAAAATACAAGTACCGGTTTGATTATACTTTCGTTATTTTTTAAAGCATTGTTAATATCCCTGGCAATCGTTTTTTCGCTTTTGCTTGTAGCCGGAAGTGCTGCAGGGGGGCTGTTGGGCGGCGGTGCGTACGGTATTATTAAGACAACTCCTATGGTTGAAGCAGAGTTGTTTAAAACTATGGGGTTTAATTCCTATGTATATGACGCTGACGGAAATATCATCGCCGAGCTGAAAAGAGAAGAAAATCGTGTTTGGATTAATTATGAAGATATTCCAGAGATGTTAATTGATGCTTATATAGCTGTTGAAGACAAGCGTTTTAAGGAACACCAAGGCATTGATTTCAGACGTATAGGCAGTGCCATCCTTACTTATGGGAAGAAGCTATTAGGTGCTGATGTGGATATGGAAGGTGGAAGTACAATCACGCAACAACTCATAAAAAACCTGACAGAACGCGATGATGCTACCGTTCCTCGAAAACTTCAAGAACAATGGCAAGCCTTAGAGTTGGAAAAAGTATTAACAAAAGAAGAAATTTTAACGTATTATCTAAACAAAATTCCTATGGGCGGAAATTTTTACGGAATTGAAACTGCTGCCAAAGGTTATTTTGGTAAGGACGTCCGTGATTTGTCTCTGGCTGAATGCGCCAGTCTTGCCGGTATAACCAATTGGCCTACTAAATATATGCCCATTAGCGAAGATAATATAGAAGCTAATTTGGCAAGAACAAAGACCATCCTAGGGTTAATGCTGGAACAGGAAAAGATAACACAAAGTGAGTACGATGAAGCTCTTAACGAAAAAATAGCATTCCGATATAATCCGGAAGCCGGCAAGGTTATGAAGACCAGTAAACAGTCTTATTTTGTAGATGAGGTAATTAAAAACCTTAAAAACTATCTTGTGCAGACAAGCGGCTATAAGGATCAAGCTGCATTGGATATTATTTATAATAACGGTCTCCATATTTATACCAGTATGGACCCGAAGATCCAAAAAGCCTTGGATGAGGTCTTTTCCGATCCCAATTTTTTTTCATTCGATAATAAATTAACTGATGAAATGCCTCAAGCCGCCATGGCTATATTAGGTAAAGACGGCTTTGTGAAAGGTGTTTACGGTGGACGCGGTTCCAAAGAAGGCAGCGTATTCAATCGTGCGACTCAAGCCGAACGTGCGCCGGGATCTGCAATAAAACCTATTTTAATATATGGCCCCGGTATTGACAGTAAGGCTATAACAGCGGCAACAGTAGTTGATGACGTTAAGCAATATTTGTTGCACAATAAACCTCAAGAGGAATGGCCTCGGAATGTCGAGAAAGCCAATTATGGCTTAACAACTGCCCGCATAGGTGTATTTAAGTCCCGAAATGTTGTAGCAACACTGCTTTTAAAAGACTATGTAGGTTTACCAACAGCGCTTGATTATCTAAACAAGCTCGGTATTGACAGACAGAACGAGCAATATTTATCCATAGCAATGGGCGGATTTAACAAAGGGATGACTCCCCTTGAAATGGCTGCAGCCTTTACTCCTTTTGCCAATAAAGGAGTATATACAAAGCCTATGTTTTTTACCGAGGTCAAGGATAATAGCGGAAAAACAATTATATCTGCCAAACCCGAAAGGAATCAAGTGTTCTCGGAACAAACTGTATTTATTATGAATGATATCCTGCAAGATGTTGTTACAAAAGGAACCGCTTATCCTGAAGGCATAATTGAATACAAGGATGCAGAAGGCAAAAAGGTAGTTATTCCCTCAGCAGGAAAGACGGGAACCACAGACTCAAATAAAGACAAATGGTTCTGCGGATTTACTCCATATTATGTAGGGGTAAGCTGGTATGGTTACGATAAAGCAGTAGAAATTCAAAGAGAAGAAAAAGATAATGCATTACTTATATGGAATGCCGTAATGAACAAAATTCATGAAGGTTTGCCGGCTGTTCCGTTTTTTGACAGCACACCCCCGAATATAGTCAAGCGCACAATTTGTATTGACTCGGGCAAGATTGCCACCGATCTTTGCAGAAAAGATCCCCGAGGCGGCAGAGTTCGTGAGGAATACTTTATAGAAGGTACTGAACCGACTTATAGCGATACATGTAAGGTTCATGTTTCATATGAAGCTTGCACAGCCTCACAGGATGCCCTAAAGAGAGACCTTCTTGCTACCGAATACTGTCCTTTTGAAACTATTGTGCTAAAGGTTGGGTTAAAAAGGCCGGTGGAGTACAAACCT
>CAYMLJ010000256.1:0-2350 GCA_964391395.1 uncultured Ruminiclostridium sp. | reverse complement strand
CAAATTATTTTCACGCTATTCCTCTTATGTTGCAAGGACACAAAGAATGTGTCAACAACTCCGTCCCCTTGACACTTGACACTATGGTACATAATCAAATTCTATTTCACCTATTCTTACCGTATCGCCTTCCTCAATGCCTTTTTCTTCAAGAGCTTCGATAACACCCATATTCTTCATGACACGCTGGAAGTACTGGAGAGATTCCCTGTCATTAAAGTTAACTGAGCCCAAAATCTTATCTATCCAGGTCCCTTCGACTACATAAGTCTCGTTCTCGCGTCTTACCGTAAATTTAGGTTCATCGCTTTCCGGTAAAATCTCTATTTCCTGCTCAGGGTCAAACATCACAATCTCAGGCAGAGTCTTCAACTGCTCATAGGTATATCTTATCAATTCGTCAACGCCCTGATTAGTTGCGGCAGAAATCTCAAATACCCTGTACTCTCTTTTTTCCATTTCTGTTTTGAATCTTTCTAATTTCTCAGGTTCGTATAAGACATCAATTTTATTTGCAGCAATAATTTGGGGACGTTTAGCCAACTCGGGATTATACATCTCAAGTTCGCGATTAATAATATCAAAATCCGAAATTGCGTCACGGCCGTCTATTTCTGCAATATCTACTACATGGATTAAAAGCCTAGTCCGCTCAACATGCCTTAAAAATTTATGTCCCAGACCCGCTCCCTCATGAGCGCCTTCTATAAGCCCTGGTATATCAGCAATTACAAAGCTTTCGCCTTCACCTAAAGATACTACTCCAAGATTCGGAGATAGTGTTGTAAAGTGATAATTATCAATTTTAGGCTTGGCCGAAGATACCATTGAGAGCAACGTAGATTTACCTACATTGGGAAAGCCCAGTAGACCTACATCAGCTATCAGCTTTAGCTCCAGAATGGCTGTAAACTCTCTGCCGGGGCTGCCGTTACGGGCAAAGTTAGGAACTTGACGAGTCGGAGTGGCAAAATGCTGGTTTCCCGCTCCGCCTTTACCCCCCCGGGCTATTATAACCTCTTGTCCCTCGCAGGATATGTCGGCAATAATTTTTCCGGTCTCCTTGTCCTTAACAAGGGTACCTATCGGAACTTTTATCTCTAGGTTTACTCCGCCTTTACCACTCCTATTGCGTTTGCTTCCGTTTTCTCCTCTTTGGGCAATATATTTTCTTTTATAGCGAAAATCCATTAAGGTTCTAAGTCCAGTGTCGGCCTTGAAAATAACATCCCCGCCGGTACCACCGTCGCCCCCGTCAGGCCCTCCATTAGGAATATATTTTTCACGCCGAAAAGAGACTGCTCCATCTCCGCCATCTCCGGCTTTTATATAGATTTCAGCAAAGTCAATAAACATGTTTTCCTCCGAAAATAAAAGGGACGATAACCTCGTCCCTTCCCATACCAGTATAACCTGTCATTAAGCAGAATAAACGCTTACCTTTTTTCTTGTTTTGTCGAGTCTTTCAAACTTCACCTTACCGTCTATGAGAGCAAACAGTGTATCATCACTGCCTATTCCGACATTAGTACCGGGATGAATTTTGGTGCCTCTCTGCCTTACCAGTATGTTCCCTGCTAATACAGGCTGACCATCGCCTTTTTTCGTACCTAATCTCTTAGATTCGCTGTCACGGCCGTTCTTTGTGCTACCCATTCCCTTTTTATGAGCGAATAGCTGCAGATTAATTCTGATCATGGCTACACCTCCTTAAAACTAACTTTTATATGTTTTGAGTACTGATTTTCAATCTGCTTAAGACCTATTTCCATAGTCTTAAGAATAATTTGAGCTTTAGCCCAAGCATCGGCGGTCATATTTTCAGGTAATTCCATATCAAGATTTCCGTCGGACTCTTTATAGGTATTTACCCCACAAAGCTCTTCCAATCCTCCGAGGGCCGTATAGCCTACAGCTGATATTGCTGCGCATACCATATCAAACTCTCCGTCTTGGGCGGCTTCTGCATGGCCTTTGATACTAAATCCAAAAATCTCTCCGTTTTTCAAACGGTTAATCACAGCTCTAGTCATGACCTTATGCGTTGATCTTTTCGATCTGAATCTTGGTGTGTGGCTGTCTGTGACCCTGCTTTCTACGGTATCCCTTTTTAGGCTTGTATTTGAAGACGATAATCTTCTTATCCTTGCCCTGGCTTAACACCTTAGCAGAAACGGTAGCTCCTTCAACAGGGTTACCTGTTAAAAGCTCGTCGTTTTTTGACACTGCAAGTACTTTGTCGAAAGTATATTCTTCTCCTTCAGAAACTGAGAGTTTCTCAACGAAGACAACATCACCTTCTTGAACTCTGTACTGCTTGCCGCCTGTCTCGATGACTGCGTACATAAAT
>CAYMLJ010000255.1:0-2376 GCA_964391395.1 uncultured Ruminiclostridium sp. | reverse complement strand
CTTCAGGTTTGCGCTTAAGCACTAATTTTATGCCCGTATCGGTTTTTTCTACATAGTAGCCTTCAATAGTTGCACCATCTTTTTTTGTCAGTACATACTCTGTGGCATAAATACCTGTGGAGTATTTAATAGTTGAAATAAGTGAATTGCTAGGAAGCTTTGGCATTGCTGCTGATGACGGAGCAGAAACATTGAGAACAACGTTTTGTCCGTCATAGGATACTATAGCGGCCCCCAAGGATGTCATGGTAAGCTCAAAGACATCATTATCTTTCCCTGTCTCATAGGTTGCCCTCCTTACAATCGGACCCGATGGTGAGGCCTGACTATAGATACGTACTCTGTCTTTAAATACCCATTGCCCGGATGAAAGCCTGGCGTAGCTACCCGTCATCCCGGTAACAGAGTCCACCATACCCTTATATAGTTCATAAGCTGCACCATTTCCGGAAACAGGCGCATTATATGTGTCAACTACATCATATGCTGCTTCGGCATAGTAGGGAGAGCCTTTCATTATTACACCGATACTTGCAGGGGCATTTTTGGTTTTTACCGTGCCTTTATAGTTTACGGTATATATAGGTGCACCCAGATTTATATTTCTTGGTGTCCCTGCATAAGAAGGTATGGTATATTCGACAGAATAGGTTGCCTTATATAAACCCGAGGGATTTGTCGGCCCTGAGGTTTGTTTCATTGAATAAGTTTTCCCGTTAAGTTTAACTGAGACTGTTGATCCTGCGGGAGCTTGGCATGAAAGTGTTATTTTTTCTCCCGGCATCCGGTATTCTTGGGATTGAGGGAATGCTGAGGATAACGGTATTTCTACCGCGCTCATCTTTTCAGAGCCCGCCGCTGCTAGTCTTGTAATGGTACAGGTATCGCTTGAACCGGCCTGAGAAAGAGTAAAGGTGTTTTTACCTACAGAAAGGGGTACAAGCACCCCGAAATAACCTTTGGGAGATCGATTCTCTACAAGCTTACCATTAAGATAAAGCGGCTGAGAGGGATCTGACGCTCCGTTTAAGTAGAAGGATGTCATACTTGTTGAAAGGTTATAGGTTGGACGAGAAATACTGACACCTACTTTGGGTGCCTTGCCGTCCCGCCCGTCAAAGATTGTCTTAACGGTATTGGTAAGAGCGGTACTTTTAGCCATTACATTATAATTGAAGAAAACGCTTCCTTTAATTATCTTACTTGTATCATTCAAGAATAATTGCCTTTCTATTTCACTTGCTCCGTACCATGGGCTTTTGGGGTCGGGATTTCCGGCCTTATAGGCCGCGTGGCCAATATAAAGGTCTACATTACTACCTGAAACTGCATTCTCCCACCATGTGGAAAGTTTTTTATAATCAGCAATTGAATAACCGATATTCCAATAGATCTGAGGAATGATGTAGTCAATAATTTCATTATTAATCCAGTATAGGGAATCGGCATAATGGCTGAAGTAGGACTGGAGACCCTTAGTGTCGCTTCCCAAAGGATGACTATCTTTATTTGCCCATATTCCAAAAGGACTAATTCCAAAACGGATATTACTTTTTCCTGTGTTTTTTATGGCAGTTGAAACATCCCTTACAAGTGTGTTAACATTGTCACGACGCCAGTTATCTAAGCTCTTGCCGGTAGTGTTATATTTCTTGTATGTTTCGCTATCGTTAAAATTCTTATCGGGATAAAAATAATCATCAAAGTGAATACCATCCACCGAATAGTTCTCGATTATTTCAAGAACGCCATCTATAATCAGCTGTCTTGCTCCGGGAATTCCGGGGTTCAAATAGATATTCCCATCAGAATGCTTTACAGTCCAGCCGGGATTTTTTACGGCAGGATTTGTATTGTGAAGTGATGCAAAATCATGAATGGGTTCGCCCGATGACCTTTTTGTAACTCTATATGGGTTAATCCAAGCATGGAGCTCAAGTCCTCTTTTGTGAGCTTCTGCGATCCAGAAATCAAGCGGGTCGAAGCCTCCGCTGGGAGCAACACCCTGCTTACCTGTCAGATATTTTGACCAGGGATAGTATTTTGAATTATACAGAGCATCACCGGATGGGCGGACCTGCAAGAAAACAGCATTAAACCCTGTATTCTTTGCATAATTAAGAATCTGTAGTGCTTCGCTTTTGAGAACCTCGGAATTAGTAGTTGCTTTTATCGGGTAATCAATGTTTACAACCGTGGCAACCCACAACCCCCTAAAATCTCCGCCGCTTTGTTGGGTGCTTTCGAGATTAGTGTCAGCGAATGCGGATAGACTAAATAAGAGAATAAAAATGATGATTAAGATTAGGCTTTTTCTTATGTGCTTCATGTCAAACTCCATACTGTTTTATTTTTCCTGATTCTAATTTTAGCATA
>CAYMLJ010000254.1:1231-2424 GCA_964391395.1 uncultured Ruminiclostridium sp. | reverse complement strand
TTCTTTCTACAGCAGATTAAAAGAATGGATCTTCCCATAGAAGAGGCCATAGAAATCGCCGATTCGGATAATCCGTACAAGGTGGCAGGCCGTTGCAGCGTTTTTTGTAAGAGTGATTGTACTCATGCCCTAAACAAAGGGGCCGCAAAAGCAAATGTGGTTGCCGGTTTATGTAAGATGATGGCCGACAAAATAACTGAGTTGCTAAAGGGCGATGCAGAATCCAAGGTAATGCTGGTAGGCGGAAGCTCGGCCAATAAAATTATGGTTGGGTATCTTAAGGACGCTGGTCTGGACGTGACTATTCCGGACCACAGCCATTGTTTCGAAGCCTTGGGAGCAGCGTTGTGGGCTTTGGAAAATGAGACAGTATCAATAAATATGAATGAGATTTTTAAGGAAAGTGGCCATGACTTTCCGCATCATAAGCCTCTATCCGAAGCTAAGTCAAAGGTTAGGTTTATGCAATCGGTAAGGGGTATAGCAAGTAAAGACGATGTTTGCATATTGGGGCTGGATGTAGGCTCTACCACTACAAAGGCTATATTAATGCGAAAAGAGGATCAGGCCATTCTAGCTGGTGTGTATCTTCGCACTAATGGTGACCCTGTGGCGGCATCACGGAAGTGTTATGAAGGCATAAATTCTCAGCTTGGTGTTCCGGTTAGTATTATCGGTTTGGGCATAACTGGCTCGGGACGACAAATCTCCGGTCTTCATGCCCTATCTCCCGCCGTTATTAATGAGATAATCGCTCATGCCAGAGCAGCAGCTTTTTTTGATCCGAAGGTTGATACCTTGTTTGAAATTGGAGGGCAGGATGCTAAATATACCTATCTTACCAATGGGGTGGCCTCGGACTATGCCATGAACGAGGCATGCTCGGCGGGGACCGGATCGTTTTTAGAGGAATCGGCTCTTGAGGCTCTTAACCTTAATGTTGAAGACATAGGCGAAATAGCCGTAAAGGGGGAGCGACCCCCAAACTTTAATGATCAATGCGCTGCTTTTATAGGAAGCGATATTAAAACAGCCATACAAAACGGTATTTCCAAGGCAGATATAGCCGCCGGACTTGTATATTCTATTTGTCTTAACTATTTAAATAGAGTCAAAGGCAACAGAGCCGTGGGGCAAAAGGTATTTATGCAGGGCGGCGTGTGCTACAATAAGGCAGTCCCGGCAGCAATGGC
>CAYMLJ010000254.1:0-1131 GCA_964391395.1 uncultured Ruminiclostridium sp. | reverse complement strand
TAAAAAGGTTGGCATAAGCTTTTCTCTCATGGTCAATACCTTGCTGCCGCTTTACGCGGTATTCTTTAAAGCATTGGGCTACGATGTAGTTTATCCCACTAAATATGATGCCGAGGGGTTATCTCGCAAAGGTGCCGCATTCTGTTGGCCCGTAGAACAGGCTCACGGCATTTTACAGGAACTTTTAAGTGCTAAACCGGATATTATCTTCCTTCCCCATGTAAAGGCCTTTCCGGTGCCAGGAGGGCAGGATGTGAGTGTCTGCTGCCCATTTGTACAATCAGAACCTTATCTTCTTAAGTCTGCTTTCCCTGAGCTTGAGAAAATTTCAGTACTTAGCCCGGTATTAGATATGACAATGGGTTACCAAACTGCCCAAAAGGCGTTTGTTGATATGGCAAAGACCTTGGGTCATACTGCGAGCGAGGCAACAGCAGCCTTCAATAAAAGCTTGAAGGCACAAAACAATTTTCATGAAGCACTGTTGCAAGAGGGAAAGAAAGTTTTAAAAGAAATAGAAAATTCTCCGGATACGGCCATTATCCTTTTTGGAAGGCCTTATAACGCGTTTTCCGGGCTTGGCAATATGGGAATACCGAAAAAATTGGCATCAAGAGGCTACAGAGTAATACCTCAGGATTTCCTGCCTGTTTTTGACGAGGATTCTCACGACAAAATGTATTGGGCATCAGGTCAGTGGATTTTAAAGGCTGCCCATTTTGTAGCCAGACATGAAAAGCTTTTTGGTGTGTATATAACAAATTTCAGCTGCGGTCCGGATTCCTTCTTGTTGACCTATTTTAGAAATATTATGGGAAGTAAACCGTCTCTTACTTTGGAGCTTGATTCTCATACCGCCGATGCCGGGGTAGATACGCGCATAGAAGCATTTTTGGATGTGGTGCGTCGATACAGAGATGTGGCGGATTCCGGGAAAGATAATCGAGTATCACCTAATCAAGAGCCCTTTAAAACAGCTGAGGTGGTGAAGATTGCCAATAAGGTATACGTTATTACTGCTGATGGAGAAAGATATCCAATAGATCATCCCAAGGTGAAAATTTTAGTTCCATCGATGGGGGAAATAGGTGCAAAGATGCTGGCGGCTACCTTGAGCTATGTAGGAGCCAA
>CAYMLJ010000253.1:0-2432 GCA_964391395.1 uncultured Ruminiclostridium sp. | reverse complement strand
GTTAAATGGCAAATGCGACAAATACAACGTTTTATTGATATCGTTCAAAAAATATAATATAATCTTCGCATATTGAACAAATTTTAATAAATGCATGTAGGAGGATGAAACGTGGAAAAGCGAGAAAAATTTGCATCACGGTTAGGATTTATTCTTATTTCTGCAGGCTGCGCAATTGGATTAGGTGATGTTTGGCGTTTTCCTTATATCACAGGCCAATATGGCGGCGGAATATTTGTTCTTATTTATTTAATATTTATTTTTATGCTTGGCTTGCCCATTATCACAATGGAACTTGCTGTCGGACGTGCCAGTCAGAAGAGTATCGCCACTTCATTTAACGTCTTGGAGAAAAAAGGCCAAAAGTGGCATTGGATGGGTTTTTTCGGAATGTTGGGCAATTACCTGCTCATGATGTTTTATACCACCATTGCAGGCTGGATGCTGGGCTATTTCTTCAAGTTTGTAACAGGTCGGTTTGATGGAGCTAATACCGAGCAGATCGGTGTAATATTTGAGAACCTTATTGGAAATCCTCTGGAAATGACTTTATGGATGGTTATAACAACAGTAGTCTGTTTTGGCATTTGTTCAATGGGTCTGCAAGAAGGCGTTGAAAAAGTTACTAAGATTTTGATGGTATTATTGCTGATTCTAATTGTGGTTCTCGCCATAAAATCCATGACACTTCCCAATGCAAGTGCGGGGCTGAAATTCTATTTACTGCCTGATGTAAATAGTATAAAAGAACATGGGCTCTGGGAAATAGTATTTGCAGCCATGAGTCAGGCGTTTTTTACATTAAGTATCGGTATCGGTTCTCTTGCAATATTCGGAAGCTATCTTGGCAAGGATCGACGCCTTCTGGGTGAATCAATTAACATAGCTGTACTTGACACCTCAATTTCTATTATTGCAGGACTTATCATTTTCCCGGCCTGCTTTGCTTTTAATGTTGACCCCGGCCAAGGCCCCGGTCTTGTGTTTGTAACCCTGCCTAATATTTTTAATTCTATGAGTGGCGGAAGAATCTGGGGATCGTTGTTCTTCATATTTATGGTCTTTGCAGCATATTCTACCGTTATTGCGGTATTTGAAAACATTATCTCCTTTGGTATGGATTTATGGGGCTGGAGCAGAAAGAAAGCCTCCTTTATTAATATGGTTTTACTTATTATTCTTTCTATACCTTGTATTCTAGGTTTTAATATACTCAACGGATTTCAGCCTTTAGGGCCCGGCACCAATATATTGGATCTTGAGGATTTTATAATCAGCTATAATCTGCTGCCTTTAGGATCACTGGTTTACCTACTATTCTGTGTAACTCGCTATGGATGGGGATTTGACAAATATATGAATGAAATGAACACCGGAGAGGGTTTAAAAATGCCTCGCTGGCTAAGAGGTTATTTAACCTGGATACTTCCCATAATAATCTTGGTGGTACTGGTTCAGGGGTATATTAATTTTTTCGGTTAATATAAAAATAAATAACTAAAAATATTAATAAAAAGGGGCTGTCTCAAAATAGGTAGTCATCCTGAGCGAGCAGTAGCTTGCAACCAATCAGACTTCGTCTTCTTGGGCAAGCTTTGCATGGGACATACATCTGCTTCTTCAATCGCTACGCTCTTTCACAAGCAGTGTCATGTCCTCAAGCCAAGGATCTTAATCAAATCTGTTCATAACAGCTTTATTTTAAGATTCTTCGGCCATTTTATGGCCTCAGAATGAAACGTTCAGCATTTTAAGACAATCCCTTTTTGTAAAAGGATAGGGCCTTTATGGACAAGAACGAATTGATAAAACGATATGCATCTGATAGTGAGGACAAACTTCTTTTGGCACAGGTTCTCGATAAACTGAAGCTTATGGAAGAGAGAAATATTCTCTCTTATACAAAATTTTTAAATGAACATCAAAGAAGTATGGTGGAAAAACTTCTTGCCGGATGCGGTCATCCAAAGCATGCCTTTATACCCGAATATAATGGCGCTATGAGAACTGTACTGGCTTTCCTCCCGGATTATATGGAACGCAGCCAATTATACCAGGAAGATATATCCCCCATATCGGTTATTCGCGCAACATACTCCTCCGCAAAGGAGCCCGGCCACAGAGATTTTCTCGGAAGTCTTATGGGTTGCGGGATAAAGCGTGAAACTATCGGTGATATTTTCGTAGGAAAATGTAGCTGTGATATTTTAATAATGAAGGAAATACTACCGTTTCTTCTTTCCAATTTTGAATCTGCCGGTAGAGTCAAACTCTCCATATCAGTTATTAAATATGATGAAATGATTATTCCTGAATCAGACTACAAGCTGATAAAGGATACTGTAGCATCGCTAAGACTGGACAGCATTGTCTCATCCGGTTTTTCTATTAGCCGTGAGAAGGCGGCTTCGGCTATAAATGCCGGTCTGGTA
>CAYMLJ010000252.1:0-2446 GCA_964391395.1 uncultured Ruminiclostridium sp. | reverse complement strand
TCAGCAGAAGGTTTTTCTGTTAATAAAGAGGTAACAACTATGGCTATACAGGATACGATAAAGGCCGGAAGCAATTCATATATTCCAAACACGCCGCCGATAGGCTTAATCAGAAGCTTCCAAACAAATACCATTGTACCGCCGGACACCATTCCTGCAATAGCGCCTGTTCTGGTCGTTCTCTTCCAGAACAGTGAGAACAGCATTAGAGGCCCGAAGGTCGCACCAAAACCCGCCCATGCGAATGATACAACTTGAAATATAACACTGTTTTCATCAATTGCTATAACCATCGCAAAAGCAGATATCACTAATAAAGTAATCCTGGTCATTGTAAGAACTTGTTTGTCGCTGGCGTCTTTTTTCATAATTCCATGGTAAATGCTCTTTGAAAAGGCAGAGGCTGCAATTAGCAAATATGAGTCTGAAGAACTGATAGTTGCCGCAAGAATGCCTGCCATAACAAATCCTGCAAATATCGGGATGAAAAAGTCCATAGACATAAGAACAAAAATACTTTCAGAATCACTTTGAGTTAAAAGAGCATCCGGATATAATACTCTACCGATTATACCTATAGCTACAGCGGCAGTCAGTGAAATTGCACACCAAACAGTTGCCACTCTTCTGGATAGTTTGAGCTGCGCAGGATCTTTAATTGCCATAAATTTTAACAATACCTGGGGCATTCCAAAGTAACCGAAACCCCATGAAAGAGTAGAAATAACCGTTAAGAATCCATATTTCCCAGCCCCTCCGAACAATGGCTTTCCTACAGTCTCTAGCTGCTGAACACCATCTACAAGGGTAGGTTGAGCAATACCAAAGAAATCCAAAAATCCCGGAATAGTTTTTGCATTATTGATAACTGCCGTGATTCCGCCTGCCGCAGATATACCTACTCCCAAAACCATAATCAGAGAAATAATCATTACAATTCCCTGCATAAAATCCGATGCACTCTCTGCAAGAAATCCGCCTATGAATGTGTAGAAAACTACAAATAAAGCACCTGCAATCATCATATAAATATACTTAGTCGCAAATAATCTACTGAAAAGCTTGCCCACCGTAACAAAGCAACTGGCGGCATAGACTGTAAAGAATATCAAAATAAACAATGCAGCAATGGTTGCGATAACTTTCTTCTTCTCCTTGAATCTGTTACTAAAGAAGTCAGGAATGGTTATGGAATCGGAGGCTATTACCGAATATCCACGAAGCCTCTTTGCAACAAAGAGCCAATTTAAATATGTACCAATAAGCAGTCCTATAGCGGTCCAAACAGCATCGCTTAAACCAACCCAATATGCTACTCCCGGAAGTCCCATAAGAAGCCATCCGCTCATGTCTGAGGCCTCTGCTCCCATTGCTGTAACCCAAGGGCCTAAAGATCTGCCCCCAATAAGATAGTTTTCACTGCTTGCACCGGCACGCTTAAAATAATACAATCCTATTCCGATGACTACTGCCATATATATACACATGGCAATAAAGATTTGTAGTCTTTCCTCGCTCATAAAGCTTCTCCCCTCAATTTCTTAATGATTGCATAATTATACCAAAGTAATTTATATTATTCAATTTTTTTGTATAAAAAGATGGATCTTATTACCTCTTATTACTAAACCGTTAAAAAAGCATCCCTTTGGTGGAGGGATGCTGTTAACTAAAATTATAAATATATTAGATATCTGCTAATTATATGAACTTGCTTTCCATTCTTTTAGTTTTTTTATCAAAAATAATATTGTGTAATAATATATTATGCAGTTTAATATGAATATTTCGATTCTATAACTTATTGAGGTTATATGCATATGTTTTAATACATAAAAGATACTCTTATATCCATCTGCATTAAAGTATAATAAGAATTTAAGTGGCCAGCCAAATCCTGTGGTGAATTCATCAACTTGTACGCCAGATATAAAAATGCTTACTTGTGTAAGAAATAACGATATTGTAGCAATATATAATCTAATTTTTGATTTTATCATAATAACCTCAAATCAAACGTTTAAATTTTGTCTTTATAGCCAGTATACTGACCCATGTATCATATCAGGGATTATTACACCAATATCATACCCGCCAATCTTTGCACCTACAGTAATATAGCCCGCTGCAGTGTAATTAATCCTTTGGGCATCATTAACAATATTTGTTGAATAACTAAATTTGGGGCCATATACAATGTCACTTTCAACTTATTTCATCACCTCGGATTAACTTTAATCGTCAATATCAATTTAAAGTATTGTTCGCTTGCTACTTATCAGTATAATAAACTGCCTTCCATAACTGTAACGGCCTTTCCTGAAATCAATACTCTTTCTCCGGCCACCTGAACTTTCAACATTCCGCCTCTTTTCGATGCTTGATATGCATTAAAACTATCTTTCCCTAGTTTTTTCTTCCAATATGGTCCCAAACAACAATGAGC
>CAYMLJ010000251.1:0-2475 GCA_964391395.1 uncultured Ruminiclostridium sp. | reverse complement strand
TTGAGAATTAACAGACAAAATCTCAGGTAATATGTAATAATATTAGTAAAAATATGAAAGGGTGTAGAAGTTAAAAATGGAAAAAATTAAAGTAAGGCTATTAGGTATTATCATATGCCTGACTATTGCTTTTGGCATGTTACCGGTTCAAGCAGGCACTCAGAACAATAGTTTTGTAACAAGAGAGCAAGCAGTGGTAAGCATATTGAGCACCGTTGGATATGGAGCTTTAAACGAAACAGAAAATAATCTTGGCACTTTTTCAGATGCAACATCTGTTACGCATCAATATAAAGATGAAATCGGAGTTGCCGTCACTAACGGCATACTAGTTGGGTCGGGCGCGGCATTAGACCCTCAGAGAAATGTGACCCGCCTTGAATTTGCAATGTTCCTAAGTCGCTCTATAAGGGACCTTCCAGCTCTTATAGATAGTCAAATGTTTAATGATGTTCCCGCATCTGCCGCAGGAGACGTTAACAGACTTGTAAAAGCCGGTCTCTTTAGCGGATATGGAAACGGTCTTTTTGGTCCCAATGATTTTCTTACCCAAGAGCAACTAAATGCTGTTATGGGTAGAGTCAAAAATTTAGAAAATACTGATTTAAAGGATGATTTTTATTATTCCATTAATTACGAATGGTTGAATAATACAAAGCTTCCGGCCGGGTATCCCGGATTGGGTTCCTTTGATGAGGTAAGCTTAAGCAATGATACTAAGATAAAGGAAATAGCCCATGAAGTATATAAGAATAAGGATACATATAAGGATGGAACCATTGAACAAAAGCTCGCTGATTTTTACAGTTCAGCACTGGATATGGAAAACCGTAATAAACAAGGTATAGATCCTATTAAAAAATATTTAGACAAATTTGATCAAGTAAAAACTGCTCAAGAGCTTCTTGACTATTCGGCCGAGTTAGAAAATGAGACGGGCTATAACCCACTTTTTACCTTTAGCCCTTCAGGGGATTTGTTGGATAGCAATAAATACAGTTTATATGGTCAAGGACTTCCAACCGGTCTTAACTCAGCATACTTACTAAGTGGTGATCCCCAGGTCAAAGCTTTATATGAAGGATTTATTGCCCAGATACTGATAGCTTCAGGCATTGATCAGGACAATGCAATGCTTCAAGCTCAAAATATCTATACTTTTGAAACACTTCTGGCAGAAAACACTCTCAGTAATGAGCAAGCGAGCAAAATTGAGAATTTATACAACCCGGTGACTAAGGAAGATTTAGCAAAAGCATTCGCAAAAGTAGACTTAAAAAAATATATGTCTGACCTAGGCTATGCTTCTGTTGAAAATTTAATTATAACCGATACCAAACTTATGGCAAAAACAGGCGAGCTAATTAGTGATGAAAATATTGATGTTCTAAAGTCATATGTGCGAGCAAATCTTGTGATTAATACCGCTTCCCTTCTGTCAAAAGATCTTCAGGACATCATAATGGAGTTTAATGCCGTTTTCTTGGGATTAAGCAGTACCATGAGCGATGAAGATATCGCTTTTAATCTTCTTAATTCTGTTATGAGTGGATATCTTGGAAGGGTGTATGTAGAAAAATATTTCTCTCCCGAAGCTAAAGCAGATGTTGAAAGCATGGTGAATGAAATTATAGAAACCTATAAAAAGCGTATTGAGCGGCTTGACTGGATGGGAGATAATACAAAGGCTGCCGCAATTAAAAAACTTGGCGCCATGACTATTAAAATAGGTTATCCGGATATATGGAATGATCCTTATAAGGATATTGACTTAAAGAATTATGAGGATGGAGGCTCATTGATTGGCAATATATTTGCCATAACATCGGCTCAGGCAAAACACTCCAAAACTCTGCTGGATAAGCCTGTTGATAAATCCGGATGGTTAATGCCACCCCAAATGGTAAATGCATACTATAATGCGCTAAGTAATGAGATAGTTTTCCCCGCGGGTATACTCCAAGCTCCCTTCTATGATGTAAACGCTTCCCGCGAGCAAAACTTAGGAGGAATCGGTGCTGTTATAGCCCATGAGATAACCCACGCCTTTGATCATAACGGTGCACAGTTTGATGAAAAAGGCAATATGAGCAATTGGTGGACCCAAGAGGATTACCAGACCTTCCAGCAAAAGACTAAAAGCGTGGCTGAGCTTTATGAAGGATTGGAGATTGCTCCCAATGCATTTGTAAACGGCAACTTGACGCTATCTGAAAATGTGTCTGATATTGGCGGGGTAGCCTGTGTATTGGAAATCATGAAGGGGATGCCCAATGCCGATTATAAAGCGTTTTTCGAGAACAATAGCTATATATGGCGTTATACTGCAACGCCTAAGATGTATCAGCTCTTAGCTCAGCAAGACACTCATTCACCCCATAAATTCAGATCAAATATGGTAATCCGTAATTTCCAGGAGTTTTATGATACATATAATATTCAGCCTGAAGATAAAATGTATCTGGCACCTGAGAA
>CAYMLJ010000250.1:0-2475 GCA_964391395.1 uncultured Ruminiclostridium sp. | reverse complement strand
TAGAGTCTCTCAAGTTTGCTGCGGCATTGGTTTCAATAAAAATGGAAAAGGCAGGGCCATTTAGTGGTACCTTAACCGATGTATTTACAAGAATAAGGGAAAAGCATTTATGAAAGAGGAGGGGATAGTTTATGGCATCAAAAATTGCAGACAGGTATTTAAAGGTTAATCCATGGAAAATTATTGAGGAGGGCTTTGATAAAAAACGAAGCAGGTTTTCAGAATCAATATTCTGCCTGGCCAACGAATTTATGGGTTTAAGAGGCTACTTTGAAGAAGGCTATAGCGGAAACCGTCTTCTGGGAAGCTATTTCAACAATTTATATGAAGAAATGGAAGCTCAGCATTGGCAGCTTTTTAAGGGGATTATTACCCGGGTATGCTTTGGTGTTAATTCGGTGGATTGGCTCTATACACGTATTCTTCTGGATGACGAGCAGCTGGACCTGGCGAAGTGCACCTTTAACAATTTTAAGAGAGTCCTTGATATGAAAAAGGGCACATTAACCAGAGAGTTTATATGGAAAACCAAATCGGGCAAAGAGGTAAAGGTTACATTTATGCGCTTCCTCAGTATGGATAAACCCAATATGGGATTCCAAAAAATCTCCTTTGAGCCTTTAAATTTCAGCGGAAACATTCATGTACAGTCCGGGTTGGATTTTTCTATTCTTCACGAAATCGCAGAGGGATGGAATCAGGTAGAATCTTCAGACAGTGAATTTATAGCAAGAGGTAAAAACTTCTGGACACTTGCTAAAGCAGAAAAAAACGGCTGTGGTATATCAGCTATGGGCGAAACCATTAAAAGTGAGCATCTTTTATTCTCAGGCTTCAGGCTTAATTCAAATAGAGAATTAGATACTTCCTTCATTCAGCAGGAAAAACTAGCCGTACTTGATTTTTCTTTGGAGCTTAATAAAGGGGAAAGCTCTTTTGTGGAAAAAACGGTGGTGAATTACTGGGAAAAGTCAGAGGATAGCGATTTAGTTTGGTCAAAGGGAAATAATCTCGCTTTGGAGTATCAATATATATCCTTTGAGGATGCCTTAATAACTCATGAGAAATACTGGGATAAGGCTTGGAAGGACATAGACATCACTATTGACGGGGACGATGAAAACCAGCAGGGTGTCAGGCTATCAATTTTCTCGCTGTATTCAACATACCACGGATTTGATGCCAACCTTAATATTCCTTGTAAGGGTCTCACCGCCGAGGTTTATCATGGACAGGTTTTCTGGGACACCGAATCCTATTGCATGCCGTTTTATATCTTCAACAATCCGAAGGCAGCGAAGAACTTGCTGCTATACAGGCACAAATACCTTCCACAGGCATGTGAGCGCGCAGAGCAGCTTGACTGCGAGGGAGCACGTTATCCCATGTGTACCCTGGATGGTACCGAGAGTTGTGCCACATGGCAGCACGGCGATTTCGAGATTCATGTCAGTGTGGCGATCTCATATGCTGTCTGGCTATATAATAAATTATGCAAAGATAAGAGTTTTCTTTATCAGCAAGGAATTGAATTACTCATGCAGATTTGCCGCTATTATGCCAGCCGTGGCGAGTTCAGTCCATTAAACGGTGAATTCGGGCTTTACGGTGTAATGGGCCCGGACGAATACCATATGAATATTAATAATAACGCATACACCAATGTTATGGTTAAGAAGACCATTGAGTTTACACTTGAAGTGATTGACAAAATGATTAATGAAGCTCCGGATCTATTACAAAAGGTGTCAGCCAAGGTTCAGTTAAGGGACAATGAGATTGAAGACTGGAGAAAAAAAGCTGAATTGATGCGTATTCCCATGGATAAAGAAACCGGACTTTTTGAACAGCACGATGGATATTTTGATTTGCCGGAGGTGGATGTTAAAAACATACCCGAATCTCAGATACCCATATACAAGCACTGGGCTTATGTGAGGATATTCAGATACAAAATGATCAAACAGCCCGATGTACTGTTGCTTCCATTCTTTTTCAGTACCGATTATCCCTTGGAGCAGAAAAAAATCAATTACGAGTATTATGAGGAGAGATGTATCCACGAATCATCACTTTCTCCTTCTATTCACTCAATTCTCGCTGCAGAGCTGGGTAAAGAGGAACAGGCCTTTGAATTCTTCAACTACATGGCAAGGCTTGATCTGGACAACTATAATAAGAATACCGATCAGGGTCTTCATGTTACCTCCATGTCAGGGGCATGGCTTAATATGGTATATGGCTTTGGCGGACTGAGGACCGACGGGGACACATTGATATTCAAGCCGTCCATACCCGAAAAATGGAATTCCTTCAGCTTTAAGCTCCAGTATCAGGGCTCGCTGCTTATGGTGAAGGTGGATAAGGAAAATGCTGAATACAAGGTTTTAAGCGGTCCAAGCATTGTAATAAATGTTTATGACAAAGACTATACCGTTGACGCTGATGGTATAAAGGTTAAGTTGCAGGAATTAG
>CAYMLJ010000249.1:0-2543 GCA_964391395.1 uncultured Ruminiclostridium sp. | reverse complement strand
ACATCACATAATTTTGGGGACGGTTTTGCGAAGGCATTCGGAATTCAGTACCTTGATAAAGATAATCAATTAAAGCATGTACATCAGACTTCTTGGGGTATGAGTACCCGTATTATAGGCGCTATTATTATGGTTCACGGAGACGACTCAGGCCTGGTTCTTCCACCGAGAATTGCTCCTACCCAGCTTGTAATCGTTCCTGTTCAACAGCAGGTAGAAGGTGTTCTTGATAAAGCATATGAGCTAAAGGAAAGACTTTCTAAGGTATGCCGTGTAAAAGTAGATGATTCCGATAAAATGCCGGGCTGGAAGTTCTCCGAGCACGAAATGCGCGGAGTTCCACTTCGTTTGGAAGTTGGTCCAAAGGATATCCAGAAGAATCAGGTTGTATTGGTTAAACGTCTTGACAGAGAGAAGCTGTTTGTATCGATGGATGAGTTGGAAACAAAGATCCCGGAAGTTCTTGAGGATGTACAAAATGCTTTGTACAATAAAGCCCTTGCAATGAGAAATTCCAAGACCTTCACTGCAAAAACCATGGATGAAATGGAGAAAATTCTTAATGAGACTCCCGGCTTTATAAAAGCAATGTACTGCGGTAATGAGGAGTGTGAAAATATCATTAAAGAAAAAATGGCTGCTACAGCTCGTTGTATACCATTTGAACAGGAGCAAATCTCCGATAAATGTGTATGTTGTCAAAAGGATGCCAAACAGATGGTTTATTGGGGCAGAGCGTATTAAAAGGGCCGAAATCACAGTTTAGTTATATATTTGTTTTTAGAAGGGGTGTGTTACACTCCTTTTTTTTCAACATTTTGGGAATCGACAAAAAATTAGGGTAAATAAAAAATGGAATATATTTTTTGTGGAGGACAAATGGGAAAAGATAAAATCTTATGTGTAGATGACGAGGAAATGATGGTCGAAGCTTTGAAAATAGAACTAGGCAACAATATATCCTCTGACATAATTATTGAAACAGCTACAAGCGCAGAAGAAGCGCTTTTGATTGTCAATGAAACTTTAAAGCAGGGAGACCGATTCATATTGATTATTTCCGACCAAAAAATGCCCGGAATGACAGGGGAAGTTCTTTTGGCAAAGCTTGATAAGATAACTCCGCAGGCGCTTAAGATTCTTTTGACAGGTTATACAAACTTGGATGCAGTGCAGTATGCAATTAATAATGCAAGCTTGTTCAGGTACATACAAAAACCCTGGGAGCAAGAAGATTTAATACTTACCGTAAAACAAGCTATTGATAAATTCAACACAAAGAAAGCTCTTGACGAAAAAACCCAACAGATTATGAAGATGAATGAGGAGTTGGAAGAAAAAGTTGAGGAGAGAACCATTCAATTAAGTGATGCTATGAAAGAATTGGAGGCCTTTTCATTCACTGTATCCCATGACCTTAAATCACCCTTAAGATCTATAGATTACTGCGCAAAATATATTCTTGAAGATTACTCCAATGAGCTAAATACAGAAGTAATAAAAATGATTACTGATATTCGCAGTACTTGTGAGAACATGTTCAGCCTTATTAATAAGCTATTGCTATATTCAATGACTGCAAAGGCTCTTCCCGAATTGTCAATTGTTGATACTGACCAATTATTTAGGCAGACCTATGCGGAATTAATAACTTCGGTTAAGAGCAGAGAGATAGAATTCGTAATAAAAGGAGTTCTTCCTATTGTGAGTGGAGATTCTATTTTATTAAAACAAGTTGTAAATAATATTTTATCTAATTCTATTAAATTCACCCGCCAAAAGGAAAAAGCAATTATAACTGTTGAGTGTGAAGAAGATGGTAACGAATATCGTTTTTCAGTCAGAGATAATGGTGTAGGCTTTGATATGAGATATGCTTCAAAGCTTTTTGGTATTTTTCAGAGAATGCACACTCAAAATGAATATGAGGGATCGGGTATCGGATTAGCCACTGTAAAGAAAATTATCAATAAGCATGGCGGGGAAGTTAATATAAATAGTGTCGAATATGAAGGCACCGTTATTAGCTTTACATTGCCAATACGACAATAGGAGAGAGGGGCTATAATAAATGAAAAAAGTAATTATTGCCCTTTTAATAATATTAATTCTTGTTTCCATTTTTGCGGGGGTGTATTTGCTCGATCGAGCTTTTGTTCCACGTAATGATGATATTAATCAATCAACAATTAACAATCAGGACACTCACGATAGATTTTTAATTGATGATATAGGCAAGTCAATAATTGTCGGCATTTTTAACAGTGGTTATCTTTATCACGAAAGCCATGATCACGGTATTAATAAGGATGTAGTCGAAGAATTATTCAGAAGAATGAATATTGACTATAAAATAGAAATACTGCCTCGTGTAAGGATTTCATCTATGATGGCCGAGGGGTTACTTCATATGAGCGTAAATACTGTAAATACGCCTGAAAGAGCTGAATACTTGTACTTTGTTCCATATTTTTCAGAAAAAAATGATGTATTGGTACGAAGCAATGCAGATATCTCAACAGAGGAAGAGCTCTTGCAGCGTA
>CAYMLJ010000248.1:0-2557 GCA_964391395.1 uncultured Ruminiclostridium sp. | reverse complement strand
ATGACACATTCCGTATTTTGAGACAGCTCCCTTTCATAGTTCTAGCAGAACCTACCCGCAGTATCTATTTATTTGCGAAATCTATATATGCAACGGGGTCTACCAGTTTATTCTCTTTGTAAAGTTCAAAATGAAGATGAGTAGGCTCTGCACTTTCAAAGATAGCGGTTGCCCCGATAGCACCGATAGGGTCTCCGAGTTTTATTTCTTGCCCGATTTGTATTGTTTGGTCGCTGACAAGATTTGAATATACAGATTTATAGCCGTTTTTATGGTCTATTACAATTGTGAAGCCATATCTGGGATCATTCTTAATTTCCATAACAGTACCGTTACCGACAGAGCGGACAACCTCACCGCGAGGTGCTGTAACGTCTACACCGCTATGAGTACGCCATTCATTAAAGGTCGGTGAAAAAATAAGCTTATCCATAGAATACTCGGTCTGTATTTTTCCTGCTACCGGAGTGCTGAAAGCCGGCCTAACTATAGCCAAAATCACATCTTCGGTTGCCGAATCGTCATCGGCTATGGCTTCGGCCCCGCCTGTTGTGGTTACAGAGGCATCTTCTTCCTTCGGACCACTCTTCATATCGGTTACATTTGTATCCGGAGCATCTTCCACATCTTCAATTGTTTCATTGTCCTTAGGTGCATCCACATCATTCATACCAATAAGAGGATCATCCTCAAAGAAGTCGGTTCCTTCATCAACTATGGAGCTTTGATCCCCTTTTTCGTCAAAAGGATTTTCATACTGCAATATATCTAGCCCATAATCATCCGGCGGTGCGTTTTCCTTTGCCTGGTAAGGCTCAGGGTCAGGATCACTAAGTATTTGATTTGTTGAGAAATAAACCGCACCTGCAGCCAGAGCACATAATCCGACTACGATTGCAATATAAAAGCCACTTTCCTTAAAAAAAGATTTAAATTTGTTTTCACTAGGTAATTCGTCTTTAAATTTTCCCTTGTTGTTCACAATATCCACCTCCGTTTTGTATTATTGCCAACGGAAGTGGTTTTATACTTTAATACCTTAATTCTTCCACCGATATACCTGTATAATAAAACTCCAAAATTTCTATGTATGTATAGCCCTTTTTTCCCAGCGCATCTGCGCCGCATTGGCTCATTCCCACCCCATGGCCAAAGCCTTTTGAAGTTATTTCCACACTTTTCTCATCCGGAAAATTGAATTCAAGATTTGTAGAACGCAATTGTAATAATTCTCTTAATTCTGTACCTGTCATTTCTACCGAACCGAGCCTTATTTTTTCTATTCTGCCGCTATGATTATACGAAATAATCTCTAAATCCTGAGCCGGATCGTTTTTAAATTCGACTTTGGGATACTTATTCTTTACCTTGTTTTTTATTTCATCCCATGTAAAAACTGTACTATTTTCAAACTCGTTATACGTACTCTCATCAGGACTATAAACGCTTTTTAAATACGGAACCTCTCCTAATCTTGACCAAACAGCCTCAATATTCTCTGTGGCACCTCCGCTGTTGGAATGATAAAGAGGATTAATTAACTCACCGGCATAGGTCATAACCATGTTGTTAGTATTTTCCACAGCTTCGGAAATTCTTTGCCAAGCTGCTTCATCACCTCGACTTTCTAAGAATTCATCCATGGAAATCCAACTTTGACAATGGCTTGAGTCTGTACAGACATCAGCCCCAAAATGCTCCGAAAAAGAACCGTAAAGGCCCCGGGCACGGCTTACTGCAAAGGTTCTTGCTGCGACAGCCTGGGCTTTCAGCGCCTCTTCGCTAAAGCTATATGGCATTTCAGCTGCTACTACACCTATTAAATATTCTTCCAATTCAGCCTTATCAATAACTGAATCGTTGTTATTAAATACAACTATAGAAATTGGTTCAGCATTTGTTTCAACATTAGCTACCGATTTTTCTGCCTCCGCATTCTTAGGAGGCGGAACCAGAATCAGCATTAATAAAAGGGGCAAGATAAGCAGGAAGATATTCTGTGGGGTTAAAGGTATTCTTTCCCTGAATAATCCACTGTGCTCTTTTTCTTTATTTATACCAGCTTTTTTTGAATAACGGCGATACGCGCCATAATTTCGTCTATCCATGATAAAGTTTATGATATTATATAAATACTCATGCGAGATTTCCTTGGATTTTTGCCGGAACGCCTGCAACAAGGGAAAGATATGATAGAATTACTATGGAAATATTTTTAGGTATTGGTCACTGTGAACGTAAAACCTGTCACTCTGAGCATAACGAAAAGTCCTTCACGCTATACAAAAAGATTCTTCACTTTGTTCAGGAGGACTGAATAGCGATATTAAATTAAAGGAAAATTTTTAATTATGAAAAACCCATACATGGAACAGGCTATAATAGAAGCGCAGAAAGCATATGATCTAGGTGAAGTACCGGTGGGCGCGATTATAGTCTATAAAGGCGATATAATAGCCCGGGCTCACAATTTAAGAGAAAATAATAACAACGCTCTGGCTCATGCCGAAATTTTAGTCATTAATGAGGCTTGCAAGGAGCTAAATTCCTGGCGTCT
>CAYMLJ010000247.1:0-2561 GCA_964391395.1 uncultured Ruminiclostridium sp. | reverse complement strand
GGGGGATATGCCCCCGCCTGAGATAATAATCCCTACCCGCCACCTATGAGATGGGGGAAATCTTTATTCTCGTTATAATTTTAAACAACCTTTAAAAAGCTAATAATGAATTAACATAGCAAAAAACGTGTTTTGAGCACGATTCATTTTCTGTAAAATATCGATGTGTTTTTATAGATGATTTAAATTGTTTCCTAAGAAAATATTAACTTTGGAATCCATCAAAAACCGCTCCATCTTAGTGCATATAAAACGTAGTAATGGACCTCGATTTACAGCTATCCTTTACATTATACCATAATTAAAGGATAAATGTTATTATTGAATCGAAAGAGCTTAATAATACTCATAATACTCGGTATATTCGCTGCCATCATACTTTATTTTTGTCAGGCCGCCGCCAAAGTAATAGAATAAATAATCCCCTACAACGAAAAGATCACTGGACCCGTTCGCACTAATGATGCATGCATTATTGCCGTCAAAATCCATACGAAAGATATTACTATCATCTGCGTAGAATATATAACGATAATTCATATTCAAGCAGTATGCATTACATTCTTTAATAACTTGTATAAAACCGGTATTGTATTCGTATTTGCATATATTGCCCTTATTGTTTAAATAGTATATCGCATCCTTTAATACTATCGGTGAATTAACCTCTTCATTAATTATTACTTGGTCGGTTAGATTATCCAATGATTTAGCCATAAGTCCGGTCTCTGCTCCGATGTAGCAGTAAAACAGCTTATTGTCGGTTGCGTATAAAAATTTGCATGGCTGACTTATAAGAACCTCCGGATTGCTTCCGTCAAGCTCCATTCGTGACGGCACACTATTCTCGTTAAGATAATAAATCTTATCATTTTTAATATTAATGTACCTGCAATGCTCTGTTGTGATAATTTCTCTTTCACTGCCATCTAGATTCATTCTTGCAAAACCTATCACATCACCACCGGGGTAATAACCCATCTCCAGAACATCGGCCTCATCATTATTATGACCTATACCATAGTAATAAAGCTTTCCCTTATAAATATTCAGCGAGGATACTTCTTCATTAATCCAGCCACCTGTAGAAGCGCCTGAAACCAGATTCATCTGCTCTGTAATCTGACCACTCATATTTTGGTATTCTCCGGTCTCCAAATCTACTTTGACCAGTCTCGGGTGTGGTAAATCGCCATATGTAATATCTAAGAGGTACAAATACGAACCATCAAAACCAACTGGGGATTGGTTGGAATGGTTACCAGGATCTATTCCCTCCTGTGCAAATTCAATTCCGATTGTATAAGGATAAGGTATCTTATTCCATTCAAAATTTACATCGGTAAGCTCAGGGAGCTGTCTTAAAAGTGCTTTGTTCGCCACCATATCATAGTCTATTTTAAGTTTCTTTAGCTTTTTCATGCCGGTCAATGGTCGGATATCATTTATATCATTCCAACTCAAATCAAGGCTTTCCATATTTATAAGACTGCTTAACGCCTCGATATTATTAAGACCGTTCTGACACAGATTCAATTCCTTGATTATATCTAATCCAGAAATAGGCATAAAATCGGCTATTCTGTTTGCCTCTAAAGAGAGAGTCTCCAGTTTTTTCATGTCTTTCAGGGGGGAAATGTCTCTAATACGGGAGGTATCATCAGTCCAGTATTGATCTGAAAGAAGCATCTTTAGGTTGGTAAGCTTCTCAAAACCTTTAATATCATTGATTTTGTTATAGCTTATATCAAGTTCTCTAAGATTTGATAGTGATGCTACTTGAGATATCCCGGTAAGTTTATTGTTACTGACATTCAGCGATTTCAGTTTTTTCATTCCTTTTAAAAAAGCAAGATCGCTGATTTTATTATCAGATATGTTAAGGCTTTCAAGGTCTTTTAATTCGGATATAGGCGTGAAATCCTTTATATTCTGATACACAAGTGTAAGATGCTTAAGGTTTTTAAAATATTTAATATCCTTAAGCGACTTAATTGAACCGTTTACTTTATAAGTACGTGGATCCGGGGGGTAGCTTACCGTTGAATAGTTCTTTTCGGGGGTTATATAATCACCCATAGCAAATATCTCTGTTATACCATCTAATTCATTTTCGAATATATCCCCTTCGGGCTTGTTTATTATATTACGGACAATAATTTCAAGTCCTTCATCATAAAACTCTATTATTTTTGTTTCGGGTGCATTAGAAGGTATTGCGGATGGCGAAGCTGGGATATTATTAGAAGGTCTTGGGGTATCGATAGGCATACCCGTATTATTCTCAATCCCCGAAATAGTGTTTTCGGGCTCTTCAGGCTTATTTACTTCTTCAGAACATCCGGCAAATAATATTATTAATACAATAAGTACAGTTAAAAATATACCTTTTTTCATTTTGACTTCCCCGCATATTATGCATGGCTTTTATTTCAAATATTTGTATCCCTTAACATAATAAATATATCATACTTTTGCCTTTAATTGTAGAAAAAACAAGAGCCACATTAAAATATGCCCTTCATGGAAACAGTTTTACTATTTTAACTGCAAACATAAAG
>CAYMLJ010000246.1:0-2568 GCA_964391395.1 uncultured Ruminiclostridium sp. | reverse complement strand
ACATTTAAAATCCCGGATCAGAGTATTCCTGAACTGTTTAATAGCGACGAGGATAAATTTGCTTTGGCCATTATAAGCTCTCTTATGGACGAGATTGAGATTGAAAAGCAAGGCAATACTGTAATTACAATGGTTAAAAAGCTCGGAAAGGCAGTTTAAAATGAGCAGGAAGGCAGAGGCAATAAGGACTGAAGAAATGTCCGAAAAAGAAATGTTTGAATTGTATTACATAAACAGGGATGTTGAGATTCGCAATCAAATAGTATCAAGGTTTATGTATCTTGCTGACATCATTTCAAAGAAATTTACAAACCGTGGAGTTGACTGTGACGACATCTATCAGGTGGCGTGTGTTGCTCTTATTAATGCTGTTGAAAGGTTTAACACTTCCGAAGAAGTCAAATTTGTCAGCTTTGCTACACCCACAATTATTGGCGAAATTAAGCGCTATTTCAGAGATAAAGCTTCGGTTATTCGCATACCCAGGCGAATATATGAGGTTTATCAAAAGGTTAATCAAGCCAGAGAGTTTCTGATGCAGAAGCATAAAAGAGCTCCCAGAGTAGATGAAATAGCCGAGTATCTTAATATTAAAGAGGAGACAATACTTGAAATTATAGAATCATGGAATGTTTACAATATACAGTCCTTTGACCAGTCTGTATTTGATGAAGACAATCTTGAGCTTCACGAAACAGTAGGAGAAGAGGATGATACTTTCGAAAAGATAAATAATCGTGATTTTCTAGAAAAGGCTATGCACAATTTCGATGATACAGAAAAGCAATTCATAAGACTACGCTTCTTTGAGAATAATACGCAGAAAGAGATCGCAAATTATTTTCATGTTTCGCAAATGTATATTTCCCGTTTAGAAAAAAAGACACTGGAAAAATTCAGAATGATTTTAAAGAAGTAAAACAGGGTATATATGTTATAGTTGATAAAACTAAACGATATATTTTATTCATTTGCATGGAGGTTAACAATAGTTATGCATGTGGATTATAGACAGGACACAAAAATCTATAGCAAAGATATTGCAACCGATGCATATTTAGTATGTAATGAGGTCAGAAGCATTTTAGATATGCTTCAGGTTAAGTTTTTGCTTGATTCGGAAAAATGCTTTGATATAAAGGTTATTTTGTGTGAATTACTGCAAAATTCTATAAAGCATGGGAATGTGTGCGATGAAAGCAAGAAAATTCGTGTGGAAATATGGCTTAAGGAAGACAGTAGAGTTCTTGGGATAACTGTTAAGGATCAAGGCTCTGGTTTTAAACCTGTAAAAACAAAGCACCTTCCCCTGGACAATTTATTAGATTGTAATCCGGCCAGTATGGACGAGTCGGGAAGAGGGTTGTTTATAGTGAATGAATTATGTGATTGTATGGAGTTTAACAGCGTGGGCAATGCCATTACCGTTATGAAAAGAATATGAGTAATACCAGCGACAATTGCCCGGCTCAGCCGGGTTTTTGATTCTTGTTGTGTGCCCGGTGGAGCCGGTGATGCTTACGGCGAAATCCAGTCCTCAGGAAGCCGAGTCACGTATTTTAGTGCATTACATTATAAGTTTAACCAGCAGATTTTTAAGAATACTATAAATTAGATATTAAAGGTAAGGGAAGGACAAACTGTATTATTGTTCAAGTACCTATCCTGTGATATAATATATATATTAGGTATAATCAAGCCTAAGCATGATTAAAATGCTATCGAGCAAAGGAGTTGATTTAAGAAAAATGATGAAATGTTCAGTTTGTAAAGAAAATGTTGCGGTTGTATTTATTACACGTGTTATAGATGGAAAGGCCGAGCCCATGGGTCTTTGTATGTCCTGTGCACAAAAGCAAGGTTTAGCGCCATTGCAGCAAATGATTGCCCAATCAGGTATGACTCAGGAGGATATTGAGAATCTGAACAACCAGATGACCGATATTTTTGGAACAATGAATATGGATGATTTTATACAGAGTATTCCAGAGAATGGCGATGAACAAATACCTGCCGAAGATAGCGATGGGGAAAATGACGGTAATTCTATGTTACGTTTTATTAATAGCGCTTTCTCAAAATTCGGTCCGTCTGCGGAGGAAGGAAAAGAAGGTACAGAAAAACCTTCTCAGAAGCAAACAAAGAATTCTGAGCCCAGACCTCAGGGTAGGTCTCCGAGGAAAAACCTTAATGCCTTCGGAACTAACCTTAATGAGAAAGCTTTATCGGGAGAAATTGACTGTGTTATAGGAAGAGAAAAAGAAATAGAACGAGTAGTGCAGATTCTCAACCGCAGAACGAAAAATAATCCCGTTCTTCTGGGGGAACCTGGAGTCGGTAAAACAGCTATAGCTGAAGGTTTAGCCTTGCGCATAGTTGAAAACAAGGTGCCTGTCAAGCTATTGGATAAAGAGATTTATCTTCTTGACCTTGCTGCTATCGTAGCAGGAACACAGTTTAGGGGTCAATTTGAGGCCAGAATGAAGGCTATAATCGACGAAGCAAAGGCACAGAAAAATGTAATCTTAGTAATTGACGAGGTTCACAATATTGTGGGTGCCGGTGAAG
>CAYMLJ010000245.1:0-2579 GCA_964391395.1 uncultured Ruminiclostridium sp. | reverse complement strand
TTGAAGACATGGAAAGCCGCAAAAGGTCTTGATGATTCCTATGATCCGTATAAAGTAGCATATGGTTCGATGCCAACTCACGCCGAAGCTAACCCTGCCATCAAGCAAATGTATATTAATGGTCACTTCTGCTATTCCTACAAATTCGGCATGATTACAAACGGACTGGGCATTGTTCGGGATCTTAATTTGTACGATGAAAATTACTACCTTGAGCATCCCGAAATCCAAGTCTCCAAGAAAAATGATTCTCCGGATGAAGATAAATCGTTAGCAGATTCTAAGGCACTTCTGCCAAATCTAAAGGCTTTTTTTGATAAACACCCTTTGATAAAACCATCCGTATTTCTTGGTGATTCCGCATTTGATTCCATCGATATATACAATGAGCTGCTTGACAAAGATGGTCTTGGTTTTAACAAAGCCTTTATCCCGTTTAATTCCGCTCATAATTTGAAATATCCAGATTGCTCGATTAATGAAGACGGAGTGCCATGCTGTCCGAACGATTTTACACTTCCAATGAAGCCTGAAACAAGCAAATCGCATCTTCGATGTGGTATGCCAACATTCAAGTTCGTCTGCCCAAAGATGTCTTGGAAGCAATGTGAGGATGGAAAATCAAGACGCCGCACTTCTTGCAAAAATCCTTGTACCGATTCCCCCTGCGGCCGTATGTTTTATGTTTATCCAGAAAAAAATCTTCGTACCTTTCCAGGAACTGTTCGTGGAACTGATGAATGGGACAATACCTACAAAATACGTGTAACCGTAGAGAAATCCATCAACCACTTTAAAGACAGTTTCTGCGTCGCAGGGCGAAAAACAAGAAATGCTCTTACCTCGGAAGCAGATTTGTATTTAGCAGGCATTACTCAGCTTGTTACTGTGCTTCTTGCTGATAGCATACACCAACATAAATACATACGAAGCCTCAAACCGTTGATTTCAGCATAGCAGTATCAAAATACGTTATACGGACTTCTGCATGCTCCTTTAATATGGGCTTATTTCTACATGCATTCATGCTGAGTTGGGATAGTTATCCACAACTTTTGTTTGTCGTTATTCACTTTTCAATGTTCACTGCTGCGTCTGCGTTCGCAGCTTTACTAAAATTTGGCATATATGGTTCTCTTTTTTTCAAGAGTTTCGCAATTACCTATAAATTTATTGGATACACATGGTGTGAACTATATATTATTTTAATGTTATCGTAACATCTTTTGGCAGTGATTCCTTTACTATTTTATTTTCTCCTGTCGAAAGTGTCCCATGTTGATAGAATAATTGACTCATATCTTTTATTGTCTCATCTCCCCATCTAAAAACATGAAATCCTTTTTGCTCAACAATTTCCATTTTATCATTTTCATATACCTTTGATGTAAATGCTAAAGATCCGTTATTAACTGATATATAACCAATTTTATCATCTGCTTTATGTTGAGCATCTACACTTACCTTTAAATTGTAATTTTTCAGCAACCCAGGTTTCATTCCAAGCTCCGTCATTAGTTTCCTAACTTCAATCTCTTGATGCGTTTTTGTAGGCATATCCATTGAATCTGCATAATAATAAGATTCACCCGCATTATTCATTAGAGGATTATTACTTATGCCTATTTGAACAATGGCTCTAGACTGATTGCCTTTTGTTTGAATATGAACGGAGCAAGTATAAGAATAATCATTTAGACTTGTAAAAAAATTATTTAATGTATTAATTATTGCTACACGTGCGGCAAATACTGCATGTTCACCTTCATCTATACTAAAAAGAGTGTTAGTCGCCTTACCACTTCCATTTAGCCAAAATTCTTTATGCTTATTTGAATATAATATTGCTGTACTATCCTCTAATTCGACACCAGATGCGGCTACAAAAGCGGCTGAAATTGCATCTACATGTGCTCCCGTCATAATATCCACAGTAACCCAATCCTTTTCAAATATATTACTGTTCGAACCATTAACATATCCTGGAACATAAATAGGTATATTTTTACCTTTATAGGTGATGTAACCATACCCATAAAGGTCTGGATTACCTCCGTTATCTACCCCTTCCCCGCACAATCCCATAGGATCGATGAATATCAGCGGGTTATTCCTTACATAGACATACCTGTTTAACCCATCTCCCTTGAATGCATCCTCTGCCATAAATCGGCCTGTTTCGGGCATATAGTATCTTGCATTTACGAAGTATAAGCTGGTTGTGTAATCATAGATATAACCTGCATAGTGGTAAATATTGCTTCTGATGCCTTGGTCATTTACATGGTTCTTTTCTATTGGAGTGCCAAAAGCATTGTAATCATAGGTGGTAGTTATCTTGCATTTGTAGTCTGTAAGAGCTAGAACACTTCCTCTAAAGTCCTTTACATAGTATAGCTGTTCATCATGTTTCTTCTGATTGATACTTTCCCAGGCTTCGGCCATGTCATTCCATGAATCCAAGCCAATAACACCATTCCCATAGGTATATCTCTGGGTCTTGGTATGCATGCCGTAAACCATGAGGACTCTGTTGTCAAAGGTCGTACTATCTATAACATAGTTTATTTCTTTCTTAA
>CAYMLJ010000244.1:0-2593 GCA_964391395.1 uncultured Ruminiclostridium sp. | reverse complement strand
GGGCATATGTTATAATATTAATTTGAGTAATCAAATGAAAAAGACCGGAAGGTTGGTGTACGAGTGGATAAACTGATTATCCGCGGCAAAAAACGATTAAAGGGTGAGGTCACAATAAGCGGCGCAAAAAACGCTGCATTAGGGGTCTTACCGGCTGCTTTGCTACTTAGCGATGTATGTACTATAGAAAATGTACCGGACATTTTAGATATTTCCATCCTAAAAGGAATTATGGAATCACTTGGAGCCCGGTTTGAGAATATTGATAGAAACACCATTAAAATAGATACCAGGAAAGTTAACTCCTATATGGCGACAAACCCGGATATGCATAGGCTGAGAGGGTCGTACTATCTTATGGGAGCATTACTCGGCCGTTTTAAAAGGGCGGTTGTTACCTTTCCGGGCGGGTGTAATCTCGGAGTTCGTCCTATCGATCAGCACATAAAGGGTTTTGAATCTCTCGGGGCAAAAGTCGAAATTGAACACGGATATATTAAGCTTACCGCCAATAAGCTTATCGGTTCATCTATTTATCTTGATGTAGTAAGTGTAGGTGCCACTATAAATATTATGATGGCGGCTGTTAAGGCAGAAGGCCTTACTACAATAGAAAATGCGGCAAAAGAGCCTCATATAGTTGATATCGCCAACTTCTTAAATGCCATGGGCGCTGATATAAAAGGGGCGGGCACCGATATCATTCGCGTACGAGGAGTTAAATCCCTTAGAGGAAATGTAGTCCATAGTATAATACCTGACCAAATTGAAGCAGGAACCTTTATGATTGCCGCCGCCGCAACAAAAGGGGATGTCCTTGTTAAGAATGTTATTCCCAAACACATGGAATCCTTGACGGCAAAGCTCATTGAGATGAATGTCAGGGTTGAAGAATTTGATGACAGTATACGGATATATGTCAAGGATCGGCTTTCAAAGGTCAATATCAAGACACTTCCATACCCCGGATTCCCCACTGATTTACAGCCCCCTGCCGCTATTTTGCTTTTGCGGGCAGAGGGTATCAGTACCATCACCGAGGGTATATTTGAGAATCGTTTTCAATATATTGAAGAATTAAAAAGAATGGGTGCCAATATCCGCGTAGAAGGCAGAATGGCGGTTATTGAGGGAGGATCGAAACTCTCCGGAGCACCTATTAAGGCGCTTGATTTAAGAGCCGGAGCTGCTTGTGTTATCGCAGCGCTTATTGCAGAAGGTGAAACCGAGCTCAGCAATGTTCATTACCTTGATCGCGGCTATGAAAATATAGTCGAAAAATTTAGCAAACTTGGAGCAGATATTAAAAGAATAAGTGACAACCAGAGTTAATCGGAGAGCGAAATGATTAAAGTATGCAGCCTATTTAGCGGTTCAAGCGGGAACTGTATATTTGTTTCTAATAATGACACGGCCATTCTTATTGATGCAGGTGTAAGCGGCAGACGCATTGAAGCGGCTTTAGCCGATATCGGAGAATCTTTTGACAAAATAGCAGGTATATTTATAACCCATGAGCACAGTGACCATATCAGTGGAGCAGGGATTTTGTCCAGACGCCATAATATTCCTATATACGCAAACCCTAATACATGGATGGCTATGCGTTCGGATCTGGGTAAAATTAAGACAGAGTTTATCCGCTATATTGAATTGGGGAGCTTAATCACCCTAGGCGACATTACGGTGAAGCCTTTCCCGATACCTCACGATGCGGTTTGCCCCGTCGGATATAATATTTTCATAGACGATAAAAAACTAACAATAGCCACTGATATTGGTCATATGGATAATGAGCTTTTATCTAACATGGAAAAAAGCGAAATGATTCTGTTGGAGTCAAATCATGATGTTGAAATGCTAAGAACAGGCAGATATCCATGGCCCTTGAAGCAAAGAATTCTGGGAGACAAAGGTCACCTTTGTAATGATATTGCAGGAAAAGTTGTGGCTCATCTTGCAAAGAGTGGCACGAAGAGGTTTTTATTGGGACATCTGAGTAAGGAAAATAATTTTCCGGAGCTTGCATACCAAACAGTATGTAACGCCCTAATGGACATGCAGATAAACCCTCAAAAGGATATATATCTGGAGGTTGCCTTAAGGGATAGAGCCAGCAATGTTATGTATATATGATTGATTAGAGGCCTGAAATGACTATAAGGATTATCTGTGTAGGAAAAATGAAAGAATCATATTTAAAAGACGCTCAAAAGGAATACTTAAAGCGTCTTTCTCGTTTTTGCAATACAAAAGTCATTGAGGTGGATGAGGAAAAATCTCCGGAAACAGCAAGCCCTGCACAGGAGGAAAAGATAAGGCAGAAGGAAGCTGAACGAATCAAAAAGGCAATCGGAAAAAATAGCACTGTTATAGCTTTGGACCTTGATGGAAAAGAATTGGATTCAGTAGGTTTTTCAGAACAAATACACAATTTTATGCTTGGCGGAAAGAGTGATTTAGCTTTTATTATAGGCAGTTCTACCGGACTTGACCAATCAATATTAAGGGAGGCAGATTTCAATTTTTGCATGTCAAAGTTAACCTTTCCACACCAGCTCGCAAGAATCATTCTTTTAGAGCAAATCTACCG
>CAYMLJ010000243.1:0-2599 GCA_964391395.1 uncultured Ruminiclostridium sp. | reverse complement strand
ACAAAGAATCTTCGAACCTTGCTTTGCATAAAGGATAAAATTTCAAAATCTACGTCCCACAACCATGAAATGTCGGTACCGTCAGCCAACTTGTCATTTATTGCAAAACCAATTACGCATTTATCTTTTTGGGTGAGCAGATATTTTAAAACTTGATTGAAGCCGGTTGGATTCTTCACCAGTATCATCTTAAGCTCCCGGCCGTTAACCGAAAGGGATTCCATCCTGCCGAAACCGCATTCAAAGCCTTCAAGAACATAGATGAGGTCTTCCTCCTTAAGCTCAAGCATATGACCTACAGCAGCACCTGCAAGGGCATTATAGATGTTGTAAAGCCCGGGAAGGGCAAGCTTCACTGCAATTTTCTCAGTAGGCATTTGGATCTCTATTGTAGAGCTTAAATTGTCATATTCAAGCACCTGAGTGCATTCAATTTGTGCAGAGGGCCTTTCGTACCCGCAATTTGGACACTTGAAATGTCCCAAGTGACCGAAAGAGTTAGACAAATATTCATAACGTGATTTACAGTTGATACAGAAAGCTGCATCAGCGTTAGCAATTAGATAATCCTCAGGATAAACCTTATGACCCAAGCCAAAATAAGTAACAGGATTTGAAGAGTTTTGGCCAAGGGAGGCGCAAAGAGAATCATCGGCGTTAAGTATCAGCTTGGACTCGGGGGAGCCTAAAATTCCTTCTCTAACACTATTCAATGTTGTATACAGCTCACCAAAACGATCCAGTTGATCCCTAAAAAAATTCGTAACAATGACAATCTCCGGCTTTAACTTTGGAGCTATGGTTCTGAAGGCTGCCTCGTCTGTTTCTAAAAGAGCGGTTCTTACAATGGAATTACCGGAAAGAGAAAGTGCACTAATTAAGGTGGTGGCTATACCACTAGCAAGATTAGCCCCCGATTTATTTGAAATATACTGTAATCCGGCCTTTTCCAGCATGCCCGCAATGATTCGGGAAGTGGTGGTTTTACCGTTTGTTCCGGTTACCATAATAATTCTGAATTTATCTGACAGCTTGTTAAAAAGATCGGGGCAAATTTTTAGGGCAATTTTTCCGGGCAGGCTTGTTCCGCCTCTGCCGACCATTCTTAGCCCAAATACAGTAAGCTTGGTTATTATAACAGCCAAACCTAATCGAAACTTTTTGAAAAATTCTTTCATATAAAACTCCCGAAGGTAAAATTACAGTATTTATTATATCCCTTTTTCAATCATTATTGGATTAAAACACTTCCTTATTATACAATAAGAAGAGAAACACGTACAAGCTTAATCAGACCCCGGGAGGAATAGAGAACAATGAGCAATAAATTATTGATAGTTGACGGAAACAGCATATTAAACAGAGCATTTTTTGCCATAAAGGGGCCAAGAATGCTGACAAAAGCCGATGGTACACCTACCAATGCAATTTATGGCTTTTTTAATATATTGAATAAATATCTTGAAGAAGAGAATCCAGATTACCTGGCAATAGCCTTTGATCTTAAGGGTAAAACCTTTCGCCACAATATGTACGAAGGGTATAAGGCAAATAGAAAAGGGATGCCCGATGAGCTTGCCGCTCAATTGCCCATTGTCAAACAGGTTTTGGTAGCCATGAACATAGCCGTGACAGAACATGAGGGCTTAGAGGCCGACGACCTTATCGGAATATATTCAAAAACTGCGGAGAATGAAGGATTGGACGTATCAATACTAACCGGAGACAGAGATGCGCTTCAACTGGCAAGTGATAAAGTAACTGTTATAATCCCCAGCACTTCAAAAGGGCAGACCACAACAAACAGATATACACCAGCGGAAATAGTTGATAAATACGGTGTTACACCGGCGGATTTAATTGAAGTAAAGGCTCTTATGGGAGACTCCTCTGATAATATTCCCGGAGTAAAAGGAGTAGGCGAGAAAACAGCTGTTGAGCTTATTAAGGAGTTTGGTTCCATAGACAAGCTATATGAGAACCTTTCTTCAATAACAAGGGCAAAGCTTAAGGAGAATTTAGAGAATTGCAGGGATTTAGCATACCTGAGTCGGGATTTAGGTACTATTGTTCGGGAAAAAGACGGGCTATCAGATATATCCGGCTTTAAACGAAAAGAATTTAACAAGGAAGAGCTTCTGGCTATATTTAAGGATTTGGAGTTTAACTCATTTATTAAAAAAATGGGGCTTGAAGAAAATATTTTATCGGAGGAAAATCATGAGCTTGAATCTGTTTGTTGCGAGGAGCTAAATAACATTGAAGAATTAGATAAGGCTTTAAAGAAGCTTTCTGATAAAAGCTATATGGCTTTACTCCCCATAATTACAAAGTCCGATAAAGTGGGAGGTACAATAGAGGTTCTGGGTATCGGAACTAAGGATAGATATTACTTTGTGAATACCCAAAGGGTGGATGAGGAGCTATTATGTAAGGCTTTAAAACCCATTTTCTCGGATAAAGATTTGGTCTTAATCAGCCATAATATTAAGGAGCTCTATACATGGGCACTATGCTATGGTACAGATATTAAATGCAAACTTTTTGATATGATGGTAGCTGAATATTTAATAGATGCTCTTGCTACAAATTACTCGAT
>CAYMLJ010000242.1:0-2603 GCA_964391395.1 uncultured Ruminiclostridium sp. | reverse complement strand
CCCCTGGTTTTTCATCATTTATTTATCAGCATAATAAGCTCATTAAACCAAGACAATGCTATTGAATTTGTATATGTTTCGGGAACCTTGATAATATGTATTGAGCCCAAGATGGGTATAGCAATAACAAAGATCACATAACAGATAAGTATTCCCACTGCAAAGCCTACTGCCATACCTGCAGTCCGGTTTGCTGTTCCTAATATTGAGCTACCGCTTAATACTCTGGTTAAAAGCTTACCGATTAGTACAATTAGCAATTTTATCAGAATAAACAAAATAATAAATACAATAACCTTCAAAATGGTAAACACTATCAGATCATTAACAGTTACAATAGTTTCGGAGTACATATTTCCTGTTTCAACCGCTGTATTGGTAACTGAAATTATCTGTTTCAGCATAGCATTCTCTGAAATTGCCTTTTCCAGCTCTGGTATTTTTTCTATTACGCTCAATGCAGACTCAGATTGTATCCCAGAAACATTTAGGCTCCCTATAGAAGAAACAGCAGGAATTACCTCGTTTAATTTATTTGTAATAGTGTGCCCCAGCGCGGTTTTTTGCATTGCTAGCAGGGTAATCTTCGGAGATAGCAAATACGCTGCAAGCATTCCGATTAAATAACCTGCGAGACTGAAAACAGTATTTACTAATCCTTTTATGTAGCCTTTTAGTCCAAATAGAGCTATAATAATAACTATTGCATAGTCTACCCAGTTAAAGTCAAATCCAAGAAGTAAATCGGCTGCAATGAAAAGAGCAACCGCCAACAGAAGAAGGACTAACGGGAGACGATTCATGGTGGCGGCAACGGGTTTTGGCTTACCATAGCTTTGACGCAAGATTACACCCCCTATAAAAGGTTAAATTATCCGGAAAAAGTTACTTGAAGTAAATATCATCTGAACAAAGATAGATTGATAACTAAAAACAGAAGAATAGATACAATCAAAACACTTATTTTTACAAAGTTTTTGCTTAATAACACTGTAGAATCCTCCCTTATTAGTATCCTTAATTTTCTAGGTGTCATTATATCACTACGACAAATATTTGTAAAATAATTTTAAACATTCTGTAATAATCGAGGTGATTAAAATGCCCTTTGATGGCATATTAACAAATAAAATATCTGAAGAACTTAATAGTATCCTCATAGGCGGCCGGATAGGAAAAATACATCAAATCGGCCGAGATGCTATAGTAATACAAATTCGTGCTACAGGTAAGAATTACAGGCTACTTCTTTCATGTAATGCAGCATCGGCCAGAATCCATCTGACTGACAGACAATTTGAGAATCCGGATACACCTCCGGTCTTTTGTATGCTGCTTCGGAAGCATTTTTCCGGGGGAATAATAAAAGGCATTACGGCAAGTGAATTTGAACGTATAGTTACAATTGAAGCCGAGGTTGCCGATGATTTAGGCGATCGCAGCATGAAAAGACTGATTATAGAAATCATGGGACGTCACAGTAATATTATTATTTTAAATAAAGACAATTTTATTATTGATGCCATGAAGCATGTCGATAACAAGGTAAATCGAGTCCGTGAGCTGCTTCCGGCTAGGGCTTATGTGCTCCCCCCCGCTCAAGACAAGCTTGATCCTACTTTAGATGATACATTGGATGCTTTATTGAAAGCCGCTCCACAATGTGGAAGAAAGGTTGAATCCTTCCTTCTTGACAGACTAAAAGGGTTTTCACCTGTTTTATGCCGGGAAATATGTTTTCGTTCTGAAATCTATGAGTCTACACCTGCCAATAAGCTGAGCTTCCATGAGCTTATTAGGATGACCGAAGTTTTGAAGAAAATGATGGATGAAGAAGTCTTTCCCATATTGATATATGATGATGGTACGGGAAAACCTGTCGATTTTCACTGCCTAAAACTCCTTCAGTATTCTTCATCCAAGGGTTTTGATACTATAAGTGGTGCTGTTGAAGAATACTTTATAATAAAAAACAATAAGGAATTTAATACTCAGAAGGTCAAAAACCTTCAATATAAGGTCTCAAAGCTTCTCGAAAAAAGTGAAAAGCGATTGGCAATAAACTTACAGACCTATGAAGAAAATAAAAATTATGACGAATTCAGATTATTCGGTGAGCTCATTACCGCAAATATTTATTCTCTTTCAAAAGGGATGAATACGGCAAATGTTGTAAACTATTACAGTGAGCAGAATGAGAGTGTGGATATTCCTCTTAATAAGGATAAAACTCCCCAGCAAAACGCTCAGATCTTTTTTAAAAAATATAATAAGTCTCGAACCGCATTTTTATACGCACAAAATGAAATCTCCGTTATACGGGATGAAATATCTTATCTTGAAAGTGTTCTTTTTGCCATCGAAAACTCGGATGGATCGGAGCAGTTATCCGAAATAAGAATGGAGCTTTTGGAACAGGGTTATATCAAGAAGATGGACAGGAAAGGCAAAAAGACCCCGCCCATTAAAGTCATTCCTCAGAAAATTATGTCTAAGGATGGATTTGAAATTCTCATAGGACAGAATAATAAACAGAATGATAAGCTGACTTTAAAATTGGCTAGGCATGAGGATATATGGCTTCATATAAAAAACTTTGCCGG
>CAYMLJ010000241.1:0-2647 GCA_964391395.1 uncultured Ruminiclostridium sp. | reverse complement strand
TAAAATCAAAACTTCTGACTTTTTCCCGAATGTCCAGTACTAAAGCCGGCGAAACAGAAAGTTCATCAATACCCATCCTCAAGAAAGTCTCGGTAAGAGAGGTGTCTGCCGCAAGCTCACCACAAATTCCGACCAAACAACCTTGCTCATGCCCATTTTTAACGACCCTTTCAATAGACCGTAATACAGCCGGATGGTGTGGATAGTAAAACTTTTCCAGCTTGGAATTTTGTCTATCCATTGCCAAGGTGTATTGAGTTAAGTCATTGGTACCAATACTAAAGAAGTCAACTTCTTTTGCAAGTTCATCACTCATTATAACTGACGCAGGGGTTTCTATCATGATTCCCAATTCAAGCCTACGGTACGGTGCTTTTTGCTCTGATAGCTCATTTATTACTTCATTTATTATCTCTTTTACTTTCCTTACCTCTTCACAGGATATAATCATGGGAAACATAATAGATATATTACCATAATGTCCTGCCCTATATATAGCACGGAGCTGAGTTTTAAATAATTCTGTCCTTGTTAAGCATACCCTAATTCCACGATAGCCTAATGCCGGGTTTTCCTCTTTCTCCAAATTAAAATAGGAAGCCTGTTTATCCGCACCAATGTCCAGGGTTCGTATGATAACCTTCTTATCTCCCATTTTCTCTGCAACCGTTTTATAAGCGTTAAACAATTCTTCTTCGGTCGGAAAGTCTTCTTTTGCTAAATATAAAAACTCACTTCGTAAAAGTCCTATACCACCTGCATCGTTTTCTAAAGCTTCATCAACTTCAGATATATCGCTAATATTAGCAAAAATCTCTATCTTCTTTCCGCATTTTGTTATATTTTCTTTTCCTTTAAGTGCAAAAAGCAGATCTCTTTTATCCTGATCTTGCTTTTGCTTTTTCTGTTTTTCCTTAAGAATTAATTTATCCGGTCCAATATATAGTGCTCCCTCATAACCATCAAGTATTGCCATTTCCCCATCCCACTCTCTGGAAATATCAGTGCCTGTAATAGCCGGAATATTTATTGCTCTTGCTAAAATTACAGTGTGAGAATTTGTAGAACCGTATTTTGTTGCAAACCCCAGAAGCTTATTTTTGTCCAGCTGTATTGTCTCGCTGGGTGTTAGCTCTTCTGAAATGACAATTGATGAATCCTCAATATTGCCCGCATTTTTTCGGCCATCTAATATACGTAAGATACGCTTAACGATATCCTTGATATCAATGGCACGTTCTTGCATATATTTGTCTTCCATTGTGGCAAAACTATCTGCAAAATCTTCTCCTGTTTTAAAAACAGCGTATTTAGCATTTAGGTATTGGCCCTTTATTTTATCTGCAATCGCATCGATAAAGTCTTCATCTTCTAACATCATTCGGTGAACGTCAAAAATCATAGCATGATCTTCACCTACGTCATTTAGTGCTTTCTCATATATTTCAGTCAATTCCTCAAGGGCTTTAGTTTTTGCAATTTCAAATTTGTTGTATTCTATACCTGGATCAGTTATTTTATTTGGTGCTATTTCTTGAATCGAATGCTCAATATAACTGATTCTTCCTATTGCAATTCCTTTATTTAATGCTTTTCCGTAGATGATTTTCATTCTTCATCTTCTCCAATTACAGATTCTTTTTTAAGAAATCTTCCAGGTAAGAAGCTGCTTCATCTTCATCTTCTCCGATAACTTCAATGGTTACATTTTCTCCTTTTCTAATCCCCATACCCATTAATGCCATTAACTTTGTAAGATCGGCCTTTTTCGTCCCGCTTGTTATGGTCATTTTGCTTTTAAATTTCCTCGCTTCTTTTACAAGCAAACCGGCAGGTCTCGCATGAATTCCTACTTCGTCGGAAATAAAATACTGAAAGCTTTTCATGATGACACCCTTTCCCAATTATGATTATATTATTTTAACTATCCGAAAAGTCCCCTGTCAGAAACCAACAGGGGATAATGCCAGTTCTATAATTTTTTTGTTGTCCCAACATCCGCCAAACTATCCAGTATTTCATTTATTGAGAGGCCACTGATAGAATCAATTGTTCCTGTAACCGCACCTTCAACCAATGGGCAATCTGCAATCTTTATTTTCTTGTCTGTCATGCTCTCTATTACCATTTCTGTCGTCATAACTGCGCTACCCATATCAACTAATATGATAACGCCATCCTCTGAATAGACCTTATCTATTGCACCGGAGATTTTGTCAAAGCTGGTGCCAAAGGATCCATCTTCTAATCCGCCAGCTCCAATAATTGGTACTCCGGCAGCCATCATGCGCGTAAATTCAACCACGCTTTCAGCCAAATTATGACTGTGACTAACAACTACAAACCCAACCATGCAGATCTCCCCTTAAATTAATGAGGTAATAGCTTCAAGCAATATTGTAAAGGAAGTAGCACCCGGATCCTGATGACCGATGCTTCTTTCCCCAAGATAACTTGCACGGCCTTTTGTAGCAATAATTGTTTTTGTATATTCAATTCCTTCTTTCGCTGCATCTACACCTGCTTCCATGGCTTTTTTAGCATCATTTGACGCTTCTAATTCTTCCATAATTGCCTTGTGAGCCGGAACCATGGCATCTAGCATAGTCTTTTCTCCGGTTGTAGATTTGCCTCGCAGCATTACCCC
>CAYMLJ010000240.1:0-2660 GCA_964391395.1 uncultured Ruminiclostridium sp. | reverse complement strand
GATACCAACTTTGAGAATCTTTCAATAACCGCATGCATAAATGTTCCTATGTCAGGAGGGCTAAGCTGATAAATTTTGCGTTCTCTGGCATTTAAGCCATATTGAACAAAAAACGAGAAGGGACAGGAGGTGTATTTTTCTAGCCTTGAAACGCTTGAATAAGCAGGGTTACCATATAATATCCGGATTTTTTCCTCACTTATTTTATCCGCTTTATTAGTATAACTAAAAGCATTTCTTATAGTGTCAATGCTCTTTCCCCAATCTTCATGGACCGAAAACCATCTGTAGACATCCTTCCATACAGGGCTGATGTCCTTACCGTCGGCTTTTTGTCTTAATGAGGTTATAAGCTTTTTAAATGTAGGCTTTTGTTTTGAGATAACTTCCATATCGAATTCTTCAGATGAAGATGGAATCAAGTCGCTATGCTGAATTATCTGCGGAAAAAGCTTCTGCAGACGAGACACAATAATTGAGGGACGCATGGTCTTACCCTCACTGTCTCCAATTGGCCAGCTTATTCTTAAATAATCACCGGCAACGGTAAGAGTCCTATAAACAAGATACTGCTCGTCAAAGGCTTGTGTTTTGGTGTCACTGGCTAACTCAATACCTATGTGGTTTAATACCGAACGGTCTTGATCCGATAAAACGCCTTCTATCAACGCTGTTGAAGGGAAAATTCCATCGTTAACACCTAATAGAAACATAGCTTTGATTTCATGGCTTCTGGATCGCTCTACGCTTCCTACAAGCACCTGATCAACGGCAGCAGGGATTGTACCAATCTTATATTCTGACAATCCGATTTTTAAGATTTTACTGAACCGCTCAAGCCCAAAGGTTTCATCACCCATAACCTCCACAGTTTGGTCCAGAACCTCCATAACAATATTCCATACCTGTGAATACTCATTGGCAAGGTTAAGCTCACCTATTTCCCTGAAATTATCTATACTTTTCTCTATAGTTTCGGGAATGTTAAGATCACATAAAAAATCGTAAATTCCTGTACATAATTCTACAGCAGTTCTCCTGCCCTTTGTCCTATTTCTGAAATCTAATAAAGGCTTTACTATTCTGCTTCTGATATTATTTATTTCGTCAAGCTCTTTTTGATCTTCATCAAGGAGTCTTTCTTTGGGTATAAGTTCAGGACTCATATCCCAAGGTTTTTGGCTTGTCCAGTAGCTTCCCCGGATTCCACATGCAAGGACATAGTTTTCCAGCCTGTCGATATCGCTCTGATTAATACCGGTCAATCCTGTTTTCAGATAACGAAAGACGGCCTCATAGGACCAATTATCAATAAAAATATCCATCATAGATAAAAGGAGGCGTACTAACGGGTGATTGTTTATGTCCACCTTTCTATCAATAAAGTATGGAATATCATAATCTGAAAATATAATCTCAACAAGCTTTTCATAGGCCGGAAGGTTCCTTGTGACTACTGCGATATCACGAAAACGCATATTGTGATCTCTGCAAAGCCGAATAATATCAGAGGCTGTTGCTTCTATTTCGGTAAAAATATTCATAGCAGCAAAAAGAGATATATCCTCGGTCTTTTTATTAAGAGCCTTGTATGGAAATGCATAGAGATTTTTCTCTAAATGTGCTAATTCTTCGCTTTCTCTAAACCGAACAGATTCCCCAAAAAAAATGGGTTCTTCAATAATAACACTATTTTCTTGGGCTAATCTTATCAACCTTCTATGTACATTCCTGACAGGGGAAAATACATCAGCTCCAGTCGCAGCACTGTTCTCAAGGGTGTCGGTACACAGACTTATAGTAACCCGGTCCGCCTTTTTTAATAGCTCGCCTATCATTTTGTACTCCTGTGGTGTGAAGCTTATAAAGCTGTCAATCCAGATTTCGGCACCAGTATATAAGGAAGACGAGGCAAGCTTTTTTGCTGCCAGAGTAAGGTCATCATCCGAGTCTCTATACCTTTTTGTAATAAGGGATTCAAATTCACTATATACAAGATTAATCTCAGTTAGCTTTTCCCTTAAAGGATTATCCTCGGGAAGTGCATCAATAGCATCTTTTAGCTGCTGTGGGGTTACACTGTATCTTTTAAGCTCGGTTATCAGGGTGGAGATTGTATTTACAAAGCCTTCCCGCTCACAGGTTCCTGTAAAAACCTTGAACTTGTCACTCATTTTATTAAGAATTTGATATATTATCATGGACTTTCCGGCAGGATGAATATGGGGGTATGTAATGCCCCCTGCCTCATTAAAGACTCGGTATGCCATTCTTTGAAAGCTCAGAACTTCTGTCTTTAAGATGCCGCCGGCTTTGGTGGCTGAAATAAGGCTTTTTTCAGCTTGGAAAGAAAACTGCTCCGGTACAAGAAAAACCAGCATCTTACCCGAATTTTCTTCTATCCGCGATTTAATTTCATTCAAAATAAAATGTGTCTTGCCGCTTCCGGCACGACCGTATACTATCCTTAAGCTCATAGGTTTCTCCGGTGTTTGCTTTTTATTATATTATATCATTAAATCACTCTTCTCTTTTATTTTCATCTCGATGAAATATCTATTCTCCATAGGTATCCATATTTCTTTAAATTTTTCAGTGAGAGCCACTCCAGACCTTTTCATTATTCTTTCAAGCTGCTCACCATAGTCAATACTCAGGAA
>CAYMLJ010000239.1:0-2663 GCA_964391395.1 uncultured Ruminiclostridium sp. | reverse complement strand
ATCAGCCATCTTCTGATGACTAATACCTTCATGGTACGAATTTAGATTATTTGTTTGTTATTATCACAACTAAAATTCTATTTGTCGACTTCATGCCGGACGTTGATTAAAATATAGCATATTGCGCAAGGCAAATCAATCTTATTATTCAGACTAAGACTTAAAGTTCTGATTTATTACCTATAATTCACTTTCCAAAGACCTATCTTTAAATTCACCGAATATCGATACTTTATAGTCGTTTCCATTGCTCATATGTTTGTACCCACAAATTTTTTGGATTTAGATTTTTTATTCGGTCATCCAGCTGGCTTTCTATTGTAAATCGGAATAGATAAGTTCTGTAAGCTTATTAATAGTATCACTAATTAGGGCTGACATTGAAAGATCGGGGACCCCGGCAATAATATTATCACACTTGTTGGCAGGGATGAGTATTCTAAGTGTATTGCTCTGGCTTATTGCCGTTGCCATTTTAGGAGTGATTTCTCCCATCAGCGAATCGGCAATGACTATTCCTATAGGCCCAATAATAATATCAGCCTTTCTACAGGCTACTAATATCGGATTCTCCCCGGTTGCGGCATAATCTGCGCCGCTCTTAAGCATTGTGGAGGTGGCAATGCCGTTTGTTCCTATTGCTGTTATTTCAATGTTTTTAATACGAGCTTTAATGGCCTCAATAAGCTGTTTTCCAAGTTTTCCGCCTTGCCCATCTATTATTAGAATATTGTAAATACTTTTTTTTTCCATTATTCCTCCTACAATACTTAATCAGTATGTTTTGTGTCTATTATAGCATTTTGTATAATAAGGGTATATATTTTCATATCTTTTAACATAAGATAAAACAACTCATCAGAATAGCTGTGAAAATGAATCCGAATAGTATAATAATTGGGGCAAAATGAGCTTCTCGACAAAATCCGATGAATAGAGTATGGTATAAATATATAAACATTTTATGGAAGGTACTAAAGATGCCCAAAATTTTACTTGTTGAAGATGATAAAAGTATAGTGACTAACCTTACTGAATATTTACATAGTGAAGGCTTTGAAACAGATGCTGTAAACGGACAAAGCCTTGCTATTTCAAAAATGGAAGAAAATAAATATGATTTACTCCTAGTTGATATTTCTCTTAAAGAAGGTAATGGTTATGCCGTCTGTGCTGCCGCGAAGGCTTGCAACGATATACCTGTAATTTTTTTGTCCGCATCAGGAGATGAATACAGCGTAGTTACAGGCCTTGATATGGGTGCTGATGATTATATCAGCAAACCCTTCAGACCAAGAGAGCTTTTGTCCCGAATTCGGAATGTTCTTAGGCGAAGAAACAAAAACCATACAGCAGCCATTGAATTTGACAATGTAAAGGTAGATACAGTAAAAGGCATAGTCAGTAAAAATGGGTCCGAGGTTTTTTTATCTGCCCTTGAATATAAGTTGTTATTGGTCTTTTTAAACAACAGGGGTGTAGTTTTATTCCGAAACAGGCTTCTTGAAGAGATTTACGATATAGCCGGTGAGTTTGTAAACGATAATACTTTAACTGTGTATATCAAACGTCTTCGTGATAAAATCGAGGATGATCCTCAAAATCCAACCTTTATAAAGACTATCCGGGGCCTGGGATACAAGGTTGGTGATTAAGTGAGCTTCTTTAGAAATCCTGAGATTAAAAACAGTATCGTTTTATATTTTATTGCAGCTGTAGCCTTAACCGGGATGGGGTTCTTATTGGGAACAAACACCGGAATTATTACATTAGCTGTATCCGCTTTATATACGTTTATGCATTTTTTTGTAACATATTATAGATATCAGAAGATCGCAGGATTAAGCAAGGAAATCAACGGCATTCTCCATGGGAAAAAAGATATTGATTTGAAGGATTATTCTGAAGGTGAGTTGTCAATTTTGCAAAGTGAGATACAAAAACTCACTGTCCAGTTTCGGGAGCAATCCTGGGCTTTAAAACAGGATAAAGTTTATCTGGCTGACTCAATCGCGGATATTTCTCATCAAATAAGAACGCCCCTTACATCAATAAATATTTTGCTCTCACTTTTATTGAAACCGGGTATTACAGAACAACGAAGATTTGAGCTTGTAAAGGAATTAGACACTTTACTTTCGAGGATAGACTGGCTTATTTCGGCACTTCTCAAGATTTCAAAGCTTGATACAGGTACAGTGAAGCTTAAAAAGGAAACAGTATTTGTAACAGAATTGATAAAAAAGGCTGTCACTACAATAGCTATACCTATTGAGCTTCGTGAACAGGAATTGGATATGGAAATACAAGAGGAGTCGTCCTTTATGGGAGATTTATCATGGACTGTCGAAGCTGTAGAAAATATATTAAAAAATTGTATGGAGCATACTCATAGAGGAGGTAGTATTAAGATTACCGCTCTTGAAAATGCCCTGTTTACCGAGCTTATCATAAGTGATAACGGCCCCGGAATCGATAAGCATGACTTGGCCCATCTGTTTGAAAGATTCTACAAGGGGAAAAATTCTGATAATCAGAGTATCGGCATAGGGCTTGCCCTTGCACGAATGATAATTGTCAATCAAAATGGCACTATAAAAGCAGAAAATGCCCCGGAGGGCGGAGCTAAATTCACAATACGGTTTTATAACGAGAATAAAGAT
>CAYMLJ010000238.1:0-2690 GCA_964391395.1 uncultured Ruminiclostridium sp. | reverse complement strand
TATACTGAAGAATTAATTTGTCCGTCGTCTAGAAAATCCTTGGCTAAATCATACCAATCTTGGATTAATCTTCGTAAATGCTCTTCTGTAAAGAACACTTTAAACCATGATGGCAAATACTTATAGACAATTCTGACAACGAAATCAAACTTAATATTTCCGTCCACATCAGAAAAGGTTCTTTCGGCTAACAGCATAGTTTGGTATGCAAATTCTCGTACTTTTATCCATTGCTTGGTTATTGTCAAGTAGATAATATAAGCTGCAATAACTGCTAATGCAAGTATTACCAGCCAATTTTGTGATAAAAACTCTAAAAACATATAGACACGCTTTCCACTCATTAGCTCTCTTTCACCATATGCTAGAAAAGTGGAAAACTTGATAGATTATTGGTTATATAACTGCATTAATATCCAGTTATTGTTCAGTTCGTGTCTTTAAACTCATTCCGGTGGTATACATCCTTTTGCTTTACTTTGGACAAAAATACCAAGCCAAGAATGAACATTATCCCACCAAAGATAAATAAATATGCTTGACTCCCAAATATATCCACTGTAAATCCATATAGTATTGGACTTACAATGCTGGCAGCAAAGGTAAACACATAGTAATATCCAGTGTATAATCCTGTATGACCTTTTGGCGCCATTTCGGCCACTGCCGGATAGGCGTTTGTAGTCAAAAGAGACCAGCCCATTCCGCTTATTCCTAATAGCACCGAAAGAAATGTCTGTTCTTTAAGCATAAATATAATTAAAAATGAAGTAATGACAACAGCATTGCCAATTAACATTGATTTTTTACGTCCTATTTTCCCACCTACGTAACCTGCGGGAAAAGCACAAATCATAAATATTACAGCCATTGGTGCCAGCATTTGAGTGGCATCTCCAGGAAGAATATTAAATTTCTCCTGACAATACAAAGTAAAAAATGCATTTATGCATTCAAAACCACAGTACCAAAAGAAAACAGTAACAAGCATATGCAACAGCGATGGTGTTCTTGAAATTGCAGATTGCTGCCCATTTTTTCCAAAAAGAAATCCTGTCTTTACCGGTTCGGGCTCTTCTTCATCATCAGCCGAATATGGCTCTTCAGGCTCTTTATGGAAAATAAACAATATTACTAATGCAACTATCATAATAGCGCCGCCAATTAAGAAAGGAAATTTGACATTGATATTAAATAATTTTCCTCCCAAGGAAAACGCTATAATTGTTCCGAGTCCGCCCATTGCAGTTATTATCCCATTTGCACGACTTCTTAACCCGGCCGGTGTAGCATCAGGCATTAAAGCTGTCGCCGGAGCTCTATACATACTCATAAAAAAGTTCATTCCAATTACTGAAACCATAAGAATTATCAAACGTATATCGAACGGAAAAAGGCCCCCAATTTCATTATAAAAGGGTATTATAGAAAAAAACAAAGCTGCTAAAGGTAATCCCACAATAATAAACGGCATCCTACGTCCAAACCTTGTCTTAGTCTTGTCGCTTAGCGTTCCAAAAAACGGTTGAAATATTAAGCCGAAAAAGTTGTCAATTGTCATTATAACGCCCAATACAGTTGAGCTCTTGATGAGTCCGCTAATTTGTTCGTTCCCAATCAGGAAAACAGGTACAAATGTGTTATAGATTGTCCATGCTAGACTGATGGTAAAAAAGGCCAGACTGATGGTAAAGGTCTTTGCAATATTAAGCTTCATATATACTCCCTTAATGATGTATAAATAAAATTCAGGCCCAAAGCTAGTTGCAAAGAACCATTCCTCATACTTATTTTAATCAAAAATAATATTATCATAAGTTGTAATCAAAATAACAGATAAATAAAATTTTGCAAACTAAATTTAATATAAACACTTATAATTGTTTGTAATCATTGAAAACAGTAATTATGAATATGGTATAATCTCGGTCTGTATAGATGTTAATTCTACCGTTCCCCGGCTCTCAATAAAGTTTACCACCGTCGCCAGCATACTGTCTGCATGGGCCGCTTCATTAGATATGCAAACAATACCAAGTCGGCAATTGTTCCATGAATCTAAATCTCCTGTTTCAGCTACAGCAATGTTAAACTTATTTTTGAGCCTCTCTATTAAACTTTTTATAATTCTTCTTTTATCCTTCAAGGACTGGGGTTCGCTTAAATACAACCCGGCACTCAAAACTCCGATAAACATTTGTATTCTCCTAACAAAACCGGCTATAATGGTTTTAATCAATAATTATATCTATTATATCCGTAGAATTGCTTTATAGGAATATAATATACATTATTTTTCGGATTTACATGAGGGTGCATATGAAAATTGACTTTGAGGTCACCGAACAATATAGTGAAAAAAAAGTTTTGCATATTTTAAAGAATGAAATGAAGCTATCCGGTCGCTTGATTAAGAAGTTGAAAGCTTCAGGCGGGATACTATTAAATAAAAAACCTATAAGAACGGTCGATCTGATTCAAAAGGGCGATATTGTAAGTGTAATAATTGATTTTAACGAAGAGGTGTATATTAAACCCGAGCCTTCAGAACTTTCTATAATATTTGAAGATGATTGCTTTCTGGCTGTCAATAAAGAGCCGGGCATGCCGGTTCATCCGACCGCCGGGCATCCTGTAGGAACTTTGGCTCATCAAGTTTTAGACCATTTCATAAAACAAGGACTTTCAAT
>CAYMLJ010000237.1:0-2709 GCA_964391395.1 uncultured Ruminiclostridium sp. | reverse complement strand
GCATCCTTTGCGGTTTGGGCTCCATCGGCAAAGAGAGTGAGCGTAGTAGGCTCGTTTAACCAATGGGATGGAAGAAGTCACCCCATGCGTTTGATGGGAAGCTCCGGAGTATGGGAGTTGTTTATCCCCGGCCTTACAAAAGGCGATTTATACAAATATGAAATAAAAACACCTACAGATGAGATATATACAAAGTCCGATCCTTATGCTTTTTATGCAGAAAAGCCGCCTCATACAGCCTCTGTGGTTTATGATCTTGAAAATTATGAGTGGCAAGATGCCCATTGGATGGAGAAAAGGGCAAATGAAGATGTTTTTGATAAGCCGGTTAATATCTACGAAGTTCATTTAGGCTCTTGGAAGCAGGAACCCGATGACGACCCCGAATCAGAAACCGGATTTAAACCTTATTCATATAGATATCTTGCTGAAACCCTCATTCCCTATGCAAAAAAGATGGGATACACCCATTTGGAGCTCCTTCCCGTTATGGAGCATCCTTTTGACGGATCATGGGGATATCAGGTGACCGGATACTATGCCACTACAAGCCGATACGGAACTCCTGAGGATTTTAAATACTTTGTGGATACCTGCCACAAAAATGGGTTAGGAATTATTTTAGACTGGGTTCCGGCCCATTTTCCAAAGGATGGACATGGGCTGGCCAGATTTGACGGAACAGCCCTCTACGAAAATGAAGACAAACGGATGGGAGAGCATTTGGGATGGGGAACCCATGTTTTTAATTACGGCCGTACAGAAGTAAAAAATTTCTTGGTGGCTAATGCTGTTTATTGGTTTGATAAATTTCATATTGATGGTTTACGGGTTGACGCTGTGGCATCCATGCTTTATCTTGATTATTGCCGCGAGCCCGGAGAGTGGGTGCCGAACAAATACGGCGGCAGAGAGAATTTGGAAGCAGTAGAATTCATAAAAAATCTTAATTATGCAGTGTATCAATATTATCCTAATGTAATGATGATTGCCGAGGAATCCACCTCCTGGCCTTTAGTAACCAAGCCTGTTCACGAAGGAGGACTCGGTTTCTCTCATAAATGGAATATGGGCTGGATGAACGATTTTTTGAAATATGTTAGCCTGGACCCCATACACCGTAAGTATAATATGAATCTGCTGACTTTTTCATTTATGTATGCATGGAGTGAAAACTTTATACTGGTACTATCCCATGACGAGGTAGTGCACGGAAAAGCATCCATGCTTGGGAAAATGCCGGGAGACTATTGGCAGCAATTTGCGGGCTTAAGATGCGCCTATGGATACTTTTTTGCCCATCCCGGCAAGAAACTTCTCTTCATGGGAAGCGAGTATGGCCAATTTATTGAGTGGAAGTATAAGGAAAGCCTTGACTGGCATTTGTTAAACTATCCAATGCACGAAAAAATGAGCCTATTTGTATCTGATTTAAATCGCCTATACAAAACAGAAAAAGCTTTCTATGAGCTGGATACAAGCAATGAGGGCTTTGAGCTTATTGATTGTAAGGATGTTGATAATTCTATTATTTCATTTATAAGAAAGGGCAAGGACTGGCATGACATGCTGATCTTTGTGTTTAATTTTACACCTGAAACCCACGAAAGCTACCGAATGGGCGCGCCTCTTAAAGCCCAATATATAGAGATATTTAATACCGATGCCGAGAAATATGGCGGCAGTAATGTACTGAATACAGAACCTATTCTATCAGAGGATATACCCATGCATGAAAAGCCATACTCCGTGACGGTGCGTATTCCGCCTTTAGGCGCCATCATTCTGCGCCCCTCGTGACACGGGGACGTTTTGTTTGGTACAATTATGCTTCGAGGACTTTTGAGGCCACTGGAAAAAGTCTCTCCCTATTTGTCACCCTATAAGCGAGCAAAAAGGCTGTAGATAAATTGCACGATTATGTGATTTTATATGATACTTCTATTATAATAATGTGATTTTTGCTTTGACTGAAATAGAAGTATTGGTTATAATAATAAGTAAGAATGTGATTATCGTACTTAAAATCAGTATAATAATGTGATGTTTTGGAGGTGGTAGTATGGAAAGACTGGTTATGAAAAAACTGCTGGAATGGAAAAGCTCCAAATATAGAAAACCCCTTATTTTAAAAGGGGTGCGTCAGGTGGGTAAAACTTGGCTTCTCAAGGAATTTGCGAAACGTTATTATAGAAATATGGCTTATTTCAACTTTGACGAACACCCGGAATATAAACAGTTTTTTGAAAGTACCAAGGATGTAGAGCGTATTCTGCAAAATCTGATGATGGCAAGCGGCGAGGTTATTAAACGAGATAGCCCGGAGGACACGCTTATTGTTTTTGACGAGATACAGGAATGCCCGAACGCACTGAACACGTTAAAATATTTCTGTGAAAACACGCCCCACTACCATGTGGCCTGTGCAGGATCTCTTTTAGGTATAACATTGTCTAAGCCTGTTTCCTTCCCAGTTGGCAAAGTGGACTTTTTAGAAATTAAGCCAATGACCTTTACCGAATTTTTAATGGCCAATGGTGACGGCAACTTTACCGATTATATGAAAAGCCTATATAAGATTGAGCTAATTCCGGAGGCATTTTTCAATCCATTATATGAAAAATTGAAAATGTATTTTGTAACAGGCGGTATGCCTGAATCCGTTCGCTCTTGGGCACAGGATAGAGATGTGGAATTGATGCAGCAGGT
>CAYMLJ010000236.1:0-2721 GCA_964391395.1 uncultured Ruminiclostridium sp. | reverse complement strand
GAAACCACTTCACAAAACTCGATTTATCCCGTTGATTTGTCGCTTCCGAAGCGACCGTCAGCCCTGTCGAAATTGTTATCCTTAAGTCATAATAAAACTTGAGGAGGATACGGCAATGAAAAAAGGATTAATGGAATTAGTATTTATACTTGACAAGAGCGGCTCGATGGGTGGATTAGAAACCGATACCATAGGCGGCTACAATACTATGCTTAAAAAGCAGCAGATGGTCGATGGCGAATGCTATATCACAACGGTGCTTTTTGATAACAACTATGAGCTGCTCCACGACCGTATAGATATCAAGGCGGTCAGCCCGATTACCGAAAAGGAGTACCAAGTCGGCGGTTCAACTGCGCTCCTTGACTCAATCGGCAGAACGATACACAAAATCGGCAACGCCCAGCGGCACACCGCCGACGATTACCGCGCTGAAAAGGTCATGTTCGTCATCATCACCGACGGCGAAGAGAACAGTAGCCGCGAGTACAGCTCGGACAAAGTCAAGGCGCAGATCGAGCGGCAGAAGACGAAATATGGATGGGAATTCATCTTCCTTGGTGCGAATATCGACGCTGTGCAGACAGCTTCGCGCTTCGGCATCGCGCCCGACCGTGCTCAGAATTATCACGCTGACAGCGTGGGCGTGGAACTCAACTTCCGTGTAATGAGCGAGGCGGTCACCAACTTCCGAGAATGCGCCGCCATGCCTGAGGGTTGGAATGACGAGATACAGAAGGACTATAAACGCAGAGGGGGTAGAAAATAAGGCATGGACATACCTCGACGAGCCGATTCTTGATATTTGCCGCCGGTGGCAAGAGTTTATTAATAAATGTAAATAGTGGATACTTATTCTGCATTTTTAGTAGAATTAATGAGAGACTTAAAAACCTTGTTATACTTTTTATCTGAATTATAGAATTCTCCATGAAAAATCAATGAAGGTGCTGTCTCGAAATAGGCAGTCATCCTGAGCATAACGAAGGATCTTAATCAAATAAGTGCATAACAGCTTTATTTTTAAGATTCTTCGATCATTTTATGGCCTCAGAATGACACGTTCCATGTTTTGAGACAGCCCCTTCTATAATACAAATTAAGTTTATGCTTATAAGCAATAGTGGGCATTGCAGATGATAAATGATACAAAGCTCCTTAATCGAAATCAAATTGTTATATTAACTTCAAAGTCTCGGTGGCAGCGAGGGCAGTTTACTGTGTGTCTACCTTTTCTTATTGGGAGACGAAGAATAGCCTTGCAATGTATACATTTACGATAACGATGGGTCTTACTTTCCTTTATCCTGCAAATTAATAACGAGAATTTTGACTTTATCGGATTCCAGATTTTTAGGAACTTCTGATTCTCAAGTTGCCTTTTATATATATTTCGTGAGAAGGTTCTGTAAATCATTATAACAAGAATAGCCCATACTAAAATATCAAGTATTGCCAGCCTGATAAAAGCATTAGCAAGCATGAGTATAAAGCAAAGAATAAGCAAAGCATAATATAGCTGATCTGCTCCGTATCTTCCATACATAAAACGAATAATTTTCTCTCTAAATTTTCCCATATGTCAAACTCCTTTAATATGGCTTTCAACAAGATACAATATGTTAGCCATAAGAGTATTATACCTTTATACATTGCTAAAATGCTATAATATTGCGTTACTTTACTCATTTTACATATTGTTTTATTGCCTAATTCCGAATAAGCAATGCATGAAAAGGTGAAATTAATCTTGGTTATAACGAGAATAAAGATTTCCCCACTTCTAAGGTGGCGGGTAGGGAGTATTGTTTCCCTCGAGTTTCAATGACTCGGGGACCCGTTCGAAATCCTTGATTTCGGTAACGGGTGATGTTATTATAAAGGATTTAGTATGAGAGGATTGTTTTGGATAACGACATAAAGAATAGCAAGGGTCTTGCCATATTTGGGTTTGTCCCTGTATTTTTTCTGCTTTCATTTATATGGTTTATACTAATATGTTCATTGTTTTGTCGTGCTGAATATTGCAGCTATAAATTTTATGATAGTCCTGCATGGGTTGAGCAGGATGCCATTTGTCTTATTATAAGCTCTATTTTATTGCTGTCTATTGTTATCTTGATTTATATAATGAGTAAACGACTTGATAAATTTAAAAGAACGCATGTTTTATTTACAATAATTTATCTTTCTGTATTGGTTCAGTTGCTGTTTATATTATACTTTCCCGCCAAGCAATTTGCAGATCAAGAAATTGTTAACAGGATAGCATACGATACTATCGAGGGAAATTTTGAGGCCTTTAAAGAAAAAGGCTATTTATATCAATATCCTAATAATGTTGGCATAACGCTACTTTTATCGGTTGTCTATAGGGCGTTTCCACAGACCCTTATGGTCCCTAAGCTTCTGAATATTGCATTTTCTACCATTACTTCCTTATTGATATTCAGAATATACGAGGAGGTGTTTTCGCCCAAAAGAACAAGTGATTTTGCATTAATAATATTTTCCTGTTTTTTTCTACCCATGATAATGCTTAATAACCTTGTATATAATGATATCTATGCAACAACATTATTCTTGGGAGCTGTTTTTAATACAGTAAGATTCGTAAAGACAAAACGCTTATATTATCTGGTGCTAGCCGGAGTTCTGTTAGCGATGGGGAATTTTTTAAGACAGGTGGGAGCAGTATTTCTTCTGGCAATCCTGATATAT
>CAYMLJ010000235.1:0-2760 GCA_964391395.1 uncultured Ruminiclostridium sp. | reverse complement strand
GAAACAGTGTTTCGCACTTTTCACCATGGTCTCTGAAGCCAGAATACTATTGCCGCTCTTTAAGTGGCAGGTGGTTAAAACCTGATAAGCGGCTCCAAAATCAGGTGTTGAAACAAGAGCTTCTTTTGCATATTGCTCTGCAGCTCCAAAATCATCTAATTGAATATACATATTGGCGATGTTTGTTAGAAGAACCGGATTTGCCGGTTCATATTCAAGGGCCTGCAAAAGCAAATACAGGCCATCCTCGGGAGCAATCTCAGTTAACATAGCCCCGTAATTGTTTAAAAGTAAGGGATGGGGATATTCTTTGACAACTTGCCCGACCATGGCAAGAATATCATCATTTATTAAGCCAAAAAACTGAGCTTTTGCCATGTCATCGGCAAAAGCCATTAGTAATTCAGCCCTATCAGCCTCGTCGCTTTTTTTTAGTTCGTCCATTACGGGTGATTTTATGGACTTTCCACCGTTTCCAAGTTTTGTTATAACACTATCGATTTGTGTGGCTAGTTGCTTGTCTGTCTGGTGAGTGCCGGTATCTGTAGAATTGTTCATTCGGGAACAGCCGCCGAATAGAGAAAACACAAGAGCAAGAATAAGGCTGTAGCAAATATACTTCCTCATAATATACCTCATTATTGAATTTATAGAAGCAAAAGCCAGATGAATCCTAATAATACCATATATCTTGCCTTTTGTCCTGAAAGTGTCGAAAATGCGAATATTTTATTTTCTATCGGCAGGGAAGCCAAACTAAAAAAACCCTTAGAACCATCACAATTCTAAGGATTTTATCTTTTGGAGCTACTGGCCGGAATCGAACCGGCGACCTATTGATTACGAATCAATTGCTCTACCGACTGAGCCACAGTAGCATGCCTTACTATTTTACAATCACAGGATTAGCCTGTCAACTTAAAAAACGACACAAAAGAAGGACATGCCTTTTTAGGCTTGCCCACTTTACTCCGATGTCATCCTGAACGAAGCAGAGCGTAGTGAAGGATCTTATGTGTTAACGAAAAGATTCTTCGCTGCGCTCATAATGACCTCGTTATATGTACTATCTAAAGCCTTTGCGTTTCAGGAATGTAGGAATTTCAGGTCCTTCAGTGTCATCATCTACAGCAACCAGGTTTTTGGCCGACTCTTGATTTAACGGTTTCTTATGGTCAATACCAAGTAAATATCCCGGTCTCTTTATCTCCGCACCTTTAGCGAACCCTGTCGCAATAACGGTTATAATCAATTCATCTTTAAGGTTGTCGTCGATAACAGCACCGAATATAATGTTTGCATCGGGATCTGCAGACGCCTGTATCAGCTCGGCTGCAAGATTTACCTCCTGCAAGCCAAGATCCGATCCGCCTGTTATATTAAGGAGGACTCCTCTGGCGCCTTCAATTGAGGTTTCAAGCAACGGACTTGAAATTGCCTGTTTAGCGGCTTCTTCAGCCTTATTTTCACCAGTTGCTCTTCCTATACCCATATGAGCAATTCCGGTATCCAGCATTATTGTCTTTACATCGGCAAAGTCAAGATTGATAAGGCCGGGTACTGCTATAAGATCCGAAATGCCCTGCACGCCCTGCTTTAATACATCATCTGCCAGGTTAAAAGCCTTAACCAGCGGCATTTTTTTATCGGCTATTTGAAGCAATCTGTCATTAGGAATTGTAACAAGGGTATCTACTACAGCCTTTAATGCTTCCACACCGGCCTCTGCCTGCATCATCCGCTTTTTGCCTTCAAAGAGGAAGGGCTTCGTCACAACACCTACCGTAAGAATCCCCATTTCTCGGGCTATTTGCGCAACAACGGGAGCGCCTCCGGTTCCTGTTCCACCGCCCATACCGGCAGTCACAAAAACCATATCGGCATCCTTAATAGCCATTGCTATTTCGTCACGGCTTTCGTTTGCGGCCTTTTCTCCGATTTCGGGATTGGCTCCGGCTCCAAGGCCCTTTGTTAATTTATCACCTATTTGAATCTTAGTTGTTGCATGAGAAAGAAATAATGCTTGTTTATCTGTATTAACAGAAATGAACTCTACTCCACGCATACCTGCCGCTATCATTCGGTTTACAGCGTTATTTCCGCCTCCGCCGATACCAACGACTTTAAGGCGTGCAAAGCTATCCATGTCAATGTCAAATTCTAACACTTTTGTATCCTCCTTCAAGTCATCTTGCGTAATAAACAACTTGTTTAAAAAAACTATAAGCTATCATTATTATTATATATCAAACCCATATAAAAGCAATAATTTTCTTTATAAATTCCCCATTTAAACTCAAGATATTGGGGTGTTACAGGGATTATCGAGGATTTTTGGCGCATATATAGTGTTACTTTATATCATTTACCTTAATGAGCTTCCTTCTTATATTGCCGATATTGAGGAATATACGATTACCAAATGCAAAAATAGCTGCCAAATGTATCTGAATTCCCAGTTTATCACCAATATATGCCAGTAAAGCAGCAGTAAATGAATTAGCAAAAAATCCTGATAAAAATATTTTAATATTGAATTTTCCTTCAAGAGACGCTGAATATCCTCCGACAATTGAATCCAAAGCCGCCAGAATGGCAACTGCGGCATAATTGGAATAAGCCTGCGGTATATGAACAGGTATAAAAATTCCTACTAAGAGTCCTGCGATAAGTCCAAGTAAAGCTATCAATGGAACCCCTCCTTTTATATGTATCTTAATCGGGTATAAAATTCGGATTCTGGTCACCCGAGAATTCTAG
>CAYMLJ010000234.1:0-2782 GCA_964391395.1 uncultured Ruminiclostridium sp. | reverse complement strand
AAAAGTATAACCTCAGAGATAGAAAAATAGATAAAGTTCTAACTTCAAAGAAATTTGGCATACCGATTATGCTGGCTCTCCTGGGTATCATTTTTTGGATTACCATAATCGGAGCAAATTATCCTTCAGAGATTATTTCAAATGGACTATTCTGGTTGGAGGAAAAAATAAATGGATTTTTCACATCTATAAATTTTCCAGATTGGCTACAAGGTTTATTAGTAGATGGAATGTACAGAACCCTTGCATGGGTTATATCGGTTATGCTGCCACCTATGGCAATTTTCTTTCCGCTTTTCAGCCTTTTAGAGGATCTGGGCTATCTACCGAGAATAGCGTTTAATTTGGATAATTTCTTTAAAAAAGCCTGTGCCCATGGCAAACAATCGCTGACTATGTGTATGGGTTTCGGCTGCAATGCTGCTGGGATTGTCGGTTGTAGAATTATTGATTCACCGAGAGAAAGATTGATAGCTATAATAACAAATGTTTTTGTTCCTTGTAACGGTAGATTTCCAACCCTAATTACTACCATCACTATTTTCTTTGCGGGCTATTTTTCAGGCGCTTTTCGGTCATTTGCATCAGCAATTATTCTTACGATGCTTATTGTTTTAGGTGTTGTTATGACATTATTATTGTCAAAAATTCTGTCGCGAACAATACTTAAAGGGCTGCCTTCATCGTTTACACTTGAGCTGCCTCCGTATCGAATACCCCAAATCAGTAAAGTTATAACAAGGTCAATATTTGACAGAACTTTATTTGTTCTGGGCAGAGCTGTGGTTGTGGCTGCACCGGCAGGACTTATGATATGGATAATGGCTAACATTACCATTGGTAATATTAGCGTTCTTTCTCATTGTGCTGGCTTTTTAAACCCATTTGCACAACTTATCGGCCTGGATGGCTATATTCTGATGGCCTTTATACTTGGATTTCCGGCTAATGAAATCGTACTTCCGATTATAATTATGAGCTATATGTCGACGGGTAGTATCCTGCAATTAGATAATTTAAATCAGCTCAGTGTATTATTAATTAATAATGGTTGGACATGGCTCACAGCAGTATGTTTCATAATATTTACACTAATGCACTGGCCTTGCGGCACCACTTTCTTGACTATAAAAAAAGAGACTCAAAGCTGGAAATGGACAATAATATCATTTCTCGTCCCCACAGTAACCGGATTGGTAGTTTGTTTTATTATAACAACTCTTGTGAGACTTTTTGGTATAGTATAGATCATTTAATTTAAAGAATAGTATATAATGGGATTTAGCCTTTTTGAAATAATGTGCTAAAGTATATTATTTAGTATAAGCAATAGACATATTGTGGACATGCTGGAATCAATGATAATATTAATATTTATAAGTTGAATTAAGTTTTTATGTCATTCTGAGCGAAGCGAAGAATCTTATTGTGAACCTGTAAAGTTCCTTCTCTTCGCTCAGTACAAGCCTTCACTATCGTTCAGGATGACAGGGGTATAACAATAATTTAGTTCAACATATATAGTTTGAAGATATACTACTGAAATATCAAGGAGGAAACTTATGGACATTAACAGTTATATCGATCATGCGGTATTGAAGCCGGAAATGACACAAAAAGAAGTAAAAGAAGCCATTCAGGACGGGATAGATTTTGAAGTGAATACAGTATGTGTAAGACCTTGTGATATTGAGTTGGCGGTTTTGCTGTGTAAAGGCACAAAAACACGTGTCAGCTGTGTATTGGATTTTCCTTACGGATACGGTGGCAAGGAAGGAAAAGCAGCTTTAGCTGAGATTTATGCCAAACAAGGTGTAGAAGAAATAGATATGGTAATGAATTATGGTTTGGCTAAGTCTGGAGAATGGAACAGGGTGAAGGACGAAATTTCTGCCGTTGTAAAAGCTGCCCATAAAAATAATGCTATAGTAAAAGTAATCTTCGAAACTTCCATACTTAATATAGACCAAATAAAAAGAGCAACACAAGTAGCTATAGCGGCAAAGGCTGATTTTATTAAAACTTCTACCGGATTTAATGGTGAGGGAGCGACCATTGAAAATGTTAAAGCAATGCTTGAAGCTGCTAATGGTCGTATCAAAGTAAAGGCCTCCGGCGGAATCAGAGATATAAACGATGCAAAAATGTTTATAGATATGGGGGTTAGTCGTTTAGGTGTAGGCTATAGTTCTGTTAAAGCAATCTGCACCGGCGAAAAAAATAGAAATAATGATACCGGTGAATACTGATTAAATTTCTGTCCTAAACGACAAATTGATTGGAATGTGGTATGATTGTAAACAATTAAAATGGATGTATCAAAATCAGCATCCAAGGACAGCGAGGAATTATATGATCCCGGTAAGATATGAACATATTAAGACGTGCAGACAATCCGGTGCAAGACTTGGCAGGGTGCATACCCCTCATGGCAGCTTTGATACACCTGTCTTTATGCCTGTCGGTACACAAGCTACTGTTAAGGGAATGTCCCCGGCCGAACTAAAAGAAATTGATGCAAACATAATTTTAAGCAATACCTATCACCTTTTTTTAAGACCCGGACAAGATATTATTAAGGAGGCCGGAGGGCTTCATAAATTTATGAGTTGGGACCGCTCGATATTGACTGACAGCGGAGGGTTCCAGGTATTTTCGCTAAGCGATATACGGGATATTAAAGAAGAAGGTGTTACATTTCGCTCACATATCGACGGCTCTAAGAAATTTATGTCGCCGGAAATCTCTATAGGTGTTCAAAATGCTCTCGGCTCAGATATAA
>CAYMLJ010000233.1:0-2789 GCA_964391395.1 uncultured Ruminiclostridium sp. | reverse complement strand
TTTCCGTCTTTTTGAGTCAGCACATTTCCGTTATTATCATAGGTAAATTTCTGGACATTTTCTAATTGATCAGTGACCTTAATTAAGCGGCCTGCATTGTCGTATTTATTTTGAACACTGCTTCCGTCAGCATAGGTGATGCTTTCCACCTGCTGCATTGCATTGTATTTAAAAATGGTTTCTGTGTTGTCCGGATTTATGATAGAGGCAATATCCCCCATAGGAGTATAGGTGTATTTTGTCTCACGACCTAATTCATCAATGGTTTTGACCAACTGCCCCTCGCAGTCATACATATTTTGTATGCTTGTTCCGTCCGGATTTATTACTTTCTCGGTTTTTCCGCTTGGAAGGTATGAGATTCTTGTTATATAGCCTTCAGCGTTTTTAACCTCAATTATTCTATTTAGGGAATCATAGGAATATGTAGTTGTATTTCCATCCGCATCGGTTATTGTGTGAAGGTTACCGTTTGGATAGTAGGCCATAATGGATTCGGAACCATTGGGAAGGATTATCTTCTCGACATTGTATAAAGCATCATAGATAAATCTTGTGGCTCTGCCGATTTCATCGGTTACTGATGTTGTTTTGCCGGCTTCATTGTAAGTATAGGTGATTTCGCTGCCGTCCGGATGCCTTTCACTAAGAACATTACCATCCCCGTCATAAGTATATGAGGTTGTTTGCCCAAGCGGGTCTACAGAAGATTCTAAATCTCCGTTATCGTTATAGTAGTAATTATATGTACTTCCGTTTTTATCGACAAACTCTATAATGTTGTCATTATCGTCGTAAACATATTTTTCATTTCCGTCCGGGTATTCTCTGAAAATTAATCTTCCTTTACTGTCCTTGTGATAGACTGTTTCACTGCCATTCTTTTCGGTAAAGGTAACTGTATCATCCGTATGGACGTATCTGGTTACCGAACCGTCTTCATTTATTTGTTCAACTACTCTGCTTGCATCATCATAAACATTGATAAGCTGAACATTTGAAGCATAATCAATAGATTTAATGATTAAGCCTTTATCGTCATACTCATAATTCCATGTGTTACCATCAACATTGGTTATTGCTGTTAGATTGCCGTTTGTATACTGGTAGTCTACTTTTCTTCCTGCAGAATCGGTTATATAGTCAATTCTGTCACCCTCGTAGAAAAATTCTATAAACCCGCTTACGCTTTCAATCTTTTTTAGTAGCTCATTTTCATAGGTTATGAAAGTAGTATTGGCATTTTCAGTAATCTGTCCAATATATTTTTCATTAAATTTGTATGTTTTATTGCCTTTAAACTCTATAGTGAAGCATCCTTCACTATCATAGTACACATTTTTATATTTTGTCGTATTAAAGGAATATTCGCCTGATTCCAGTAAATCAAAAAACTCAACGCTGCCATCTTCTAAATATACTTTTACATAATCCTCAACATCTTGATAAAATATATTGTAATTGTGTTTCCAGTGAGGGCCAAGGCTGCTTGTTTTATAGTCTGTGGCATTGTATGAACGGACCAGCTCTATGGGAGCTTTACCTGAAATACTTATGTCTGTTACACTAACTGTGTAATTACCTGTGGCAGTATCAACAGGGTCGGAGGTTGATACTGAGAATATGGGGATATTACTGCCATCCGGTAAGCTTACAGTAATATTTATAGATGATTTTATTTTATTATTATTTTTATTGCTTTCTTCATCACCACTAATTACCTCTACCTCAGCCCACAGACTATATACGCCGATATCTACCTCTTCTGCATCCCAGCTAAAGTAAAAAGGTTTAGTAAGGCCCTCTCCCAATATTTCTAATTGCTTTTTATCTATATCTTTCCTTTTATTGTTTTTGTCTATTAAATAGAGATAAACTTCAGCCTCACCTATGAAGCTTGCATCTCCTTCATTAGAAACCCCAACCTTTACCCTCATGGATTTTTTAGTCACAACATCTTCAACGTCGGTGTTAATACTTGTACATTTTAAATCCGGAGCCACAATTTTAAAAGAATCTGATTCAAATGGCCATGCTATTATTTCAACATCATTTTCATCCAATTGATAGGGTGTAAACACAACATGATACAAATCACAAGTATCTACTTTCCCAAAGTTAAAGGAATACTTCTGTCCCGTATATGTACCATTCTCATAAGATCCGGTTATATTTCTCAGTGTTGTATCTTTCTCTACTGCACCTGTTCTCTCGTTTATAAGTTCTGCAATGACCTTAGTGTGATTTCCTGAAAACTGTACATATATAATAATATCTTTGCCAAGCTTTACATCAACATCATTACTACACTCAGCAAATATGGATACCTGACCATCCTCGTTTGAATCATCCTCTATTGGGGTTATATCATCCTCCGGAATAGCATCTACTTCTTCGGAAGAATCAAGACATGCCTGATAGGCATCCAGAATAGGTATTGCATTATCTTCATTTGTAGCTGATTGAATGATAAGCTGTCGTACCATGGCATTGGTCTTTACTAAATCTTTGGACCAAACTTCAGCCGCTACCCCCGCAACATGGGCGGCTGAAAAGGATGAACCTGCAACAATAGTTTGGTTTCCTTCTACACTTAAAGTAGTGATATTATCTCCGATTGCGAAAATATCAATTAAGTCTGAATTTGAGTAGGAATAGATAGGAGAATTAGTTTCATCCACAGCTCCTACTGCCATTACCTCACTATAGGCTGCCGGATATTGTACTTGTTTATCGGCATTACCTGCGGCTCCTACCAATAATATGTCCTGAAGATATGCTTTTTGAAC
>CAYMLJ010000232.1:0-2790 GCA_964391395.1 uncultured Ruminiclostridium sp. | reverse complement strand
CGGTAATTTAAGGGGTTTTCCATTCCCAATGTTTCATTTACCTTTATATCTGAAAGCCCACCGATTCGAATAAGATTGTCGATAACAACCTGCCGCTTAAACTCAAGGGTCTTCTCATAACCCATATGCTGTAAGCTGCAGCCACCGCAGCGCTTATAAACCGGGCAGAACGGTTCTGTGCGGCATGAACTACTGTTAATAAATTCTATCACCCGTGCTATCGCATAGCTTTTTAAAACCTTTATTATCTTTACGCGAACTCTTTCACCATCTATGGCACCTTGAACAAAGACTGCAAAACCGTCTACCTTACCTACTCCCAAACCTTCATGAGTCATTCCCGTAATATCGAGTTCGATTATACTATCCTTTTTTAACATTGTTCTCCTTCTTAAAGCACTTTTAAAGTATGCTTATTTGTCTATTATTAAAAATAGGAACGGCTAAGAACCGTTCCTTTAGATGTCCTCATTTATGTATTAAGATTTTCCTTTATACTTGTTCAATATTCCATCAAGCTTTGAATATGTTGTATCGAGCATTGCTTCGATTTGTTCCATATCAGAAATACTCTGTTTGGAATTCTCCAGCTTGTTATCTATACTCTGACCGGTCTCATAAAGCTCATTCGTATTCTTATTAATACTTCCAATTGTATCCATCAGCTTTTGATTTGCCATAAGCTGCTTATTGCTTTTATGCGCATAATCATCCAATGTCCCGACAACTTGTTTAACTCTGTCGGTTATATCCTCGATTGATTGATGCACATCGGATATGCTCTTGGCCCCCTGCTCCACTCCGCTTACACCCTCATCCATGTTCCTAACAGTCCATTGAATTCGTTCCTGGATATCGTTTAACTGCTTTTTGATTGCTTTTGCCGCATTACCGCTGGCATCGGCCAATTTCCTTATTTCATCGGCCAAAACCGCGAATCCTCTGCCTTGGTCACCGGCCTTGGCAGCCTCGATAGCGGCATTAAGCGCCAATAGATTTGTTCTCTTGGCTATCTGAGCGATAGTGTTGGTAATTTCCTCAATTTTTTCTGATGAGCCTTCAAGCTGTTCGATTTGTTGTGCGATATCCTTAACAGTCTCAGAAGCCTTTATTATGGTCTCTTTTGCGTCCTGTGCCGCTTTCTTACTTCTTTCGGTAGAATCTATGGCTTCTTGAGAAACTGCCGCATCAAGCTCCACGGAGTCAAATATATCGACTTCGCTTATCTCCACAGGGCTTGTTTTGAATTGCTGTAAAAGCTCTTGCATTCCCGCTGCCATGTTTTTCAGCAGATCTTTATTGCTCATGAAGCTACCAAACAGCTCATTACGCAATTTTTCGATATTCTCGCTGACAGAAGCAGTCTCGTTAAGAATTTGTTCACGGGTTTCCAGCACTGCATTAACGCTTTTTGCCATCTGGGAAAACTCAGGAGCTGAGGGCATCTTTAGCCTGGATTTAAAATCGCCCTCTTCTGCTTTTTTAAGCTGTCCGGACATTTGCTTAATAGGTTTTATAATTGATTTGCTTACAATAAAAGCAATAAGAATACCAAAGACTATTGATAAAACTGACATAATAATTATTGCGGGAATAATATATCCTTCAATATTTCTGGATTCAATTATATTCTCATCAAAATTACTTTGTAATTTTTGATTAAGGGTTACGATAAGCGGAATCAATTCTTCTCTTATGCTGCTTACATCCCTTATTCCATCAACTTTTTTGTCCGCTATTATATTCTTTAAATCTGATAACATTGCATCTATAGAGGCTGACGCTGCATCAAGTTTATTACTGTCTAAATCGCCCCGGTCTTTTATATTCTCTATTTTTTCTCTGACTCCGGGTACCTTTTCACTAATGACATTTTCCAATATAGATTGGTCCTTGGAAAAACCACTTAATACCGTAAGTGTTCTGATTTCTTGAACAGATAATATTACTTCTGTTAATAAACTTCTCTGCACCAAGACATCGGTGATAGCACCAGCACCTAAATTTTCAAGGCCGGAAGCAAGGGAATCAATCTCAAGAGCTAAATTGTTCCCTTGATTTACAAGGCTGTTTAAACCGCTTAGAACAGCATTCTTATCTTTAACCATAGTGTCTTTTTGTGTAGTAAAATTATAGACAGGGATGTCCTCTGCGTTTACAGCAGGCAATTCTATGGCTTCAGCAGCATTATTCAAAAAAGAATTCAGAGTGACCAGCGCATTTTGGCTTTCTGTAAAATATTTATCCATATCCGAGGATAATGCTTCTACAGATGCATTAACTTGTCCGGTTCCATCCAGAATTGCTTCTAATCCTTCTTTAATAGCGGCTGCAGTTTTACTTTGATCATTAATATCATTCTTTATGTTAACAAGTAAATTATTTAATGCTACAAGGTTTTCATCATTTAGTACTGTAATATTCTCAATTAAATCATCCCATAATGCTATGGTACCTGAAACAGAGGTTAAAAGCTTTTCCTCATTTGCATCGGTAATGGTAGGCTTTATCTGAGTGTCATAGTTCCGGGTTATATTACTTTCTTTTTCTAAAATTGATGAAATAATGTCATTAACCTCTTTAACAGCCATATTGGGTTCAAGCACCTCAAAAGCTGTTATATCAGCTAAAACACCCGTACATACGGTATTAATTTCTTTATCCTTTTGAACTAACTGATCCGAAACATCCTGCTTATTTAATAATCCTTGGTACAGTATAATTATTTTTTCGTCGGATAACGTCCTTAGATTTTCAATTTGTTTTGCCAATGAAGAATTATATTGAATT
>CAYMLJ010000231.1:0-2795 GCA_964391395.1 uncultured Ruminiclostridium sp. | reverse complement strand
TATGTTTTTCTACCCTGCATTGATTCCTTGCCTGATAATAGACTGGGCTTAATATTGTTATACCCGTAGAATCTGGCTATTTCCTCACATAAATCAGCTAATTCAACAATATCATTACGGAAGGACGGAGGAATCAGGGTCATATTCTTTTCATCCACTTCAAATTCTAGCGATTTAAAGATTCTTACCATTTCTTCTGTTTTAATTTCCGTACCCAGAAAGCTGTTAATTCTGTCTGGCTCAAATTTAAAAATACGCTTTTCATATGGACTGCAATTACAATCGGCAATACCTTTGACTATCGTACCGGCCCCTAAAAGCTCTATCAGCTCGGCGCAACGGTTTAAAGCAGGGATTGCGTTTTCTGTATCCAGTCCCTTTTCAAAACGAATGGACGCCTCACTACGAAGACCCATTTTTTTACCTGTTATACGAATAGAAGCGCCATTGAAAGTAGCTGATTCAAGCAGGATAGTATTAGTTTTTTCGGTTATTTCGGAGTTCTCGCCACCCATAACTCCGGCTACTCCAATAGGTCGATTCTCATCGCATATTAAAAGCATACCAGAATCAAGATTTCTGTCCTGTCCATCCAATGTTCTCATAACTTCTCCGTCTTTTGGAGTCCGTACAATAATTTTTCTTCCCTGAACCTGTTCTAGGTCAAAAGCGTGCATAGGTTGACCATATTCAAGCATTACATAGTTAGTTATATCAACAATATTGTTTATTGGCCTCATACCTGCCGCAGCAAGCCTTCTTTGCATCCATGCGGGGGACGGTTCAATTTTTACATCCTTAACCGCTCTTGCCGTATATCGGTAACACAGCTCAGGATTTTTTATTTCTATGGAGACCAGGTCGTTTATATCACCGCCTGCTTCTTCTTTCACCTCTATCTTCGGAGCTTTAAATGACTCACCCAGCGTAGCGGCAGTTTCCTTTGCCAAGCCAATAACAGAAAGACAATCGGGCCTGTTTGAAGTGATTTCAAACTCCACAATCTGGTCTAAGTCTAGGGCGTCCTTCACATCAATTCCTAATTCCGGAGTGCCTTTAAACACATATACACCGTTATCGGGTGCGTCAGGCAAATAATCCTTTGTCAGATTCAACTCTTCTATGGAGCACATCATCCCAAAGCTTTCAACTCCACGAAGCTTTGATAGCTTGATTTCGCCACCGGGAAGCGTAGCTCCGACAAGGGCAAGAGGAATATAGTCCCCTTCTTTTACATTAGGAGCTCCTGTAACTATCTGTAAAACTTCACTACCGGTATCAACCTTGCAAATACGTAATTTATCTGCATCAGGATGGTTCTCAATAGAAACAATTTTACCAACCACAACTTTCTCAATATCCTTGCCCATGTCCTCCACGCCTTCAACTTTTGAACCGGAAAGGGTCATTGCTTCGGTATAATCCTTTATGGGAACATTTATATTAACATAATCACTTAACCATTTTATAGGTGCCTTCATTTCTTTCTCCTCCTTTAGAATTGCTTTAGGAAACGAATATCGTTTTCAAACAGCAATCTCATATCATCTATACCGAATTTGCCCATTGTAATACGTTCAACACCCATACCAAAGGCAAAGCCTGAGTATATTTCAGGATCTATATTGCACTCTCTGAGCACATTAGGATGAACCATACCGGCACCCAGAATCTCAACCCAGCCTTCTCCTTTACAAATTCTGCATCCTGTACCTCCGCATCCCCAACAGGAGACATCTACTTCGGCAGATGGTTCGGTAAACGGGAAGTGATGCGGTCTTAAACGAATTCTTGTATCCTTCCCGAATATTGACTTTGCAAAGGCCTGTAGTGTTCCGATTAAATCACCCATGGTTACGCCCTTATCTATAACAAGGCCTTCCACTTGATGAAAAACAGGAGAATGGGTGGCATCCACCGCATCGGATCTGTAAACTCGACCGGGGCATATGATTCTTATTGGTGGTTTATTATTTTGCATATGTCTTATTTGTACAGGCGAGGTATGGGTTCGTAATACCACATTCTCACTTATATAAAAGGTATCCTGAGTATCTCTGGCGGGATGGTTTTTAGGAATATTCAGAGCCTCAAAATTATTGTAATCCAACTCGATTTCAGGGCCCTCTGCAATCTCATATCCCATTCCTAGAAAAATTTCCTTTAATTCATCCAGAACAATTGTTAGCGGATGCTTTTTACCGATTGCTCTGATTTTTCCGGGTAAGGTTACGTCAATAACTTCTTTTTTTAGTCTTGCATTGCGTTCCTCCCGGACAAGGCGCGCTCTGGTATTTGCAAGGCCCTCTTCCAGGGAGATTCTTACGTCATTTGCCATTTGTCCGATTATAGGGCGCTCTTCAGCCGATAATGCACCCATACCTTTTAAAATTTGAGTTAACTCGCCCTTTTTACCTAAATAAGCTACTTTCAGGTCTTCAAGCTCGCGAATCTCAGAGATTTGAGCGAGCTTATCGGTCGCTTGCTTTAATATTGCTTCTAATTGTTGTTTCATTGTGCTTATAACACCTCATTCTCATTTAATAAATGCTCAAATCGGCATAGCAGTAGCTTGCTGCCAATCAGACTTCGTCTTCTTGGGCAAGCCTTGCATAGGACGTACATCTGCTTCTTCGGTCGTTTCACTCCCTCACAAGCAGTGTTACGGCCATAAAAAAACGCTCTGTCATAGGACAAAGCGTCAGCTTGCGGTACCACCTATGTTCATGTAAGCATTAAGTGATGCTAACATGCACTCTGTACGCTATAACGGGCTTACCCGGCCGTTCCTACTT
>CAYMLJ010000230.1:0-2806 GCA_964391395.1 uncultured Ruminiclostridium sp. | reverse complement strand
CGTCAGAAATTCAGAATATTGCGTCATTAGTGACTTCAATAAAAGAATTGTCAAAAGATTAAAAAAGGTTTAGAGGGTTGTATCAAAATATGATGTCATCCTGAGTGAAGCGAAGGATCTTGTAAGTGACACTTTCCATATTTTGAGGCAATCCTCTTTTCTATTAGTGAAAAATTATTCATTAGTTTTTTTATATTCGATATAACTGCTTTTATATTCTGCTAAGAGCAGATCAATCATTCTGCCGTAGCTCTTAACTCCATCTTCTTGGCCATTTAGCTTAAGATAAGTATCATTCATTTTATCGGCCACTTCTTTCGTAATACCCTGAAATTGCTTCCAGTATTCCCTCTGCGCCTCCAAATCTCTTAGGTATCCGGGACTGTAATTACTAGCTATTTCGAAGTATCTATCGGGGTTATCGTCATAAAGGGCATTCATAGAATATTGCAAGGCCATAACACTTCCGGAATATTTAAAATCAACATCAGGATGTGCCATACAAGTTTTATAAGCTATATAATTAGCCTCATCTTCCCGGGCAAAGCCTCTTTGATGAGCCATTTCATGCATTGCGGTTGAGGCGATTGCTATTTCTGGAATATCAATATCAATATTAGCCTCACCTGTCAGGCAGGAATAAATACCAATTATGTTTGAATGGGACATAAGCCTGGAAAGCAATACAGGTTTTGGTGGACCATATTTTCCACTTAAAAACAGATATTCTTGCTCCATAGCTTCATAACCTTTACGAGCACGTTTTAAGATCGACTTATATCCCCCTTCGACGAACATAACACCGTCTTGATTTTCGGAAACCTGTTCTCTTAATTTATTCGTATCATCTACAAGCCAGCGGCAAAGTGCATCTAGATCATCAATTGAAGAATCTTGTACATTAATATTGGCAAGCTCCGAATAAGGCAATCGTTCATAATTAATGTTCCAAACCATTACCTGAATAAAAAACCATAGAGAACCGATTAAGACCACATTAGCAAGAAACTGCAAGAGAATTATACCTTTACGTTTCCGGACGGCCTTTATGATTAGATATATAAGTCTTATGGGAATATATATTACAAGTATAATAAGGACCACTTCCGCAACAGAAAAAGGAATTAACCCCGTTAATAAGCTCACAGGCTGCATAATAAATTTATAGATACCTCTTGAATAAACATTTTCTGTGAATTCAGGGTAATTAGCCATAACCTGTTTGATCAGTATTGCCAAGGGTATAAGTAGAAGCAATAAAAATTTCCATTTGGAATTATTTTTTTTAGTTGATTTTTTATTGACTTTCATAGAAACCTATCCTTCAATATGATGTAAAATTATTATATATTATGTGTGTACATTTTATCATGAAAGTGTATCATTAAGAATAAAAATAATAGGCGAAATATTCCTGTTTATTATGTATAATATATTTGAAGCAGATATTAATCTACTTCAATATTGCTAGGAGGCGTTTTTTATGATTGAGAATGTCAGTAACGAGCTAAAAACTTATTTTGAGGGCAAGCCTATAATATCGTCATTATTGTCTTTTGATATGTACATACTTTTAGGCTGCAGTGCTCTACGGTTTCTTGACATCTTTGTAAATCTTGGAGGTATCATAAGCGGATTGCTCTATTATGTGTTTATACTTGGGATCCTATTATGCCTTGCAAAGAAGAATTTTTTTGCTCTGACCATTGGCCTGGGTGTTGAAGCACTGATTGATCTTATTTATCTAATCAAGTATTTGAGCGGTGATTATGGCTTCTTCAGTTGGTCTTCACTTTTTGGCCTGCTTGTTTTCGGCTTCTTTGCATATATGGCATTTAAAAAGTATTCGGCAAAACCCAGTACATAAACGAGGACAATATTTTTTAGAAATTGACCGTCTGTTTTATAACAGGCGGTTTTTTTACACAAAATTTTTTATAATATATTGACACATACGTACTACAAGTGTAGTATAATAATAGAGACTACACTTGTAGGAAGAAGGGCGTAAAATTGAAAAAAGGAAAGAAAATTACCGAAGCTGAACTGTATGTAATTAAGGTTCTATGGAAAAACTCACCATTAACAGCCAGTCAGATAATTGATGAATTAAAAGAAGATACCCAATGGAATCCAAAAACAATCCACACACTAATAAGTCGCCTGGTTGCAAAGAGTGTAATAGGTGCAGAAAAAAAGGGCTCATATAAGCTATATTTTCCCTTAGTAACTGAGGAGTACTACCAGAATGTTCAGACCAAATCGTTTTTAGAAAAAGTATATAATGGCTCATTCCCATTACTGATTACAAATTTTATTAAGGAAGAAAAACTAAACGAACAAGAAATAAATGAACTAAAGGCTATACTTGACAGTCAAATAGATGAGGGTGAAAAGCTATGAGTTTGTTATATATTTTTAGGGAGATTTTGAACATATCCTTGATGGGTATGCTCCTGACCGTTTTATTAATTATTATAAAGAAGCTATTAAAAAATCGTCTGAGTGCTTCTTGGCACTATATGATATGGTTTCTGCTTATTTTTCGCTTAATTATTCCTATTGCACCGGCAAATGACATAAGCATCTATAATTTATTTACGCCTATAATGATGGAAATACAACAACAAGATTTAGATAGCGAAAATAAAGAATATTATTTAGAACAAGTTAAAGAAATTAGTTATGATAATAATAGTGTTAATAACGAGGTTAGAAACATAAAGAATGGAAATGAAAGCAATATAGCATATGGTGTAGCTGCTAATCTATATTGTCCAAAAACTGACGGTGTTAATTGTCCCCA
>CAYMLJ010000229.1:0-2809 GCA_964391395.1 uncultured Ruminiclostridium sp. | reverse complement strand
CCGGTAACATAACAAATAAAAATAGGTCCGATGGTCTTTAAAAATGGGACTTTCTCAGATACCAGCATAATGATACGGGGCATGAACATGATAACTAATATCATAATCAAAGACGCAATTATTATAATCGACCCCCTATGCCATAATATTTTTAAGTATATCATAATAAATTATATATTAAATGTAGATTAGTGCACAATAATAATGATAAGTTTTAGCCAGCCTAGTGATAATATCTACACACCAGCCAACAAAGAAAAGAGGGGATTTTTACTCCCGTTATTATATGATAGAATAAAGCAGATAAACTTGTAATGGTGGGATAACGGGTGAATATCGGTTTTTTCGATTCCGGAATTGGCGGGTTATCGGTGCTTCGAGAGGCGCTAATGATTTTACCTAACGAAAATTATATATATTATGCTGACTCTGACAATGCTCCTTATGGAACAAAAACCAAGGAGGAAGTAAAGAGGCTTACTTTCGATGCTGTTAAATTTCTTAATGAAAGAGAAATAAAAGCACTGGTTATAGCATGCAATACGGCTACAAGTGCAGCCGTACGAGATTTAAGACAAGTATATAGCTTCCCGGTTATAGGAATGGAACCCGCCGTTAAGCCTGCTGTGGAGAAAAATAATAATGGCGGTAAGCGCGTACTAGTTCTGGCAACGGCACTCACGCTCAAAGAAGAAAAGTTTCAAAACCTTATCACAAGATTCGATGCTGAACATATTGTTGATATGCTGCCTGCACCAAAGCTTGTGGAATTTGCTGAGAAGAATACTTTTTACGGCCCAGAGGTATCAGATTATATAAGTAAGATAATGCCGGAAAATATTGATCAGTACGGAACCCTCGTCCTTGGCTGTACTCATTTTCCGCTTTTCATGCAGGCTTTGGAAGAAAGCATACCAAATAGCATTGATATTATTGATGGTAACAGAGGCACTATAAATCATCTAATGGATATTTTAAAAAGCAATAATCTGTTGAATCGTTCGGATGAAAAGGGGAAAGTAACCTTTTATAAATCCGGAGTACAGGTAGAAGATCAAATTATACTGGGAAAGTATGAAAAGATACTATATGGTTCTAAAGTTTAGAGACATACTTTTTAAACATATCTCCCCGGATTTCAAAATTATCATACTGATCCCAAGACGCGCAGGCAGGACTTAATAGAACAACATCCCCGGGGTGTGCAAAAACAAATGCCGCTTTTGTCGCTTCTTCAAGGGTCTCAAACTCTTTACAGGGTATGTCGCATTCTTTAGAAAAATCATTTATTCTTTTACGTGTTTCCCCATATGCCACAATGTATCTGACATTTTTCAAATAGCTCTTTAATTCATCAAAACTATGACCTCTGTCTAAGCCACCCATCATCAATATTGTGGGTTTTTTAAAAGAAGATAACGCTATTTGGGTAGAGGTAATATTGGTGGATTTTGAATCATTATAAAACTCTATATTATTTATTGCTGTAACATATTCAAGTCTGTGCTCTACTCCGCCAAAGTCTTTTAGAACTTTCACAATACTTTCGTTACCAACACTAAACTCCTTAACAACCGAAATCGCTGCCATAACATTTTCATAATTGTGATTTCCTTTAAGCTTAATATCATCAAGGGCAATTATTTTTTCATCATTATAAAAGATAAAGCCGTCTATTATTGAGCAGCCGTTATCAATTCTTCTCTTCGCGGAAAAGTATTTTTTGACCGATTTTATACCATTAGCAAGCTCAAGAGATTCCTTATCATCATAGTTTAAAATCGCAATATCCTGTGGGGTATGATGGTTGAATATTCTCCTTTTCATATTCTTGTATGCGTCATAGGACCCGTGAAAGTCTATGTGGGCTTCGGATATATTGGTCAGAACCGATATATTTGTTTTAAACTCAATTACATTGCACAATTGATGGTCGGAAACCTCCATAACAGCAATATCACCGTCTTTCAAAACAGGAATAAATGAACAAACCGGGAAACCTATATTACCCATTAAATAAGCATTCTTTGAGGCTTCCTTCAAGAATTTATAAATTATTGTTGTGGTTGTAGTCTTGCCGTTAGTTCCTGTTACTCCGATTATGTTCAAGCCCTTGGGAAAATATCTGAAGGCTAGCTCCAGCTCGTTTATTACGGGTATATCAAATTCATTGGCTTTCTGAACATATAAATGGTTATTGGGTATCCCGGGGTTCTTAACCAACAGTTCGAAGGTTTGGTCAAAAATATCCTCAGGGTGACTTCCTAGAGCAAGCTTAACACCTAGTGATTGTAATTCTGTGATATGCTCCGGGCGTTGATCCTTATTAGCGTCATTTATTATGACATCATAACCCTTACCAACCAACAGCTTTGCCGCCTCGTATCCGCTTCTTGCCATTCCTAGAACAAAGACTCTCTTTTTAATATCCATAATAAACCTCCGTACTTAAGTTTATTATACACTGAATATATTTGCCATAAAATATTATCGCCTGAAAATATAGTTAAAATAAAGAATGGCTTGGAATAGAAATGTATAATTCCGGGCCATTCTTTATTTCGCGCGACTTTTATGCGATTTGCCAGACTATTAATATTAGCGACGATTATTCCTGTTTTCTTGGTTGTTGTTCCTGTTGTTTTCCTGGTTGTTGTTTTTGTTGTTTTCTTGATTGTTATTGCGATTTTCCTCGTTTCGGTTTGGTCTGTTGTTTTTTTCCATGATATCACCTCCTATAGCTTTAATATTGGAAAAATTTCATAGTATTATTCACATATTTGACATTAAATAAAAATATTTCTGAATA
>CAYMLJ010000228.1:0-2832 GCA_964391395.1 uncultured Ruminiclostridium sp. | reverse complement strand
CCTTCATAAAGGGTTTCCAGAATATCATAACAGGCAATTGTGTTACCATGTATTATATATTTACCTTCCAGATGTAAAAACGCGTCCTTATAACCGCCTGTGCTTACCATAATGAGGCGATATGTCCCATCCTTATTAAAAGCATAAGCTTCGGCAAAAGAAGGGAGCTCCACAAGTCCGGTTGTGAGATCCTGATAGCCCACAAACAAATTTGTACTAATATCCGACCACTTTCCCAAGAGAATCTCCTTTGGAAAATCTTCCTTCCGATCGATAAATAGGGTATCAAGCTTCCGGTCATATTTTTTGTCCATTTCAAGGAGGGAAATAAAGAAATTTGACGGAATATAAAGGGTTTCGTCACGGAATTCAGGTGCCATTCCCATGTCATATTCAGCACCGTTAATGATTGCCTTAGTTGAACCTACCTCCAAATTAGCTTGTAGAAGAATTTCATTTCTATCATTCCATTCTATGCTTATCAAACCGTTTTTATCTCGGGATAAGTCAGGGTAGGAACTCGGAAGGTAGGGAATCCTAAAAGAATACTTAAAAGTTTCATACTCAACCATCAGATAATCGGTGCCGCTCTTGCTTTTAATATAATATTTATCCTCAGAAAGCTCATAGCTACATATGACTAATCGCTCAAATTCCGAATCAAAATCGGATTTTTTTTCCGTTTTACTTGACTTTGGTCTTGAACTTTTCTTTTCTTCCTCTTTCTCTTCTTCTCCGCATCCGACAAAAGAGATAGAAAGCAGGAGACAAAGCAGCACAGATAAGAATTTTTTAAGAAAAGTATTCATGTGAACCTCCCTCATCAACCTCAAATAGTTATCCATAGACTATGATGCATAATTATTTTTATGCTACCGTGTAACCAACTGAAAACAAGTAATATAAGTAGGAAATCCCATATTTTAAAAGTGAAGACGAGAAGTAATAAATAAAAATAACTATTTATAGATTTTATATTACAATTGAAACACAAAGCTGTCAATGAAATAAATATATAACTAATAAAGGCAATATAAGGATATTTTTTACAGCCAATAAATGAATGTTGTAAACCATCGAAAAATTTGGTAAATTGATACTATGCCGTTAAATATCAAATATTTTGTCGCTTAGGAAGGAAAACAACATGATAAAAAGAATCTTAGGGATAACAGCCATTATAATTATTGCATCAATGATTTTTGCCTCATGCTCAGCAAATATATCAAATGAAACCAATTCACCGGTTGAGACAGCACCGGGTATATCGACTGATACTTCGACGCCATTACCTGAAGATACAACTACTCCGGCACCTACACCGGTTCCCACGCCAATCCCGACGCCCACACCAACACCCACTCCTGAGCCTAAAGAGCCTGTTAAAGTAAAGGCTTTATATTTATCGGGGGGCATAGCCGCTAAGAATATAGATCATTATATAAATCTGGCAAATAAAACAGAATTGAATTCCTTGGTAATTGATATAAAAGAAAACGGCATAATAAATTATGAATCACAGATACCCTTAGCTCAGGAATTATCACTCTTTAAAAAGGTGTATAATGCTAAGGATCTATTAAAAAAATGTCATGATAACGATATTCATGTAATAGGACGTATTGTTGTCTTTAGAGATAACGGTCTTTCAAACAAAAAGCCTGAATATGCTATTAAGAAACCAAACGGGAATATATGGAAAGAGGGAAAGATGGGTTCATGGACAAACCCATATATAAAAGAGGTTATCGACTACAATATTGATATTGCAAAAGAAGCTGTAGAATTAGGCTTCGATGAAATACAGTTTGATTATGTAAGATTTCCTACTACCAGTTCCAAAGAAGTTACCTATGGTGAAAACCAACCTTCCAAGGCAGAGACTATTGGCGGCTTTTTAAAGAAGGCTGCAGAAGAAATAAAGAAGGTAAAGGATGTACCTGTATCAGCTGATATTTTTGGGATTGTAATTGAAAGTGACAGAGACGGTAAAGCCATAGGTCAGTTATTCGACGAAATAGGTATGAATATAGATTATATTTCCCCAATGATTTACCCTTCCCACTATGCAAATGCTTCTAACGGAATGTTTGGAAACGGAGTGGGGCAGGCCATTAATGGAGTTTTGTTTACTGCCCCGGATCTTGAACCATATAATGTTATTTACCAGGCACTGTTAAAAGCAAAATCAAGAATTAGCCAAGTGCCCGGGTACAAAGCAAAGATGAGACCTTACTTGCAGGATTTTACCATCAAGATGAAGGAAGGTTATTATCAAGAATATGGTGCAAAACAGGTAAGAGAACAAATCCAAGCGGTATATGATGCCGGATATGAGGAGTGGATTCTCTGGGATGGTAGCAATACATACTCAGAAAGCGTCTTTTTACCTAATTAATAGTAGAAAATTTTATTTATTTTAAGAAAGATGACAAAAGGCCGAATATGATGGATGTAATTATTAATACTTCAGAAAACTATAGACTTGATAGAGTTATAACCTGTTTAGAGAAAATATTTGATGACATGGGCGGGATAAAAAATATTATAAAGCCCGGAATGAGGGTAGCTATAAAACCCAATCTACTAATGGCAAAAAAGCCTGAGGAGGCTGCGACAACTCATCCTGCGGTGGTTCATGCCGTAATAAAACTGGTGCAAGAAGCAGGGGGAATTGCTGTTATAGTTGAAAGCCCGGGAGGGCCATATAATATTCCTCTGCTTAAGATGGTGTATGCTAAAACAGGGATAGAGCGTATTGCAAACGAAACAGGAGCCGAGCTTAATTTCGATCTTAGGGTCGAGAAAATAAATAATACCAATGCTGAATAT
>CAYMLJ010000227.1:0-2880 GCA_964391395.1 uncultured Ruminiclostridium sp. | reverse complement strand
TTGATACTTCGTATGAATGGCATCAACCGTTACCGAAATCGAAGATTTCGAACGGATCCCGAGTCATTGAAACTCGAGGCGGGGATATGCCCCCGCCTGAGATAATAATCCCTACCCGCCACCTATGAGGTGGGGGAAATCTTTATTCTCGTTATCGTTGAACACGACCCGAAGCATTCCCTGCTGCCAGTAATTCTACCTCGGCTACACTCATCATGTTGTAATCATGCTCTATTGTATGTTTTAGACATGATGCTGCAGTGGCAAAGTTAACAGCCTTTTGAGGGTCAAACCCATTACTAAGCGAATAAACTAATCCTCCGCAGAATGAATCTCCTCCGCCAACACGGTCAACTATATGAATGCTATATTTTGGTGAAAAATAAGCAGTGTTATCTGTATAGAGTAATGCAGCCCAGTTATTGATACTTGCAGAAATGCTTTCACGCAAAGTAATAGCTACATATTTAAAACCGAATCTTTCGATCAGCTGTTTTGCAACACTAATATATCCGTCATGATCTAATTTACCACTTTCGATATCTGTTTTTGCTGCATGAATTCCGAATACATCAGCTGCATCCTCTTCATTTGCGATACAAACATCAACATAAGGCATTAATTTTGACATAACCTTATCAGCCTGTTCACTTGACCATAACTTTTTGCGAAAATTTAGATCACAGCTTACGGTCAACCCCATTTTCTTTGCTGCCTGGCATGCTTCCATGCATATTTCAGGATTTTCGCCACCCAAAGCCGGTGTTATTCCTGTAAAGTGGAACCAATCTGCTCCATCAAAGATTTTTTCCCAATCAAAATCTTCCTTTTTAGCTAATGCAATTGCAGAATCCGCTCTGTCATAAATTACCTTAGAAGATCTTTGAGAAGCACCCTTTTCTACAAAGTATATTCCAAGCCTATTTCCGCCTCTGACTATTTTACTTGTATCGACACCAAACCTTCTAAGCTCGTTAATTGCACTCTGCCCAACCTCATGAGTAGGTATTTTACTAACGAATGAAGCATCCATTCCGTAATTTGCGCATGAAACAGCTACATTAGCTTCGCCTCCGGCAAATGTCATTTCCAACTCATCAGCTTGCACTAACCTTAAATATCCTTTTGGATTCAACCTCATCATTATTTCGCCAAAAGTTACTACCTTTTTCATATTTTCTCCTCCTGTTAAATTGTTCTTTTAATATGTTTTTTTTAATTTTTTAATCATTATCCTTTACGCTATTAACGATATAAATAGCCGAACAAACCATCACAAGTGCCAAGAGACTACGCCAATTAAGAACCCTCTCCGAAAGAAGTAACCCTGAAAGCAATACCCCAAAGATTGGAACAAATGAATAATATATTGATACGCTAGATACCCTGTTATAGCTAAGTAGCATAGTCCATATAGAATAAACAGTCGATGATAGAAAGACCAAATATGCCATCATAAGAATACCTTCTATGGTCACGACAGGAATGTGTCCTCCTCCCAATCGACCTGCTATTATAAGGAACATCCCCCCGAAGAATAACTGATATCCAGCTATGGTAGAACTGTCTTCCTCCTTAACGATCCATTTACTGATAACAGAGCCTACTCCAAAGAACAATGATGCAAGAACTACAAAGCCCTCTCCCTGCAGGGACATATCGAATCCACCAAATTCTACTCTTAGATTTATAATAATTACTCCTGCTAACCCCAAAATACAGCCTACTATTTTTCTTATGGTCAACTTGTCATTTTTAAAAAATATAGCAGAAAGAATAACTGTGAAGAATGTAGCTGTTCCTTGCAATATTGCACTTTTTGATCCTGCTGTATTGGATAGTCCTATATAAAAGAATAAATACTGGATGCCAGTATAGGTAAGTCCTAATAACAGTATCTTAGGGACGCTTCTTGCTTTTTGGGGATATAACATTCTTTTATTTATAAGAGACATTACAATGATGATAGCCATTCCCGCAAGTATAAATCTAATTCCCGCAAATAGCATTTTATCGTATGAGCTACTCTCGTTCATTCCAAAAAAATCATATCCCAGCTTTACAGTAGGGTATGCACTACCCCATAATAGGGCGCAAAAAATCGCCAGAACAGCAACAATGTATTTATTTGTAATCCACTTGCCTTTTTCTTTTTTCACCATACAATATCCTTATATTTAAATATTTTTGTTAAATGCATCTACTAATTATACTCCAAATTTTGTATTGGTACGAAGAAATCTGTTCGCCGTTTTTACTGATAACAAGCGGTGCTCTAAAATTAGCGTCGTCTTTTTCCGGGTAATCAGCTCTATAATGGGCTCCCCTGCTTTCCTTTCTTTGAATTGCCGCAAATGCCATAAGTTCAGCAGCTGTAAGCATATTCATAGTCTCAAGGTTTGCAATGTTAGGGGAATCACTCTTTGGTGCAAATTTGACATGTGTGCGTGGTCTTTTTGAAAAACAGCTTTTGAACGCCACCCCCATAATGATTTGTAAAGATTCTATTTAGTTTCTATATTTAAATCCCATAGCATTTGAAATTTCCTTAGCGCTTTCGCATATCTTTTTGACTAGGTACTCATCTCGTTCTTCCGGAAAGTTATGTAAAAAACCTCCGATACTCATACCTGCAACAGCGCTCCCTGTATAATCAAATATTGGCACACCATACCCCACAACATTTTTTTTAACTATTATCGGTGAAATCCATTTATTTCAACCTTCGAATGAGTAAAAATAACCTTTATTTATTTAAAAAAAATGGTTTACTTGTCTTTAGAAAAGCTTTTATATAGATGTTTTAAATAAATATTTTTATATAATAAATCTGAAGGAAGGATTTACATAAACTTCATCCGAAAAATCATAACATCCTGT
>CAYMLJ010000226.1:0-2923 GCA_964391395.1 uncultured Ruminiclostridium sp. | reverse complement strand
CTGCTAAGTTATTTCAGTAATGAGAGGTATTGATCAGATATGAAAATTAAGAAGATAGAATTAGCTCCTAATAGAAAAAATAAACCCCAAAAAGAAAAATCCATATTAAAGTTTTGGAGCATTAAGACTAAAATTATTTTAGCCATCATTATTCCTGTATTATTTCTGGCTACTTTAGGTATTGTTTCTTATAAAAGTTCACTTTCTGAAAGTGATAAAAATGCCAGAGAATCTACTATGACTACAATGATTTATGCAGGAAAATACCTTGATATGCTTAATGCTTCTATAGATCGCCTAGTCACTCAAACAGTAATAAGCAACGAAATACAAGGCTATTTGGATCTTGTGAACAGCACTCTTGGAAAAGATCAGAATGAAATCTATTTTGAAAAACTACATGCGAGGAAGGAAGCCGTTAAGCTCCTTAATAACTTAGTTTCTTCAGACGATGACATAAAAGCTACTTACCTTTTTGCAAAAGGAAAAGATAATTCTCTTTTCTCTCAGGGTAATGCAAATATCCAGTATGATCTTAACAGCTTAAAGGACACAGAATTATACAAAACAGCTGAAAAAACACCGGACAAACTGATTTGGTTAGGTGCTCACAAAGATCTTGACAGTGAAACCTCTGATGAAATCCCATATTCTATGACAGCCATAAAACTCATTAAAAGCACGACAAGTTTTAATACGGTTGGTTGTATTGTTATTGATCTTAAGAATGATTTTCTTGAAAACACGTTGGATAGCTTCATTATAAGGGAGGGCGAAGAAATACATTTGTTAAGCCCTGATGGCAGAGATCAGACAAATACGAATGCTGCTTCTAATGACAAGCCCATGATAGAAGAATCTTTTTATCAAGACATATTAGCGAATCAAGAAGATTATGGAAGCATGAACGTAACATACAGGGAAACAGCCTACCTGATGTCTTTCGTCAAGTTAAATGAATCCGGATTTATACTTATAAATATGATTCCTGTTTCAGAATTGCATGCATCTGCTATTAAGATAGCATATACAACTATTATTTTTGTTCTTTTGGCAGCTTTAATAACTGCAATATTTGGATTTATTATAGTCAGAAACATAGGAAAAACTGTTGATAGCATCAGAACTGTAGCGGGAAAAGCTGCTTCCGGTGACCTTACAATTAATGCAAAGTCCAATAATAAGGATGAACTGGGTTTATTGACAAAGAGCATAAATCTAATGATTCAAAATATGAGAAGCATTATTGAACAGGTATTAAATACTGCAAAAAAAGTAACTGATTCGGCAGAAGTTGTTTCAATAAAAAGTAAGCAAGTAGCAGAAGTATCTAATGAGATATCAAGCAGTATAGAAGATATTTCACACGGTGCAACAGAGCAGGCTTGCGATGCCGAGAGTAGTGTACGAAAAATAAGCAGTCTTGCTGATAAAATAGGGGATGTATCCCAAAATGCAGACGACATCGGAAACCTGACAAAAGAAACAGCAAATATAACAAACGAGGGTCTTGAATTGATTCTTGCTCTTGAGGATAAAGCAAAGGATACAAATAAAATTTCAAAAGAAATAATTAGTGATATAAATACATTAAATGCCCATTCACTATCTATAGGAAAAATAGTTGAGGTTATAAATACCATAGCTGATCAAACCAACCTTTTGTCACTAAATGCAGCAATTGAAGCAGCTAGAGCAGGAGCATTCGGTAGTGGATTTGCTGTTGTGGCAAAAGAAATACAGACACTTGCAGAGAGGTCTAAAAATGCTGCAAAAGATATTTCCTCAATAATCAAGGTCACGCAGGACTATACTGTAAAAACCTCAGAAAAGGCAACCATGACTGAATCCATATTGTCTTCTCAGAACGATGCTATGATAAAAACAACAGACGCATTTAAGAGAATAAAGGAATCAATGGATAGACTTATAGAACGAGTTGAAAATATTGTTAATCATATTTCAGAAATGGAAGATGCTAAAGAGCAGGCTATAAATTCAATTTACAATGTTTCTGCCGTTACAGAAGAAACTGCGGCTTCGACTCAGCAAATTACTGCATCTGTGCAAAATCAACTTTTTGATATCAAAGAATTATCAGAATTTGCCGAAGGACTGGGTCATGCAGCTATTGATTTAAACAACAGTATTTCTAAATTCAAACTAAGTTAGTTTTATTACTATTTAAGGTCACTGCATGGGGTGTTTAATGTAGTTACCGGGAGGTTACAAATGCCAATTATCTTTCATAAGGAATCGGGAGAATTCCACCTTTATAATAAAGAAATCAGCTATATTATTAAGCTACTGCCCAATAATCAGCTTGGGAATCTTTACTTCGGTAAGGCTGTTAATGACCAAGAAACTTTTTTACATTTGTTTCAAAAAAGGCCCAGATCATTATCGGCGTATGTTTTTGAAGATGATCTATCTTTTTCGCTCCAATATACTATGCAGGAATATCCTTCATATGGAACTACTGACTTCAGATATCCGGCTTTTGAGATAAATCAAAAAAATGGCAGTAGAATATCTTGCTTTGAATATCAGAGACATGAGATTTTCACAGGCAAAAGGGATCTCAAAGGACTTCCGGCAACTTATGTTGAAGATACCTCTGAGGCAGATACCCTTGAAATAACATTGTTTGATGAGACAATGCAAACAAAGTTAATTTTAAGCTATACGATATTTAATGATTACCCTGCTATAGGTAGAAATGTACGGTTTGTAAACGAAGGCCAAAATACAATTGTACTGGAAAGAGCAATGAGCGCAAGTATTGACTTTCCGGACAGTAATTTTGAGATGATTCAGTTATCCGGAGCATGGGCACGTGAGCGTCATGTAAAAACAAGAAAGCTGCACCAGGGGATACAGGGCGTTTACAGTATGCGCGGCATAAGCAGCGCAGAACATAACC
>CAYMLJ010000225.1:0-2948 GCA_964391395.1 uncultured Ruminiclostridium sp. | reverse complement strand
ACTTATTTTGTTTACACTATTATATTATTACAAACCAACATTAAAATCAACATAAAATCAAAATTTATCAAAATTATATAGACATATTACAACATTTTTTGTATACTTGTATTGTATTAATATATATAGGAAGTGGCTATGAGTAAAAATATTGAAGAACTTATTAATAATTTAAATCATAATAACCCCTCTACAAGACTATACAGTCTTTCCCGCCTGATAAAAGCAGCGAAATCCGGAGTATATGATGTCATACCTGTTAGCGGGCATGTTAATAATCATATACATACAAATTACTCATTTTCACCGTACTCGCCTTCAAAAGCAATTTGGATGGCTTTTACATCAGGGTTATCCACTGCGGGTATAATGGATCATGACTCCATAAGCGGAGCGACTGAGTTTATTGAGGCAGGAAGAATAGCCGGAATGGCAACTACAATAGGAATTGAGTGTAGGGCCGACTTTTCTGGAACGCCTCTTAATGGCAAGAGAATAAACAACCCAGATCAAGATTCCATAGCCTATGTTGCTATCCATGGCATACCTCATACTCAGATTCCTAAGGTATCTGAATTTTTCTCGACATATCGACATTTGCGAAATGAACGCAATAAAAAAATGATTGAAAAAATTAATGGCCTCATCTATATGACAGGTATACAGCTTAGCTTTGAGCATGATATTAAACCGTTGTCCAAATTTGATGAAGGCGGAAGTATTACCGAGAGACATCTACTTTATGGCTTATCCCTTAAGCTAATTGAGAAATACGGTATGGGTGAAAGCCTTATTGAAGCACTAAAAAATTATTTACAAATGAGAATTAGAGCAAAGTTGCTTAACTTGCTGCTGGATTCTGCTAACCCCTATTATGATTATGATTTATTAGGATTATTAAAGAGTGATTTAGTCCAGTCTTTCTATATTGATGCAGCAGAAGAATGCCCGCCGATTTCTGACCTCCTTGCATTTTCAAGAGAAATCGGCGGTATTTCTGCCTATGCTTATCTTGGGGATATTACAGATTCGGTTACCGGGGACAAAAAAGCACAAAAGTTCGAAGACGATTATCTTGAGCTAGTTTTCGATACCATCGTAGATTTAGGTTTCAACGGCGTCACTTATATGCCATCCAGAAACAGCCCCGACCAATTAAAAAGGTTAAGAGGACTGTGCAAAAAACATAATCTGTTTGAAATAAGCGGTGAAGATATTAATTCGCCAAGGCAATCATTTGTATGCGAAGCTATGAAAGATAGTTCTTTTAGTAATCTGAAAGACTCTACATGGGCTATGATAGGCCATGAAAAAGCTTCCACTGCCGATATGTCGGCAGGTATGTTTGCCGCAAAAGCTCTAAATGATTACCCTGATCTATATGAAAGAATAAATGTGTTTAAGCTCCTTGGAATGTGATGTTGATCAAAGAAAAACCAAGGGGACAGTCCCTTCGGTTTTCCGTCGTGGTTCTATCTGTTTTTCCACAGAATAAACATTCAGATACTTTAAGATGTTTTTAAAACCGCAGGAACAGTCCCCTTTGTTTCCGGCAATGCCATCCTGAGTATCAGCGAAGGATCTTTAAGTTGACGAAAAGATTCTTCACTTCGCTGCGCTCCGTTCAGAATGACAGCTTTAGTTGCGCATTATTCTTACTGTTCCAACTTAAAAGCCTTTTCAATAGCAGAAGTCTGTTCATTATCAATGGCGATTATACTTCCTATCTCTCTTGCTGCAATAATAGCCTTGGCGCTGTATTCGGCTACTTCAAGACGATCAAATGCATTTAACAGACTGCTTCCGGTTACAATAGCGCAGTCATTCTCCACCAATGCCACGGGAGTAGATTTTGAGAATATATCTGCTGTCATTTCGGGTTGCATAAAGTTTGATCCAAATGGTAACAGGGGTATATTCCTCAACAATATATAGCTTTCAGGTATTGTTCTGGAATCCATAGACTGATGTGTTACAGCAAAGGCCATTAAATTCGGTGGATGGGCAACAATAACCGAATTTATATGGGCGTGCTTTTCATAAATATATTTATGGAGCATAACCGATCGGCTGGGTACCTTTCCTTCTTCCTTCAAATCCCCTTCCATATGTACAAGATCTTCGGGACTTATGTTCTTTCTGTCAACACCGTAAGGAGTTATGACAAAAGTCCCGCCTTCGATTCTTTGTGAAAAGGTGCCTTGCGTGCTTGTAAAAAGCTGTTGATTATAAGCACGGTGTATCAGATCACTCATCTCTCTTCGGATTTCCCGCTCGGCGCTGCTGTAGCTTCCGGGTAAAAAATCTTCTAAGTTTGCGTGTTGCTTTTTCTTCGATATCTCAAGCTTTTCAAGAGATAGGCCCTGTGGCTTTCCAACTTTTTTTGCATCTATCTCAAGTCTTGCACAGAAATCTAGAGTCTCAAAAGCCATAAATGCTTTAAATAAGGATGTATTCCCTACTACAATTCCATGGTTTTCAAGGAGTACGGTATTTAGACCTTTCTCAAATTCAATGGCAATTTTATCTCCCAATTCAATACTTCCCGGAAGTCCGTATTTTGCCAACCCCACATTCCCGCAAATCTGGTGTACATTTGGTATCAAACGGGTATCGGGTAGCTTTCTGGATATGCTAAAGGCTACAAGTGCGGGGGGATGGGCATGTAATACTGCTTTTATGTCCGGCCTTTTTTTATACACTGTACGATGGAAAGGTAATTCACTTGATGGTTTGTGGTTGCCTATAATAGTTCCGTCGGCCTTGACACATACAACATCTTTTCGTGTTAGAGTGCCTTTGTCAACACCCGCCGGGCTTATCCAAATATCTCCGTTGTCGTCTTTTATAGAAAGATTTCCACCCGAAGTAGTTGTCATACCATATCTATATATTCTCTCCATGATAATTGCTATTTGATCTGCCGGATGTAATATTTCAGTATTCAT
>CAYMLJ010000224.1:0-2951 GCA_964391395.1 uncultured Ruminiclostridium sp. | reverse complement strand
CTTTGTATCGGGGGCATAGAGCTGGATGATAAAGCAAAAACCGTAACCCTTGACGGTGATATTGTAAATTTAACTCCCACAGAATACGATATTCTAAAACTGTTTATGGAAAATCCCGGTGAAGTGTTTTCTCCAAAAACAATTTATAACCGTGTATGGAATGAGCCTTCCTTTGGTTCTGAAAGTACAGTGGCAGTTCATATACGGCATCTACGTGAAAAATTAGAAATCAACCCCTCTGAACCCAGATACTTAAAAGTTGTTTGGGGTCAGGGATATAAAATGGAGAGAGGCGAAAAGATATGAATAAATTAGCACATAGTTTACCGGCAAAGGTAGCCGCTATACTTCTTTTAGTTATTACTATTTTAAGTTCTTTATTTGGGGCTGTTGGTATATATGTACTGGCTGAGTATGGTTTCTACCAATTACCAGTGGCAGATATTAAAAAAGAAACATTTGAGAATGTAACTCGCAGATATGCAAATATTGTTTTCTATGAATATTGGCCAACAGTTGAGTCCAATAATTATTATAATCTTAACGAATATCAAGAGGCTTTCTCTGCAGAAAATACAAATTTTCTATTTGTTTTAAAGAATTCAGAAGGCAATATCATATTACGCACATACACAAACGAGGAATTTCAGTTCGGCCGCACTTATATATATAAGGATGATTCTCATTACCCATATGCAACCGATACCAACAATTCCAACTTTTCTCAGCTCAGATTAGATAATGGTACATACACCATTGATTGTTTTGTAAAGAAAACACTAAGTGCAAACGATCGATATTCGATTGCTGAATACTGGGTTAATCTCGCTTATAAAATTCGATATGCCTTAATACCCATTACACTAATATCAATAACAGCGGCAATTATCTTGTTCATTTTTCTTATGTGCAGTGCAGGCCGCAGAAAAGGGCAAGAAAACATAATACCTAACGGCATAGACAAAATACCCTTAGATCTTTTTATGTTTGTTCTCTTTATAATTGCAGTCATCGAGTATACAATATTAGAGAGGCTTGATAATATATCAACAGTCGGAATGGTCCTGTTTCTTTCAGTGTTTGGAATTATTGATATTCTTCTTGGTTTATTGGCTTGTATGACCTTTGCCACCAGATGCAAATTGGGTGGTTGGTGGAGAAATACCATAACATATCGCGTCTTAAGGTTTATTTTTAGATTAATAAGCAAAGTATATAATAGCATTAAATACATCTTGCTTAATACATCTTTGATTGGGAAAACGGTACTTATTATTCTTGGCCTATCTTTGGCAGAATTTGTAGCACTGGCTTCTTTCCGTGACAGAAGTACTTTAGCTCTTCTATGGTTTCTCGAAAAACTTATCTTAGTGCCTGCAGTACTCTTTATTGCCATAGGCCTGCGAAAGTTACAAACCGGCGGTAAAAAAATAGCAGCCGGTGATTTAGGCTATAAAGTTGACACTAAGTATTTATTCTGGGATTTTAAATACCATGGAGAGAATTTAAACAGTATCAGCGAAGGCATGTCGAAAGCCGTTGATGAACGCATGAGAAGTGAACGTTTAAAGACCGAGCTTATTACTAATGTCTCCCATGATATTAAAACACCCCTTACCTCTATTATTAACTATGTAGACTTAATCAAAAAAGAGGATGTGGGAAACGAAACCTTAAACGAATATATCAGCGTGCTGGATCGCCAATCGGCAAGGCTTAAAAAGCTAATTGAGGATTTAGTGGAAGCATCAAAGGCTTCAACAGGAAATATTGAGATTAATAGCGCCCGTACCGAAGTGGGGGTATTAATTACCCAAACGGTAGGTGAATATGAGGAGAAAATAAGAAACAGCGGCTTAGAGCTTATCTTAAAAAAGCCGGAAGATGAAGTTTTTATTATGGCAGACGGAAGATTGTTATGGAGAGTTTTTGACAACTTAATGGGCAATATCTGCAAATATGCTCAGCCCTCAACCAGAGCTTATCTCAATCTTGACATAGAAGATAAGCAGGCTGTCATAATCTTTAGAAATATCTCAAAATTTCCTCTCAATATATCCAGCGATGAGCTCCTCGACAGATTCATCCGAGGTGACAGTTCAAGAAATACCGAAGGCAGTGGTCTAGGCCTTTCCATCGCCAAAAGTTTTACCGAACTACAGAATGGGAAACTGGATTTATATGTTGACGGGGATCTCTTTAAAGTTATTTTAAAATTTGACATAGTATAGTATATTATGTATAGTATCTTTAATTTGGAATTCAACATCCGAGTGGCGCATTTTAATCAACTCTACAGCCGCAAATTTAAGGCAACCAAGAGATATAGCCTATATTTCCAATCGAAATATAGTTTGTGATGGTAATTCTGTATCTGAACATTGAATTCAAAAGACAAAGGAAGTGTCATGCTTGGAAACAATCAAGTTAATTAATTATATTATTGCTGTGATATTTTTTATATGCTACTCATATCAATTTTTCTATGTCATCGTTCCGTTTATATGGAATAATAAGCCCAATAAAACAGCAAAGCTACATAAATATGCTGTTCTAATTGCGGCACGGAATGAGGAAGCGGTTATCTCTCAATTGATTGAAAGCATCAAAAATCAGACATATCCCACTGAACTAATCAAAATATTTGTAGTCGCTGATAATTGTACTGATAATACCGCCTCAAAGGCGAGATTGGCAGGGGCCATTGTGTGGGAGCGCTTTAACAAGCAAAAAATAGGGAAAGGTTATGCTTTAGATTTCTTGCTTGGTAAAATAAATAAAAAATACTCTAAAAATGAATTTGACGGCTATTTTGTCTTTGATGCCGACAATTTGCTTGATGAAAATTACATTTCGGAGATGAATAAAACTTTTTCGGATGGCAACAGGATTATCACCGGCTATCGTAACTCTAAAAATTACGGCAGTAATTGGGTCTCGGCAGGATTTTC
>CAYMLJ010000223.1:0-2961 GCA_964391395.1 uncultured Ruminiclostridium sp. | reverse complement strand
GATTTCGGTAACGGGTAAGGTTATTATAACCTTCAAATTTGACATAGATATGAATAAAATGTTAACTTTAGTATGGCTCAGACATTGAAGCGCTACGCAGGCTAAAAGTGAACACTGAACCATGTCCTTCTTCACTTTCCACTTTTATGATTTCATTATGGGCCACTATTATATTTCTTGCGATGGCAAGTCCCAAGCCTAGACCCGAGCGATCAGCGCTTCTCGATTTATCGGTCTTATAAAATCTTTCGAAAATGTTGGATAAATCTGCTTTCGGTATACCTTTTCCATTATCTTCAACAGCAATAAAGACCTTATCTCTTTCTGTATAGGTCTTCACCTTTATTTCACCGTTCTTTGTTGTAAATTTGATTGCATTATGCAGCAAATTTATAAGAACCCTCTGAATTGAGTCTAAATCGGCATTTACAAATGTTCTCTCGGTTTCAAAATCAGCCTTAAATTCAAGGTTTTTCTCAATAAACATTTGTTGAAGGCTAATGACACATCGTCTTATTAATTCATTTACATCAAAATCCGTCATATTAAGGGAAGCTTCCCCGGATTGCATTTTTGCCAGCCCCAATAAATCATTAACTAAGTTTTGCATTCTTCGGGTTTCATCCAACACTATGGCAAGATAGCTTTCATGCTTTTCAGCCGGTATAACACCGTCCAATATGCCCTGGATAAAGCCTTTTATAGTAGTAATAGGCGTTCTTAGCTCATGGCTCACATTGCCGATAAAATCCCGCCGCATCCCTTCTAAATTCTCCAATGCAACTATCATATTATTGAAGCCTTCGGAAAGCTCTGCTATTTCATCCTGCCCTTTGACATTGACTCTCTCACTAAACTCTCCTGAAGCCACCCTTCTGGCCATATTTTTCATCTGGTTTAAAGGTTTGGTTATGCGCTTTGTCAATAGTGCCACAAACAAAAGAGCAATTATACATCCTACTATTCCTGAAATAATAAAAATCAATATTATTGATGTTTTTAACTGGTATATATTAGGAACCTTTGAATGGATTAGTACCACCCCGACTGCTTCCATATTGTAGGGAGGAATATTTTTTATCTCAAAACCATTATTAACTGTAACCCAATCCACTCCTGTATCCTCAAAAAGCCCGAAATAATCGCCAACCTCGTATTCCGAAGGTTGCTTTTCGTATTGGCGTGAGTCGGGTAGCTTAGGCCAACCTTCCTCGGATATTTCTAATTTGTCCTGAAGATAGCTTGGAATCTCTGAATAGAAAATAAGGGTTCCGTCATTTCCGGCTACCCAGATAAGTGAGTCATCATTTTTTGCTAGAGTCTGTAAAAAGCTTATAAATAAAAAAGGATCGCGGTTAATCTCATTCTTGAGCAGAGTTTCTAAAGCACTAATTACTTTTTCAGAAACGACTTGGAGCTGTTGAACCTTTTCTTCTGTAACCATCTTGTTTAGACCAACATTCATAATAATGCCGGTCAGAGTAAAGCTGATAATAAGAACAGCTATAACTAAAGCAAGTATCTTTCCGAACATTGTTCTTATCATCATTTCACCTCAAACTTATAACCGACTCCCCATACAGTTTTTATCTGCCATTTGTATTCACCGATCTCAATTTTTTCTCTTAGCCTTTTTATGTGGACATCTACGGTCCTGGTATCTCCAAAGAAATCAAAGCCCCATACATTTTCTAGGAGTTGCTCTCTTGTAAATACTTTATTTGGATTGGATGCAAGGAAAAACAATAATTCCAGCTCTTTTGGGGGCATGTCTATATCATTGCCATTCAATTTCACGGTATAGTTGGATTTATTAATTACAAGTCCGGGAAATATAACTTGTTCCGGAGCCTCTTCCTGCCTTCCAAAGCGTCTTAAAACTGCCCTGATGCGGGCTATTAATTCTTTAGGCTCAAAGGGCTTGACCATATAGTCATCAGCCCCCAGTTCCAGACCAAGAACCTTATTGAAGGTTTCATCCTTGGCCGACAGCATAATTATCGGTATAGAGCTGAATTTTCTGATTTCGCGGCATACCTCCCAGCCGTCCATACCCGGAAGCATTATGTCAAGTATGACAATATCGGGAGCCCTTTCCTTGAATAATTCAACCGCTCTTTTGCCATCATGGCAGACTGACACCTGAAAGTTTTCTTTTTCAAGATATAACCTCTGAAGCTCACAAATATTCACATCATCGTCTACAATCAGGACATGTGCCCTTGCATTCATAGCTACACCCTATCTTTCTTGTTAACAAAAATTATTATTAGGATTACTCTCTTTTATTTTACCTCAATTTGTAAAGGTCAATCTATATTTGACATCATTATTGCTTAAGTAGGTAGTAAATTCAAGCTGATATAATGAATAGAGCGTAAATTTTTTGTGAACTATTTAGGTTTTTTTACAAAAAGACCGCCCCATACGATATACGATATAGGACGGCTTTTTTATACTAGGATATAGATTCCCCTTTAGCGAATATTACTTAGGTAGAGCACTTATAAAAAAGTTTGCTATAAACAGGAATGTTACAATATACATAATCGGATGTACTTCCTTGAATTTACCTTTGCATACCTTTAATACCACGTAGAAAATGAATCCTGCTGCAATTCCGTTGGATATGCTATATGAAAAAGGCATAACTACGGCGGTAAAGAAAGCGGGAAGTGCTTCATCAAAGTTACCCCATTCAATCTTACCAAAGGATTCCATCATAAGTATACCAACTATAATAAGAGCAGGCGCTGTTGCTGCACCCGGAACAATACCCGCCACTGGTGCAAAAACAAGTGCAATCAGGAACAGAGCTGCTGTGAATACCGATGTTAAACCGGTTTTACCACCAACGCCGATACCTGCTGCACTCTCCACATAGGTTGTGGTGTTGGATGTTCCTAAAAGAGCGCCTATTGAAGTAGCGGTAGCATCGGCGAAAAGAGCCTTATCCATTTT
>CAYMLJ010000222.1:1540-2981 GCA_964391395.1 uncultured Ruminiclostridium sp. | reverse complement strand
TTATCCAGAGTTTTTCCTGTTCCTATAGCCACGCAAGATACCGCTTCATCAGCGATAATTACTTTTATTCCTGTTTTATATTCCAGAAGCTTGTCCATTCCATAAACAAGACATCCTCCGCCTGTCATGACAATGCCTCTGTCACTTATATCCGAGGCCAGCTCGGGAGGGGTTCTTTCAAGCACCGAATGCACCGCTTCGACCACACTGGATACGGGCTCCTCAAGAGCTTCCATAAGTTCGGTGGATGAAACAGTAATAGTCTTAGGCAGCCCTGAAACCAAGTTTCTACCCCTAATATCCATTTCAACTTCCTTTTGCCTCGGGAATACTGTACCTATACTTATCTTAAGATCCTCGGCAGTCCTCTCGCCTATCATCACATTATGCTTTTTTCTCATGTAACGAATAATGGCTTCGTCAAACTTATCCCCGGCTATTTTTACAGACGAACTTACAACCGTTCCTCCAAGCGATATAACAGCTATATCGGTAGTACCGCCGCCAATGTCCACCACCATGCTCCCGCAAGCCTTTGTTATGTCTATTCCCGCTCCTATAGCAGCAGCAATGGGTTCTTCAATAAGGTATGTTTTCCTTGCACCTGCCTGAACTGCCGCATCTTCAACTGCTCTTTTTTCAACCTCGGTAACCCCTGAGGGTACACAAATCATAACCCTTGGTTTAAAAAGCTTAAAGAAACTTCTTGAGCAAACCTTATTAAGAAAATATTTCAGCATTTTTTCGGTCATATGGTAATCGGAGATTACACCATCCCGTAATGGGCGTAAAGCTATAATATTTCCCGGGGTCCTACCAAGCATCTTCCGTGCATCTTCCCCTACAGCTAAAATTCTGTCAGTATTCTTGTCAATAGCCACAACAGAGGGTTCTCGCAAAACGATTCCCTTTCCCTTGATATAAACCAATACTGTTGCGGTTCCTAAATCTAGACCGATATCTAATCCAAGACCCAACCTTTACAACCCCTTTAAAACTTTATCATTGGCTTGCATTTTGAATTGTACACAATTTTAATATTATCAATATATTTCCCTGATATCAATAGCAAAAATGATAATTTAAATGCAGAGTATGCAAAAAGCCGGTTTCAACCGACTTTTCTGCTATCTCTACCGTATTTTTGTTTTGTTGCTTCCCCGCCACGGATATGACGTTCGGCTTTGTTCTCGTCAAGTATCCTCTTAACTTGCCCTGCCATTGACGGGTCTAACTTTGCCAGTCTTTCTGTAACATCTTTGTGTACTGTAGATTTCGATATCCCGAAACTCTGTGCAGCTGCCCGGACCGTCGTCCTATTTTCTATAATGAAGCTCCCAAGCTCCAAGGCGCGTTCCTCTATGTAATGTCGCATACGCCTGCCTCCCGCACAGCGCCTAAATTGGCTTGATGTCCCGATACTATATATATTAGGGGAGGC
>CAYMLJ010000222.1:0-1440 GCA_964391395.1 uncultured Ruminiclostridium sp. | reverse complement strand
TGTTTACTCCCAATATGAAGTCCAAGGCTCATCGCAAGCAACATCTTTACCAAGCCAGTTAAGGTTTTCATCGTAATGCCCCAACCTATCTACAAACAGCTCTTGATTGGCATAATAAATGTTTATACTGATCCATCCGGGATCTCCTTGTGTGTAGCACCACCCATATAACTTATTTAGGTATTCGGTATAGGCTTCCAAATTACAATCTACAACATCATATTTTTTCGGATTATCTTTATTAATAACAATTAATTTCGGTTCAATCTTATTAGGATCTAAAAATACTACATATATTTTTTCTTCTGTAACCGCAAATCCGTCGCAAAAACCTGATTCAAGCGTGTCAGTAATACGGTTACTAATATTTTTTGACTCACCACTATCAACATCTATAAATTCTAAGCCTTTTGCCATATCATGATAAATACTGCTGCCATCAAGAACTACTTTGGAAGCGGTATCAATAAAATCCTTTATTCTTGTGATTTCAGTCAGTTCCTTGCTAGCCAGGTTCAAAATATAGAGTGTAAGATCTGATATATATGAAAAACCGAAATCATCATCGGAATAAGCATTAACTCGCCTAATAACTGCATTCCCTTTGGAGATGCTGTAATCATAAACATCTTCAACCAGTATTTCTTCTTCTCCCGATTCAATCGTTTTTGATATAAGAGTATCCTCACATATGTAATATATCTTATCTGAATATATTTGGAGATCACTACCGTATGCAAGAACTTCCCAATCCTTGCCTTTAAAATCCCTTTTAATAATTTTTGCCTCTCCAAAAAGCGAAGATACGACGTAAACAGAATCGTTATAGATGTTTAATGAAGAATAGCGGTGATACATGTCCTCTTTTTTAGGCAATTCAAATAAAGTACTCTTGCCTGACTGATTCCTTACTTCTATGGCATTAGTATCTTTATTTATAACGTAGATATTGTTTTCATCGAAGGCTACTTGCCCGTCCTGAACCAAGTTGGAAGGCAAATTACCGCTGCCGCCTTGAATAACGGTATCTTCCTCTTCAAATAGCTCTTTATCTTGGTCCTCCGGGTGTTCTTCCGGCTCTTGCGAGGCCTCCGATAAATATTCGTTGTCAGGATCCAACTGTTTGTTGTCACTATCCGAAACAAACCTGGAACATCCGACAATTGTTACTATTGCGACGATGCAAACAAATACAAATATGCCCTTGATAAATAATGATTTTTTACTTTTCATAATACTGCCTCCGCGAAATATCAGGTAATACCATCTTATACATAATATCATATATAAAGAGAGTCAGGGGGTCCTAAGGCGCATAAAGGGGCTGTCTCAAAATTAGAAGCGTGTCATTCTGGGTGAAGCGAAGCGGAATGAAAAATCTTATAAATATGATTGTCATTCTGAGCGCCAGCGAAGAATCTTCTCAGTCAACGTAAAGAT
>CAYMLJ010000221.1:0-3000 GCA_964391395.1 uncultured Ruminiclostridium sp. | reverse complement strand
ACTTTCATGGCTATACCATTCGGGAACGGAAAAATCCATCGGGCGGAAACAGTAAACGAATTTATGACACCGACGAAGAGAGCTATGAGACGAAAGAACTGCTGGAGGCCTATCTGTAGTTTGGAGGAATGCCAGGAATTGTGGATGTCGGGCTGGATACTGACAGGGCGCTTACCCTATTGGATGGTGTATACTCTACCGTACCTTTCCAACATCGTCAACGGTACATAATACTTGGAATATCTGTCCCCCTTATCATCTATAAAAGAATCTTCAGCAGTTCTGACCATCACCGTTGCCCTCTTGTTGATGTTATAAAGAATACCCTTGAGTTTTATAAAAATGATGCTAATGTGTTGTTATGGATAATAATCTTAAAGTCGTCAACTCAAAATACTCAAAAAAATATATATCATGATTTAAATATGATAGAATGTTATTTAAATTTAGTTAATCTGCTAACATCAGATGTTCGGATTGTGTAAAAACAATACTAGAATTTACTTGTAGCTAAAGATCCGATAATGCAAAAAGTGTTTTTTATAGGAGGAGTTATGGAAGAAGGTAAATGCTATATATGTGGGAGTAATGTAACGTACAGAACAGTCGCAAGACATGTAGATAAATGTATGCGCAACAGAATTGCAATAAAGGGTACTGCTTCTAATGACAAAACCTTTCTTTTAAAGATTAAGGGCAAGTATACAAGCCATTATTTTCTTTACCTGCTTGTTGATGCGTGTGTAACCTTGAAGGAGTTGGACAGATATCTCAGAAATATTTGGCTTGAATGCTGTGGACATCTCAGCTGTTTTAATATAAAAGAAGAAATTTATGAATCCTATCCTGATGAAGCTTTTAATCCAGAAGAAGAAATGGATATAGAAGTAGAAGTAGGTGTTCTTTTCTATGAAGGACTCTCCTTCACACATAAATATGATTATGGCTCAACTACTACCCTCGAGCTTAGGGTAATGCATGTATATCCTTCCCTTGAAGAGCGGAAGGGCATCACGCTGTTAGCAAGAAATGAGGGGCAAGATTCTCCAAGAGACGGAGAATGCGGCTATTGTGGGCCTTCTAAAGATATTCCTTTCATGGAGCATAGATCTACAGACCAAAATAACAAGAAAAAAGCAACCAGAAAAAAAAGAAATCGGTCGCAGGCTACCGCCGCAGCAAGTTTATTGCTGCAAGGTACTTCTAGATTAAATAAGAAAAACGAAGAAAATAGATTATACGAAAAATTTAAAAATGCAACTCCAGATGAAAAGCTTGACTTATTTGAAGAGATTTTTAGTTCAAACTATCCGGGAGAAGACAGCGTAAGAATATTGACCGAGGCACTGGAAAAGCTTAAAAGTCTTACGTATAATAAAAAGTACCAATGGTCGTCACTTGCTGCGAATAGCTCCAAGTTAACCGACCTCTCACTATACGATATTCTGAAAGCTCTTAAAAAGAGTGAGCTTACGGCCATCGGTAAGAACCTGTTACTAAATAAAACATCAAGCTTTACTAAGGATAAGCTTGCCACAGCAATAAACGAATTTATACATACTAATATTGAAGATATTCTTTTGTATATGCCTTCCGGTGAGTTTAAATTATTTCAATACATGCTAAATGATAATGAAATTAACTCTGATAAGGATATCGATGTTATTCTCGAAAGCGATGCCATAAAGTCGGGATTACTCTTTGAAATAGAAAATGAGTATGGATACTGCAGTTTTCAGGTTCCAACTGATATCAAGGTAAAGATTGAAAACCTCATAAATAGCGAAAGGTTTATTAAAAAAAGGGATTTTAATACTAAACTAGAACAATCAATTAGTATTATACTTTTTTATTGGGGTATAGTTGAAAAACATGATTTGTTAAAAGAAGTATCTAAGCAGATTGGTGTGGAAATTAGTGACAGTTTTCAGTCAGCCTGTATTAAGCTATTTAGATGTTTAAGCGGTAAGACAATACAAGTACAAAAGGTAGGCTCATTGGAATTCTTTTCTATACTCACAGAAGATGTACGTACTGTAGTGTTAAGTGATTCCTGGAGAAATTCAGTTTATCCTCAACTGACCAAAGAGACGTTTAAACATTCCGATTACAATACCCTCCACAGGATGGTTGACAATCCATATTTCAAAGCATTTTTTGAGGAGATAAAAGATAATGAGAGATACCTTTATATAGATGATGACGAGTACTGTGAAGACGATGTTGATGTCGAATACGATGCTATGAAAATTCTAGTTAACGTTTATGCTTGTGTTTTTAATGCATCGCCCGGTATGAAGGCAGGGGAATTTCTAAATAAAATCAAAACTGACAACTATACTGAAAATCCTATTGTGACAGCTTTGGAGAGAGAAGAACTAATAGAAAAAATGCTCGCTTATACACCCAATATATGGCTTAAGGGCAACTCACCTTCCGGAGAAATTCATTCATTAATTAATGGCTCTAAACCCTATATGATAGGAAAAAAGCTTAAATCTAAACCATATAATACATCAGTGAAAGTCGCTGAAAAATGGGTTGCAGGCAGAAACGATCCTTGCCCGTGTGGAAGTGGCAAGAAATATAAGAAATGTTGTTTAATTTAACATAAAGCATTTAAAGGATTCAAAAATTCTACTTCTAGCAAGGTACCCTGATGTAGGATTATCTTTCACAGCAGTATAATAGTCTGCGGACATTGGCAGATATGTACGACGAGTGCGTCATGTAAACCAAGAAGATGATTTTGTCACCATTATGAAGTCCGTCAAGGCCAGACACGACTACGAAACCGAAATTGATTTGAAGATAGATTGCGAAGAGTTGGGCGGGCATATCCCGGGTCATTGCAGGGTAATGATACGGTTGTTACCCCCAAAAAAGCTGCTTCGTTTTAAAAGGGCGAAAGCCTTGAAAACGTAGTATTTTCAAGGCTTTTAGTTTGGTGGAGATGAGGGGGATCGAACCCCTTGCCTCTTGAATGCCATTCAAGCGCTC
>CAYMLJ010000220.1:0-3006 GCA_964391395.1 uncultured Ruminiclostridium sp. | reverse complement strand
AATGACAATAGAAAAAAGGGAAAAGGTAAATAGCAGAGCAAGCAAGCAGCTTAGAAAAATTGGCTATGTACCTGCCTCTATCAGCAGAAAAGGTAAGGAATCAATTTCAGTAAAGGTAAAACAGGACGAATTATTAAAAAACTTGTCTAAATACGGCCGAAATTATTTATTTGACCTTGAGCTGGATGGGTTTGAAAAGATAACCGCAATGGTCAAGAAAATGGAATACTCTGGGTTAAAAAGGGAGCTTTTAAATGTTAGTTTCCAGCAGATATCTCTTACCGAAGAGATGAAAGTTAATTTGGATATAAGAATAATAGGGAAAGACACAGTAGAATTTAAAAAGCTTTTAGTAATACAACAATTGGATCAAATCCCCGTAAAGGGCTTACCACAGGATATACCCGATTATATCGAAATAGATGTAACCGACCTTGATGCTGATGATAAAATAACCATCGGTGATGTTAAATATCCAAAAGGAATTGAGCCTGACATTGAAGCTGACAAAATAGTATTAACAATAAACAAACCAAAAGTAAGATCTGAAGACATCGTAGAAGAATCTGATGAAGAAGAAGAAGAGTCAGAATAATAAGCTATAGAATTAATCTACAAATGTTGAATAATTATCCCTCCAAGGGCTACCTTGGGGGGATTTTCTCAATTTAAAGTTTATTATAAGAGCTTATACTAAAAGATAAATGCCCTGCATATGTATGAATTAGCCAAAGATATCAAGACGTAAGCTTGTATATTTGGAGAATATGCATAGGAGGGTGTGTACGTATGGGCAAATATGTAATGGCATTAGATTCAGGTACAACAAGTAACCGTTGTATCCTGTTTAATGCGAAGGGAGAATTATGCAGCGTAGCACAAAAGGAATTTACTCAATTCTATCCAAAACCGGGATGGGTCGAACATGATGCAAACGAAATTTGGGCATCGCAACTAGGTGTTGCAACTGAGGCAATGCGAAAAATTGGCGCAACGGCGGAGGATATAGCCGCCATAGGTATTACAAATCAACGTGAAACAACTATTGTATGGGACAAAGAGACCGGTGAGCCGGTATATCATGCTATCGTGTGGCAGTGCAGAAGAACCTCCGAATACTGCGATTCTTTAAAAGAAAAGGGACTGGTTGACACAATCAGACAGAAGACAGGCCTTGTAATCGATGCATATTTCTCAGGAACGAAGGTAAAGTGGATTCTTGATAATGTGGAAGGTGCAAGAGAAAAAGCAGAGGCCGGCCAATTATTGTTTGGGACTGTTGAAACTTGGTTAATCTGGAAGCTGACAAATGGGAAAGTCCATGTAACCGACTTTTCAAATGCCTCCAGAACTTTACTCTTTAACATTATTGACCTTGATTGGGATGATGAGATTCTCGCAGAGCTTAATATTCCGAGATCAATGCTGCCAAAGGCTATGCCATCCAGCTGTGTTTATGGTGAAACTGATCCATCATACTTCGGTGGAGCAATACCTATCGGCGGGGCAGCCGGTGACCAACAATCGGCTTTATTTGGACAAACATGCTATAACCCGGGTGAAGCAAAGAATACATATGGAACAGGTTGCTTCATGCTTATGAATACGGGAGAAACCCCGGTATTCTCTAAAAATGGTCTTGTTACAACCATTGCTTGGGGCCTGGACGGTAAAGTTAATTATGCGCTTGAAGGGTCTATTTTTATTGCCGGAGCAGCAATCCAATGGCTTCGTGATGAAATGAAATTAATTGATTCTTCTCCTGATTCAGAGTACATGGCAAAAAAAGTGCCCGATACTAATGGATGCTACGTAGTCCCTGCATTCACAGGCCTTGGTGCTCCCCATTGGGAACAATATGCCAGAGGAACTATAGTCGGATTAACAAGAGGCTGCAATAAGTATCATGTTATCCGTGCAACATTAGAGTCTTTGGCTTATCAGGCGTTTGATGTTTTGAAAGCAATGGAGGAAGATTCAGGTATTAAGCTCAGTGCCCTAAAGGTGGATGGCGGAGCATGCGCTAATGATTTCTTAATGCAATTCCAGTCAGATATTATAAACGCTCCTGTTCTTAGACCTGAATGCGTTGAAACAACAGCTATGGGCGCGGCTTATCTCGCAGGTCTTGCTGTAGGGTACTGGGATACCAAGGAAGATGTTGTAAAGAACTGGAAAATTTCTAAAGTGTTTGAACCAACGATGGAGGATGAAGTAAGAGAACAAAAAATAAAAGGTTGGAACAAGGCAGTAAAATGTTCCTTCGGATGGGCTAAAGATTAATAAATAAAGAGGGTCAAAATTTTTGGAGGTGTCAGTATGTTGTTAATATTTATTGCAGAATTAATAGGTACTGCAATGCTCATCCTATTAGGTGATGGTGTAGTAGCAAACGTGACTCTAACTAAATCCGGCATGAAGGGCGCCGGCTCAATACAAATTACATTTGCTTGGGGTCTTGCTGTTCTATTGCCTGCATTTATATTTGGTTCATCTTCCGGGGCACATTTAAACCCTGCATTAACTTTAGCATTAGCTGTAGGTGGTTCCACCCCTTGGGAACAGGTCCCAATTTATATACTCGGTGAATTTGCCGGAGCTATTCTGGGTGCTATTATTGTATATATTTTATTTAAAGGACAATTCGATGCAACAGAAGATCCTAACACAAAGCTTGGTGTATTCTCCACCAGCCCAAGTGTCCCAAATGTAGGACGTAATCTTTTAAGTGAAATAATCGGTACATTTGTACTGGTATTCGCAATTCTGGGAATCGGTAATGTTGCCGGTATTGCTTCAGGTGTTGAGAAGTTATTGGTATTTGGTGTTATAGTTTCAATCGGTATGTCGTTAGGCGGATTGACCGGTTATGCAATCAATCCGGCTCGTGACCTTGGCCCGCGTATCGCTCATGCAATACTTCCCATTAAAGGGAAAAGAGACTCCAATTGGGGTTATTCGTGGATTCCTGTAGTGGGTCCTATTATTGGTGGTTTGCTTGCACAA
>CAYMLJ010000219.1:0-3019 GCA_964391395.1 uncultured Ruminiclostridium sp. | reverse complement strand
TAATTAATCACATCAGAAGGGAATCGGAGTACTTCATTGGCATAGCTCAAGCAGTGCTCGATTATTCAAATAGGTCCCGCTGACTTAAGAGCCCTTTTGTCTCAGGGCTCTTTTTAAATATACAGCAAAAGTAATGCCATTTTACTTGGATTTCTGTAAAGAGGAGGGCATTAGAATTACAACAAATAAGCTTTTTACTAATTATAAATTTGTTTCAATTGTTTCGTTTTCCCTCTTGTTTGAACGCTTATGCAGTATTAACAATACCACCTCTGCTTGCTTTAACCATAATATATCTTGTGGGAGCAAGAAAACGTTCTGTAAAAAGAATATAAATTTATCCCATTAAATTCTTTGCTTACATTCTTTAATTAGACAGTAGATTTGCTCATGATTGAATGATAAAATTAATATATTATCTTATTTGACATATCATCTTTTGGCATTCCGTAATTTTTAGTATTCATTTTAGTAGAAATATTTTAATATGCATTCTAAAGGAAGAATTGTGCTACTTTGGATTTCAAAATTTTTATATTAATTTAATATATTGATTCGTATTATATAAAGCCTGCCGAAAATAGGAGGGCCTGATTATGAGTAAATTCTGTAAAAGTTGTGGAACAAGTCTTGATGAAAACATCAGATTCTGTCATGCCTGCGGTACAGAGGTTGTACCATTACAGCCTGCCCAAAACCTGCCGACGCCAATTAATTACCAAGGTGGATTTATGGCTGCACCTTCAGGCAGCGGGGAAATAATCTTCGCAGGTGTAATGCCAAAACTATCAGAAGAAATTATACCTGTTCCTAATCCGATCAAAGTATTGTTTTTAGGAGCATGGAATGTAATACGAGGTATAGGGGCGGCATTCAAAGATAAGAAGAAATGGATACCGGCTTTGATTATGGCTGTTACTTGGTTTGTTCTCACGCTGCTGCCGAATTTAGATTTTAATCCGCGGTGGATTCAGGGATTGTCCTGGCTAACCTTTGCCAAAGGCGGACTTGGTATGTCGGGAAATCCCGAGTGGATAAATATTGTAGGAGGAATTGTAGGCAAAGGGATCGTTGCAAGCCTGATATTTTCACTTTTTTCCGGAGGTAATCCATTGAAAAAAATGGGGAGAGGATTGAAAACAATGTTCTCATCTTATGCGCTAAAGAATATCGGACAAGGTGGAACACTTATCATTGGAATAGGCCTGGCTTTAATATTTTATAACTTTATGACCGGTTTTGCTTCCCTTTCCATGTCAATGGCAGGTGTATCAGCGTTGCTGCTTTCTCTTAAGGCATTGGGAAGTCATACCGGCTTTTTACGGAAATTTTTCGGAGGGCTCACAGCAAAAAAGACAGCAAAAGGAAAATCAATGGATACTCCAACTGTTAATCGCATAATTACGGGATTAACTACAGGTTTTATGCTGAGCGTTCCTCTTTCTGCGATCAATATATTTAATCTGCCCTATATATTGGGGGCAGTTATTCTGGCTATCGGGATTATATTGATTATTATCGGCATGAGCAAAAAGGAGGCGGTAACGGTATGAAAAAGAGAGTGTTTTTTGCTTTTATTATTATGCTTACTATATTATTAAGCCTACCGATTCCGGTAATAGCCGAAATGCTTGACAGGTATGAGGACCCGGCTCAGATATACAGAAGCGGAAGCTTTGAGGCTACCGATGGAACAAAAATGGATTTCAGCTTTGAGGGGGGTACTATAACAGGAGCAAAATGGGGTGTTGTAAGGCATTCTACATCTTATAGCCTCGAAGGAACATTTAAAGAAGGAGAGAGCATATCTCTTGGGGTTAAAGGTACACAAGCACCCGTTTCTGAAGACATCCATGTGTGGAATACTATGAAAGTGTACTTAACCTTTTATGACAGCGATAGCAAGCCCATAGGCGAAGCAGTAAAATATGATTCCGGAACAGTAAAAGAAGGGACATTGAGTTATGCAGTGGGTAATTCTGTTCCCGAAGGGACTATAGAAATAAGTGCCAGCGGGATATTTACTACCAGATGGGCAAATGCCCATACAGTAGTTAATGACTCTGCAAGCATTTATATTAAATTAAAGCCGGAAAAACCTTCACAGGGGGCGGCGCCTGTAAAACCGACGGCTACACCCGAACCTGAGCCTGAGCCGGAACCTGAAAAAGAGAAGGAGCAAAAGGAATTAGAACCCGTTATTCAGATAGAGGATGATCCGGTATCCGAAACTGAAGGCGAAGAATCAACACCTATCAAGACCGCGGCTATTATCGGTATTGCTGCAACAATTGCTGCTTTAGGGGCTGCCGGAGCTTCAGGGGCTGCTGCGGCCGGCTCAGCGGGAGCAGAATCCTCTGCAGAAGACAAAGCGTTAGAGGAGGCTGCGCGGCAAAAGACCGGTGACTATAGAATGGTAGTGTATAAGACCTTTGGGGACACTATTGAGTATGATAAACCGGGTCAGGAGGTCTATGCCCGTATTGAATCAGCAGACCCGGTTACAGGAATGTGGCAGTATGATAATGAAAAGAGTATGTTGGGTATTGTTGTATCACTTTCGCGGACTGAAGGGCTTACCCTTGGCCCGCCCAGTGTAATACCGGGAAAAGGCCGAGGAATAACTTTCATTAACAAGAACCCTAATCCAAAGGATGATGCAAAGGCCATCCTCTCATTTCGGTATACTGCTCCTGACGGTGGCTATTTCGAAAGGCAACTGGCATTCAAAATGGCAGGTAAGCCTGAAATAATAATAGATAAGAAAGCTTATTTACTATCAACCGAAGCTCATTATGATTTGCCTTATCGTCTTGTAGGTTGTGGAGAAACCCCTGAGATAAGTTTTTCCTGTCCATCCGGTCTTATTTCGGCAGATTTATCTGTGGGTGACGAAGAAAACAAACGTTTTTTGCGTATTTCACCTGCGGAAGATGCCGTTAAATGGGATCAAACCTCTTTTAACAAGCCTGCAAAGTGCAAAATAGAAGTAAAATACGGAATAAAGCCTGAGGATTTA
>CAYMLJ010000218.1:0-3033 GCA_964391395.1 uncultured Ruminiclostridium sp. | reverse complement strand
AAGTGTCAGAGGGAACCGTCCCCCTGACATTCCTGTTTGAGGTGACGATTTAGTTATATTTAAGTCACTTTTGTGTCACCTTAAATCTATATACTTATTTTAAATAATCCATTGTAAATCGGAGGAAAATATAAAATGGAAATACTAAGGATAGAAAATCTTTCAAAGCTATATGGTAAAGATGAAAACATTGTAAGGGCACTGGACGATGTCTCTTTTTCGGTTAAAAAAGGTGAGTTTTTAGCTATAATGGGTCCTTCGGGTTCAGGGAAATCTACCTTATTACACATAATAGGTGGGGTTGATAAGCCCTCAAGCGGCAAAGTTTACATGAGCGGACAGGATGTTTATGCTCAGAACGATGAACAGCTGGCTATTTTCAGACGCAGACAGGTAGGCCTTATCTATCAGTTTTATAATCTCATTCCTGTTTTGGATTTAACAGAAAACATTACTCTCCCGGTGCTCCTTGACGGAAGAAAGGTTAATGAGGACAGATTAAATGAGTTACTTACAATTCTGGACTTAAAGGGAAGAGAAAATCATCTACCTAATCAGCTTTCGGGGGGACAGCAGCAGCGTGTATCCATTGGAAGGGCTTTGATGAATGCTCCGGCTGTTGTTCTTGCAGATGAGCCTACCGGCAATCTTGATTCAAAAAACTCACAGGAAATTGTGGAACTTTTAAAGCTTTCTAACCAAAAATTCGGCCAGACTTTGATAATAATCACCCATGATGAAAACATTGCACTGCAGGCAGACAGGATAATGGCCTTGGAGGATGGAAAAATCATCCGTGATGAGGTGATTAGAAAATGAATATTGTAAATAAGGTAACATTAAAAACTTTGGGTAAGAACAAGGTTCGAACCCTTGTAACAATAATCGGTATCATTCTATCGGTATCAATGATAACTGCCGTAACAACAGGAATATCAAGTCTTCAAAACTTTTTAGTGAATATGGAAATTGAACAGTCCGGGGATTGGTATGGTGCTGCCTACAGCATTTCGGACCAAAAACTGAAGGAAGTTAAAAATAGTCATGAGGTTAGTCAAACAACCAGTCTTCAGAATATCGGATATTCCCTTTTAGAGGATTCAAAAAACGAGTATAAGCCTTATCTCTTTATTGGAGGGATGGATGCAGAATTTACAGAAATAATGCCTGTGGATTTAATTGAGGGAAGACTTCCTTATGACTCATCCGAAATAATTTTGCCTGAGCATTTAAAGTTTAACGGAGGATTGGTTTTTTCCATAGGTGATACCCTGAAAATTAAAATAGGGGATAGGATATCGGGGGATTCTCAATTAAATCAGTTGAATCCTTTCATACATCAAGAAAGCGGTATGACTGAGGAGTTGACCATAAAAGAAAAACGTAATTATACCGTGGTAGGCTTCTACGAAAGACCGGATTTTGAAAGCTATTCAGCTCCGGGATTCACAGCTCTGACGGTAGCTGATGATACAGATTCATACAGCTTTGACGCATATCTTAAGGTTAATAATGCCAAGGAAATCTACTCTTTCATGGAGCGAACCTTTCCTGAAAGCGGATATAGCATTAATCACAGCCTACTTCGCTATACCGGTAGCTCTAATGAGCGAAGCTTTAATTCTGTATTATACAGTCTAGCGGCAGTATTAATAGGTATAATTATGTTTGGCTCCATATCTTTGATATACAATGCATTTTCCATCTCGGTAAGTGAGAGGACAAAGCAATTTGGCCTTTTGTCATCCATTGGTGCCACCAGACGACAGATGAAGAGAAGCGTGCTCTTTGAAGCCTTTTTCTTAAGCATAATAGGTATTCCTCTGGGCTTGTTAGCGGGTATTTTCGGGATTGGCCTAACTTTCAATTTTGTTGATGATATATTTGCTTCATTGTTAGGAGAAGGTATAGACACGGCATTTAGCTTGTATGTTTCATGGGAGGCAGCTGTTGCCGCCATGGTAATAGGGCTTATTACCGTTATGATCTCAGCATATATCCCTGCGCGTCGCGCCTTTAAGGTATCGGCTATCGATGCTATACGAATGTCCAAGGATATAAATATTAAGGCCAAAAAGCTTAGAACCTCCAAGCTTTCATACAAGCTCTTCGGAGTAGAAGGTATGATTGCTAAAAAGAATTTTAAAAGGAGCAGAAGGAGATACAGGGCAACTGTTATATCTCTGTTTTTAAGTGTTGTGCTTTTTATCTCGGCCTCAAGCTTTTCGGCTTATCTTACCAAAAGTGTATCCACTGTGGTCGATGAAGCCAATTTTGATATAAGTTATGCTTTTAATCCCGGCTTAAATAATAAAGCTTCAATGGAGGATGTATATAATGAACTTAAAAGTATAAACGGTGTAACCGACAGTAGCTATTCCATTGTATATAGTCCATATTATAGTAAAATTGCTACAGCCAATCTTAGTCAGGAATATAAAGATTACGTACTGAAGACTAATGAGTTGGATTTAACTCAAACAGAATATGAGTTTTTTACGATAGAGCAATTTTTCATAAATGACGATGCATACGAGAAATATTTAATACAAAATTCTCTGGATAAGAATGTTCTTTTAAGTTCATCAGAGCCATTGGGTATTGTTATTGATTATTCCAAAATATACAATGGCGATGAGGAAAGGTATTATACCATAAACCAACTGGATAGAAATAATAAAACAATAAATGCTATGTATGTTGACCGAATAGAGGGCTATTACTTGTCGAGGGCAGAAGAGAATGAAAACAATGAATTGATTTATGAATTCAAAAATGATAAGGAAGAAATTATAAAAAAATCTCAAGCGGAAGCAGAAAAGTACGTAAATATAGAAATAGGTGCATTTTTATCAGATTTACCTATGGGTGGGAACATAAGCGGAAGAGGGCAAATAACATTGGTTTATCCCTACAGTGCCATAGAAGCTTTCCTGGGAGAAAAATACAATGAACGGTCCGTATTCATGTATTTTAAAGCAGATGACCATAAATCAGTTTTCGAAAAGATGTATAAAGCACTTGACGATAGAG
>CAYMLJ010000217.1:0-3073 GCA_964391395.1 uncultured Ruminiclostridium sp. | reverse complement strand
CTATCGGAATAATGGAGATGTGATGATTGGCGCCCTCAATCGGAATTGAACCGATACCCTCATCCTTACCATGGAACGGGTAGATCTCGATAAAACGACTGATTTTAGCTACTTTAAGAGCGCTAGGAAAATTAAAAAACCCAATTAAACCCAACAGAGGTTATATGCAGAAAACATCTGTACTTCAAACAAGTGCGTTTATCTCTGCTTCCATAATTTATCAATATCCGATCGAATTGTGCGATCGTCGACATTAAATGTTCTGCAATTTTTCCAATTCTCATCTCTCTTTACCCTTCTGCATTTTTGAGATTTCGAGTACAACAAGAAACGACACCGAAAGCCTTGAAATAGCGGCTTTTGTATACGTAAACTATACCTCAGATAAATAATCCAAGACAGTGATTTTTTATGATACAAGATGAGGCTAGATGAGAAACGACAAATCTTATAGGTTTTTCTAAAACATCCAGTTAAACTGGAGGCATGCAAGTAGTTGAAAATCAGTATTACTGATTAGCTGATAAACAGTAGGCGCTTAATCTAAAAATGCACCTAAATTCACTAATAATGAGTGTTCAATTATAATATTAGCTTCAATAAATTTTATACAAAAAGTACAAGTTCATCCTACTTGCAATGTGCCACCGTTTATATGGCATTTGCTACTAGCGAAAACATATTTACACATCTTCACCAGCATTAAACATCTAATTTTATCTTGGGATTACTTTAATAGTAACCTTGCTTCCTCCGCCTAATCGAAGAAGTAGACTTTTAATGTACTCCATGGTATATTGTTTCCCATTAACATCAATACAAACATCGGACCATCCCCAAGAAACGGTTCCTGTAATCCCATTGCCGGTCAACAAGATTCTGGCATGCTCTACATCGTCTTCAAGCGCATATAAAAGCTTCCTGTTTACCTCATTAATGTTGAAGTAATTCGGTTCAAAAATCCGACCTCCTGTGTCCTTTTCAGCCCATGCAAGCATCTCTTCCCTTTCAGGATCTTGTTTATCTGTAATAGTGTCAAGAAATCTTTCGTATCCGTACGTACCCCCGACATCTTCAGGGGGCCTGTGTCTCGCTCCGCTCAGACACTCGGGGATGCTGTTCTTTTTAGTATCTTTTAATCTTTTTTCAATAGTAATACCATGTTCCCATGAGTCTCCAAAATCATATTCATATACACAATCATCATTATTATCAAACAATTCATTAATTATCGTTGTGTTTGTGTCGAGCTCAGTAATATCTTCCCCATATAGATTCCCGGGTGCAAAACTATCATCAGGAATAGCAACTACGGTTGTAGCAAATCGAAAGTTATGCAGATGGTAATCAAGCCACCCAAATGATGCCTGGATAATCTGATGCAACTGCCGGAAGGTTATACCCCCCGGAATTCTCAATCTTCTCCACACCGCAGGTTTGATGTCCTTAATTGTAATTTTGATTTGATATGCCATCTTTATTTCCCCTTCCATGTAACCTCTTTGCTGTTATAATCCACAGCAATTTTTTATATTTCTTGCCGCTGCCACATGGGCACGCTTCATTTCTGCCGACTTTAAAACTGATGTTTTGGCTCGGATTAACTGCTCTCTTAATGATGCTGGAATAGATACTTTCTTTTTCTTTCTGATTATTATTTGTATTGTTAATCTTTTTTTCAAGTGCTTTGTATTTTTCTTCCTCACCGGAATCATAATAGAGGTCAAGGAGTCTTTCTTCTACATCTTCTTTGTCTCTTAATCCAGGTATGGTTAATGCCTTAAACAATATCTCCTCGCCTCTTTTGTAGTCGGCATCCTGTTTCTTTAACAACCAATATTGGTCTGACCAGCCTATCCAGCCCCAACCCCACTCAGGATCTGCTTTCAGATAATCCCGAAACAGCATTTCACCCTTTTCTTTATTACCCATAATAAAGTAAGTTTCTGCCACTGACCTTTTGGTATTTTTAGTATAGATCAAATAATAATGGTTTATTTATACCTTTGAAATTCTAAAAAGTAATTTTATCTGGGTGCAGGCCAGAACCACCGAAATATGGCATACTATTGATTGTCAGCATATCGTCTTCATCGATCACAAAATCAAAAACCTGTGAATTCTCTTTAATCCTAGATGGTGTAACCGATTTTGGGAGCGGCAAAGCACCGTTCTGCAAACACCAACGAATGCATAATTGTGCAACAGATTTGTTGTATTTTTCAGCTATCCTCATTAGCACTTCATTTTTCAGCATTCGCCCCGTTCCTAATGGGCTCCAGGCTTCAATCAGAATATTGTTTTCCTGGCAGAACTTTACTGTTTCCAACTGCATTTGGCCTGGATGAAATTCAATTTGATTTACCATAGGAATAACTTCTGTTGCCATAAGCGCCTTTAGATGATGTGGCAAGAAGTTGGAAACACCTATAGCTTTGATTTTCCCTTTTTTATAGAGTTCCATCATAGCATTCCAGGTTTCCAGATTGATCTCTTCCCAGTTATCATATTGACGTGCATTAGCCGGCCAGTGAATCAAATACAAGTCTAAATACTCCAATTGAAGATCTGACATTGTTTTATCAAACGCTTGCAGTGTTTTTTTATACCCGCGTTTCGCATTCCACACCTTGCTGGTCAGGAAAAGTTCCTCACGTCGTATACCAGATTGTCTGATGCCAACTCCCACACTGGTTTCATTACCATAAACAGCTGCCGTGTCAATATGCCGATATCCGTAGTTAATTGCTACTTTTACAGACTCTATTGCAGTCGTTCCGTCCGGTGTCTGCCATGTTCCGAAACCAATGCAAGGAATCGTACATCCGTTATGTAGTTTAAATGTATCCGTTAGTTTATTCATTGAATATTACCTCCTTTGGATTATCTCACTCCTATATCAATTACGAAGACTTTTAAAAAACCTCGTCTTCTTCATTCTTTTACTATTATTATCCTAGATTTTTCATTTAAAACACTTTATAGCTTCATAAAAGCAAAACATTACACTATTAGTACCCTAAATTCCCACGTTTTTATACTATACAGGAATCCAAACCCTTGACAATAAATC
>CAYMLJ010000216.1:0-3101 GCA_964391395.1 uncultured Ruminiclostridium sp. | reverse complement strand
TGCACACACATTATGAAGCTCGTGAGAATTATCCCGAGGACAAATGCGAATAAAACCATTTAATAAGGGGCTGTCTCAAAATAGGCAGTCATCCTGAGCTAAGCGAAGGATCTTAATCAAATCTGTGCATTACAGTTTGATTTCGAAGATTCTTCGGCCATTATATGGCCTCAGAATGACACGTTTCGTATTTTGAGACAGCCCCTATTGTTTTCTTTTCACAAAACTATTTAAGCCTTGTTTCTTGATTGTTGTCAGGGTAAAATAAGATGAGTGAATAAAACAAATGAATAATTGAAAGCTATTTTAAGGTCGCAACATGGAATTTAGCAAGATATTATACGGGGTAATTATTCTTTTTCATTCTGTAGGCACCAAATAGCTCTTTAGGTGCTTCTTTTGTTTTTATAGAGGGGAATAATATGATTAGTGAGACAAAAAGATGGACTATGCTGTTTGCAAGCATAGTTATGAATATATGTATTGGCATAGGTTATGCTTGGAGTGTTTTTCAAACTCCTATGATGGACAAGTTCGGCTGGTCGTCAGTGGAGGCATCACTTGCCTTTACTTTGATTATGGGAATGTCGGCGGTTCCTATGCCCTTTGTCGGGAAACTCCAAGAGTTTATTAAGCCCCGCACAATTATATTCGCAGGTGGTTTGTTATATGGTACAAGCGTGTTCCTAACGGGTTACATGGGCTCACTTATAGGGCTGTATTTAACTTTTGGGGTATTAGGGGGCATCGGTCAAGGTACAGTTTACGCTACAGGGATATCAAACACCATTAAACTATTTCCGGATAAGCGAGGATTGTGTTCGGGCTTACTGGCGGCAGGTATGGGGGGCAGTGCTATAGTCATAGCACCCACTGCGGTTGCTTTTATCAATAAATTCGGTGTTCAGGATACTTTTAGAATACTTGGTATTTGCTTTATATTGATAATTTGCGGATTATCTACTTTGATAGCTACTGCTCCGGAGAATTATGCACCTAAAGGCTGGAATCCGGTAGATGGAAAAACCCAAAACAGAAATATTATTGAGAAAGACTGGAAGCAAATGCTGAAGGACCCGCTTTTCTACCTTATAGCAGGTATGTTCACAGCCGGCACAATTTCCGGTATGATGATTATAGGCCATGCCTCTCCCTTGTTTCAACAGATGGTTAAAGTTACTGCCCAAACTGCAGCTGTGCTTGTAGGCATTTTATCCATGTTTAATACTGTGGGTAGAATTCTATGGGGGCTAATTTCAGATAAAATAGGCCGTTTTAAAACCATACTTATTTTGTATATAGTTATCGGTGTATCAATGTTAGGACTTGCAATAAACCTTGGTAGCGCAGCTTTTATTATTTTCATGATGAGTGTAGGTTTGTGCTATGGAGGCTTTATGTCGCTGATTGCCTCATTAACAGCCGATTCGTTTGGTGCTAAGAATCTTGCAATTAACTTCGGAATTATGTTTAATGCTTACGGATTAGCTACTTTTATAGGTCCTCGTTTAGCCGCAGTTGTTCAACAAGCAAATAACGGCAGTTATGCGCAAGCATTTTATATCGCGGTGTTTGTATGTATGGTTGGTATAATTTTTACTGTAGGTGCAATGAGGAAAACCAATAAAAAGATGATTGACATGTCGGTATAGGGCATACCTTTTGTTGATACAGAAATTTGAATAGGTTTTTACATTATGTTCTAGAAATTAAATATAGACTCTGTAAAAGTCGCTCAATAAAACGAGTGGCTTGTTTTTTAACTAATCATAATATAAACTGTATTGAGGACATTCAGTAATACAGCATTTGCAACTTTTTTGGAGGATACTACATGGAATTTAGCATAGTACTACGCCAGGTACTAATACTTTTTATTATTCTTGCCATAGGCTATATTGCGGGTAAAGTTAATATTCTGGATTCATTAGGGACTAAAAAGCTCTCTGAAATACTTCTTTTTATTGCTACCCCTGCGATGGTGTTCAGCTCATTTTTTATAGAGTTTTCAAAAGAACGCCTGGTAAATGTGATATGGGTAATTGGATTCACATTTTTTACTTTTATATTTTCTATTTTTCTTTCCAAGTTGATTTATAGAGGGTTTAATGAGGATACCTCTCAAGTACTTAGATTTACCGCTGTTTTTTCAAATTGCGGATATATTGGGCTTCCTCTTATGAGAGCAGTTTTCGGTGAAGAAGGAGCTTTTTACGGTTCGTTTTATGTTGTGATTTTCCATGCATTTCTCTGGAGTTATGGATATATAATTTTTGGTGAAAAAGATACAAGGGCTAAAACCATAAAAAGAGTATTATTAAATCCATCACTTATAGCTGTTTATATAGGAACAATAGTATTTATTTTCAGTCTCCCGGTTCCTGAAACTATTAAAGGTGCAATAAAAGCTGTGGGTGATATGACTATGCCTTTATCTATGCTTATTGTAGGAGGAGCAATAAGTACGACAAAATTAGTTACTTTATTCATTGATTGGAAAGTGTATGTTTCTTCCTTTGTAAGGCTGATTTTGATGCCTGTTTTAGCCTTTCTAATATCATTACTTGTAGGAGTTCCGCCTTTACCTGCAGCAATTATTGTAACAGCAATGGCCATGCCTGCAGCGGCAAATGCAGCAGTTTTCTCTGAGATGTTTGGTAAAGATACTGTTTTTGCTTCAAAATGTGTAACGGTTTCAAACATATTATCTATAATTACAGCTCCCGTGATAATAGGTTGGGTGGCCTCGTATATTTAAAAATGTCCCAAAATTAATAAATAAAAAATATAATATATTATTTTATAGAATTTTCAGGAATAATGTACATATTCTCAGTTGAATATGCTTGTCAAGATGGTATAATATGACCACAAGCACATTCAAAGCAAAGCTTTGAATGGACCCGGCAAAGCCGGGTAAGAGTATTTTGCATAGCAAAATACGCATGTGGTCATGTTACACCATAAACTGCAAATGCTGATTTTATCAGCATTTGCCGGGATTTATCCCCGAGCAAAACGAGCCGGCTCGTTTTGCAGCGTGTTTATGGTATAATATATTGATATCAGTGGATTGAGCAATATTAAAAATGGAGTTGATT
>CAYMLJ010000215.1:0-3127 GCA_964391395.1 uncultured Ruminiclostridium sp. | reverse complement strand
AATGAAGAGACTAAACATACAACGCTCCTCATCTGTCAGGAAAAATCCTGCGGGAATTGGCACCATGGCTTAATTAGCCGGTTGCCGGGTTTCATCGGGCCCAGTCCCTCTACCTCTCTTGATAAGGTCACTATTAACTTAAAAAAAGGATAACATACAAATATTTAAACGTCAAGGACGTTGACAAACTGTTATTTTTGTAAATATAATTGAATAAAGTAAAATAACAGCAGGGGGAGTTTTATTATATGAGTAAAATGAAAGAAACCACATTAGACAGCTTCCAATACGCTGTATCAGAGCTTTTGGTGCGCAATAAGAGTATTTTGGATGAAATGTCAAAGCTTAGTGATTCCAATGCACGTATTAACAGAAGCATATCCAAAGCAGTAACGCAATGCGGATGTATAAAAATAAACGCTAGCAAACAGGATTATCCCGAAGATGCAGAATATGCGAAGATAAAGGATTTTATGAGCTCTCATTTGGAAGGTAAATTGTGTCCTAATTGCCGTGACATAATTGAAAAGGATATGGGAAGACATCTTTTTTATCTCACCACACTATGTAATAATTTGGATCTCAATTTATATGATATTATTCTAAAAGAATCTGAGAGACTGAGGCTTTTTGGAAAATTTAATTTAAGATAGGGTCTCAGACAGGGCTTGCTCCACTGTTGAAACCATAATAATATCGATCTCTTTTTTATAATCGAGAACAGGGTTCTTGTTCAGCTTAGGTACAATACACCTTTTAAACCCAAGACGAAGGCTTTCTGTGATCCGCTTATCCATTTGGCTTACAGATCTTACTTCACCTGTTAGCCCCACCTCTCCGAAAAATACGGTTGAGGAATCTATTTTTTTATTTCTAAAGCTTGATGCAATTGCCGCCACAACTCCTAAATCAGCGGCGGGCTCATCCAGTTTAAAACCGCCCACCACATTTAGGTATGCATCAAATGCATTAAGCTGCATCCCGACTTTTTTTTCCAGGACTGCCATGAGCATTGTTAAGCGGTTATAGTCCATGCCGGTGGCCTGTCTTCTGGGCATTCCAAAGCTGGTTGGGCATACTAATGCTTGAACCTCTACAAGCATTGGCCGGGAACCCTCAATGAGCCCCACAACAACAGATCCCGGCTGATCGGAGCTTCTGCCTTCCAGCATCAGAGAGGATGGATTGGCTACATCAGATAGACCTTTTGATGTCATTTCAAAAATTCCGATTTCATTTGTAGAACCAAAACGGTTTTTTACTGCTCTTAAAATTCTAAAATCTAAGTGGCGTTCACCCTCAAAATAAAGAACTGTGTCCACCATATGTTCTAAAACACGCGGCCCGGCAATTGCTCCTTCTTTTGTCACATGGCCCACCACAAAAACAGTGATATCGTTTTTCTTAGAAAGACGTAAAAGCTTAGCTGTCACATCCCTGACCTGACTAACGCTGCCGGGAGCCGAGGATAGGTTTTCACTGTAAACTGTCTGGATTGAGTCCACCACTACAAAGTCAGGTTTTTCTTTTATTATTAACCCTTCAATTTTTTCGTAAGAGGTCTCTGAAACCATGTAAATAGAATCACTCACAGCATTTAGCCTATCAGCTCTGAGTTTAATCTGACCTACAGATTCTTCACCAGACACATAAAGAACACGCTTAGATTGTGCTATTTGGGCGCACACCTGCAAAATTAAGGTGGATTTACCTATACCCGGTTCTCCGCCTATTAGTATAAGGGAGGCAGGTACAATACCTCCTCCGAGAACTCTGTCTAACTCATTACTTCCGGTTTTTATTCTTTTCATTGCGAGAATTTCAACTTCAGAAAGTGGTATAATTTGAGGCAATGTCAAATCGAGGGTTCGTTGTTGCAAAGGAGCATCCTCAAAAACCTCTTCGATTAGAGTATTCCACTTTAAGCAGGAGGGGCATTTACCCATCCAACCACTGCTCTCATATCCGCACTCACTGCAAACATATTTGCTGCGAAACTTTGCCATTTCTCGCTCCTTATTGTATTAGTCCATTAGATTCTTTTCCATTTTACGCCCTGGGGAGTATCCTGAAGCTCAATACCCATTTCTTTTAGCTTATCACGGATTTCATCGGATAGCTTCCAGTTCTTCTCTTTACGAGCCTGTTGTCTTTCTTCTATAAGGCGCTCTACCTCAACATCTATTTCGGGTACTGCTTCACTCTTTTGTTCGGCATCCTTAATCCCAAACCCAAAAATATCGTCCATCTTTAAAAGTAACTCATATATATCTCTTGATTTTTCTGAGTACCGAACTATATTCCAAGCCACCCCTAACGCTTTAGGAATGTTTAAGTCATCATTTATTGCTTCCTCAAAGTCGTTTAAAAAAGAGCTTAGAACATCCTTTGAAATTTCTGCGGTTCCTTCCTGATGTTGCAGAGCTCCTTCAATGAAGCGGTCATAAGACACCTGCGAGGCCTGCATTACATCCCACGTGAAATTAAGCTTATTTCTATAATGGGCATTCAAACACATATATCTGAAAGCCAAAGGATTATAGCCCTTTTCCCTCAAATCTGAAACAGTGTAGGTATTACCGAGACTCTTTGACATCTTACCGTTGTTAACCATCATGAATTCGCCGTGTAGCCAATAATTAACCGCAGGTTGGCCTAATAGTGCCTCAGACTGAGCTATTTCATTCTCGTGATGGACCGGTATATGGTCCACTCCTCCGGTGTGGATATCGAATCTATCGCCAAGGTATTTTCTGCCCATGGCTGAGCACTCTATATGCCATCCCGGATAACCCATTCCCCATGGGCTTTCCCATTGCATGATATGTTCCTTAGGCGCTTTTTTCCAAAGAGCGAAGTCTGCGGGGTGGCGTTTTTCATCATTTACCTCTACTCTGGCCCCGGCTATTTGCTCCTCCAGATTGAGACGTGATAGTTTTCCGTAATCTTCAAACTTGGATATATCAAAGTATATGCCATCACTGGTTTCGTAGGCATACCCTTTACTTAAAAGACCTTCTACAAAACTTATCATTTCCTTGATATGATCCGTAGCCTTCGGAATTAATTCGGGCCTCTCTATGTTAAGAGCAGCAATATCCTTCATAAAAACATCAGTGTAATAATC
>CAYMLJ010000214.1:0-3134 GCA_964391395.1 uncultured Ruminiclostridium sp. | reverse complement strand
GTTTCAAGAGAAACATCGCCGTCCATAATAACCTTTCGCTGGCTCATTATATTATCTGCAGAAACCTTTTCTTTGTAATCACTTTCACCAAGGCCACTTTCACCATTGTACCGAGGCTCAGCGGGCTCAGCTGCCTGGGGAGCCTCCGCATAAGAGCTGTCATAGCTTACGCTTTCATTAAAAGTAGCCTTGCCCGCAGCAGGTGCGGAAGCTGTTTTTGAACTCGACGCACAGGATGCAAACATTAGTGTAACAATAAGCAGTAAAGATAGTGTAATAAATGCTTTCTTAAATGATGGACCGTTCTTTCTACTGAATTTATACATATCAGAACACCTCACTTTTATATTATGTATCTATATAATTTGACACCGTAGCTTTAAAAAAGTTCATTTTATTAAATAATTATATCATCTTTGTGCTAATTCGCACCAATCTTCCATTTTTGATTTATATGTTATATATCATGTATAATAATCTTAATGGCATATATGCCAAGAATGCTTAGAATGAATCAACAGGAGTGAATTTTTTAATGCGATTATATTTAATTCGACACGGGGATCCCGACTATGAAAAGGATGTTCTTACCCCTGCCGGAATACTTGAAGCGAAAGCTCTTGCAAAGCGACTCAAAAAAGAGGGTATAGATAAAATCTACCACTCACCGCTAGGTAGGGCACGTGAAACTATGAGCTACACCGCCGAGCTTACGGGGATAGAACCCAAATTACTGGAATGGACAGAAGAAATATACTATTATCTAGAATTGGAAGGGTGGGGCGAGACGCATGTTTTCAATGTTCCGGGTGAGGTAGCCCGCTCCATCAAAAAAGGCGAGTATCATGACAACTGGTTTTTAAGAGCCCCATACAACGATCCGGGATTGTTAAAAATATTGAAAAATATTAATGAGCAATCTGACCTTTTCTTTGCTCAGCATGGATATAAAAAGGAAGATCATCTTTACCGAATAGAAAAACAAAACAGCGATAAAATTGCTGTATTTGCACACGCGGCATTGGGTTTAGCTTGGCTTTCTCAGCTTCTTGCCATACCCACTAATATTATGTGGTCAAGCTTTTGGCCTGCCACAAGCTCGGTGTCAACAATACTGTTTGAAGAAAGATCCTCTACCTGGGCTGTTCCACGTTGTTTGGGCTTCGGGGACGTTTCTCATCTTTATGCGGAAAATTTGCCTGTTAAACCTAGAGGTCTGATTAGTAATTTTTATTGATATTATTTCAACAAAAACCTATCAAGCCAATTATAAGCTTGCTCTTTAACCACTTTGGGGAAAGAATGGACCCCTTCAAATATTATGGGTTTAAAGTGGTCCGGGTAACCCTTTTTTGCATATGCCTCTGAGGCTGCCGCTGCTATTTCATGTGCACCGTCCAGAGGGAAAATGCGGTCATCGGTTCCATTGGTCATTAAAAACGGCTTGGGAGCCAGATCGCATACTATATCACCAATATCGCAATGCTTTAAAAACCCAAACGAATACATGGCATAATTATGATTAATACCATCCCTTATAATGTTTCTTATCTGTGAAAATCCACAAGAAGATACGGCAACTTTGATTCTTTCATCATACCATGCAAGCCATAGTGCCTCCTGGCCTCCTAAAGAATGGCCGATAACACCGATTCTGGTATTATCAACATAAAACATTGATTCAAGTAAATCCACTCCACTTACTAGGTCGGAAAGGTATTTGGCCTGAAGCGAACTGCCATTAAGTATATAATTACAAAAAATGTGGCGTTCATAGTTTGATCCTTCAAGATAATTATTTTCAAATCTCTTGAACTCGGGTGGCCGCCTGTCCTCGAACCCCAGATGGTCGGGGCATAAAACCACATATCCTCTAAGGCATAAATCCAGCCCATAATGATATGAAGAGTTTTCTGTCAAACCCGCGGTCTCGGATTTTCCGACGTGGAACTCGGCATTATGCTGATGCGAGGCAATAATAGCCGGATTTCTTTCCTTAAGATTTTTAGGCACTAACAGATATGCGCTTATCCTTTCGTCTGGCTCCACATTATATCGCACTAGATACCGAAAATGCGTCCCACAATCATGTTGTTCAGCTATCTCCGAATTTAATACGGCCTTTTTAGGGAAATCACCGAGACATTCCATAACCTTTTGTCTGTCATACATATCATTGCACCCCTTTAGGAAAATAGTTTCTTTGGCATAATATAAATATACCACAAAATAGCAGGTTTTTTATCATTATTGTATCTATAAAGCGGAACCTCTGCCTATTTTTATATAGCTGAATTTATCCCCCGTATTTTTATTGTTAAAAGTCACGAATCATTTGACTATAACAGCTCGTAATGGTATTATATAGTTGTTATGTTACCTCCTTTTTATCAAGTTCTATTCCACTAATTTAATAAAAAATCGATAGCCCTTTTATGCGCTATGCTATTTTGAAAAATTTATATTTCATTGTCTCGTAAAAATATGAATGCCATTTTGGTAAATTTGTATTTTTTATTATTTTTAAAGCTGTAAACAACAACGGCGGACAGGAGATTAGTATGAAGCTTAATTCAATGGATGTTTCAAAGGAAGAACTCTGGAAAAAGAAAAAATATAATCTTATGAAATTCGATCGCGCGAAAATCATAAAAAATACTTTGAAACCTGTGATTTTATAAGTCTTCATCTGCCTTTAACTGATGAGACTCGCAATATAGTAAATGATGCCGCCCTTTCGTCTATGAAACCTAATTGTATTCTTATCAATACAGCACGGGGTGGGCTAATTGACGAATCTACACTGATCAGGGCGCTTAAAAACGAAACTATTCTCGGCGCCGGATTGGATGTATTCAATAGTGAACCACCCGAAGATCCTGAAATTTATAAGCTTGAAAATTTAATCATGGGTTCCCATTGCTCCGCTTCTACTAACGGAGCTTCAGAGCAAATGAGTTATTTGTCGGCGATCCATCTGATTGAAAATCTTAAACGATAATTCATCTTAAGACAGGGGTCGGTTCTGTGTCTTATAAATGAAGAAACCCCTAATCGCTTTTAACTATCAGGGGTTTTACTTGGCGCGCCCAGCAGAGATCGAATCCACAACCTTCTGGTCCGTAGCCAGACGC
>CAYMLJ010000213.1:0-3241 GCA_964391395.1 uncultured Ruminiclostridium sp. | reverse complement strand
CAACAAGTAGAATAATTCAGTACGTTAGATAGAAACAGCAGGTGATATAGTGAAAAAAATAAAAAACGAACTAAGAAATGTAGCAATAATTGCGCATGTTGACCACGGAAAAACAACTTTAGTCGATGCAATGCTAAGACAAAGCGGAGTTTTCAGAAGTAACGAGAGGCTTGTAGAAAGGGTTATGGATTCCGGGGATCTTGAACGTGAAAAAGGTATTACCATCATGTCCAAGAATACGGCGGTAGTCCATAACGGAACGAGAATTAATATAGTAGATACCCCGGGCCATGCCGATTTTGGCGGCGAGGTGGAACGTATACTAAAAATGGTTGACGGTGTTCTTCTCCTTGTAGATGCTTATGAGGGAGCAATGCCACAAACCCGTTTTGTTCTGCGAAAAGCCCTGGCTCTGCATCTTAAACCCATAGTAGTTATTAACAAAATTGACAGAAAAGAAGCCAGACCGGCTGAAGTAATAGATGAAATATTGGATCTTTTTATCGAACTGGGTGCCGATGATGACTTACTTGATTTCCCCGTAATATATGCATCTGCCAAGGATCGTATTGCAAAATATAATTTAGATGATGAATCGGATAATATGGACCCGTTATTTGATACAATAAAAAAGTATGTTCCTGCTCCTATAGGCGATAGCGAGGCTCCGTTGCAATTTTTGGTTTCAAGCCTTGATTACGATGAGTATATAGGCAGAATTGCAATCGGACGTGTGGAAAGAGGCACAATTAATAAAGATCAACAAGCAGTAATATGTAAAAAAGATAATAGAGTTCAACAGGTTAAAATTTCTTCTTTACAGAGTTTCCAAGGATTAAAAAGAGTAGATACTGAGTCAGCTTCTATAGGAGAAATTATTGCGGTTTCAGGAATACCTGATATCACAATTGGGGATACAATATGTGATAAAGATTATCCCGAGGCCATACCTTTTGTTGATATTGATGAGCCGACAATATCAATGTACTTTTTAGTCAATAACAGCCCTTTCGCGGGTAAAGAAGGTACCTACGTAACCTCCCGTCATCTTCGAAACAGATTGTTTCGTGAGGTAGAAACAAATGTTAGTATGAGAGTTGAGGAAACAGACTCATCGGATGCATTTAAAGTATCGGGCCGTGGTGAGCTTCACTTGTCAATTTTAATTGAAACTATGAGAAGGCAGGGTTATGAATTTCAGGTATCAAAGCCGGAGGTTATAACTATTGAAAGAAACGGGGAAACATATGAACCCATAGAGGACTTGGTAATAGATGTTCCTGAGGAATACGTTGGCAGTGTAATGGAAAAACTCGGTCAGAGAAAAGCCGAAATGATTAATATGCACAGCCCGGCTCAAGGATATGTTCGATTGGACTATAAAATCCCCGCACGAAGTCTTATTGGCTATCGTTCAGAGTTTTTGACTGACACCCGGGGAAATGGTATAATGAATCATGTTTTTCATGGGTATGAGCCCTTTAAGGGTGAAATTAAGAACCGTAACCGCGGTGTCTTGGTTGCATGGGAAGCAGGGGAATCGGTTACCTACGGTTTATATAATGCTCAAGACAGAGGAAGCCTCTTTATAGGGCCTGGTGTCCAGGTTTATGAGGGTATGATTGTAGGTATGTGCTCGCGGAATGAAGATATTGTTATTAATGTTTGCAAAAAAAAGCATGTTACAAATATGCGCGCTTCAGGTTCGGATGAAGCTCTGAAACTGGTTCCGCATATAAATATGAGCCTCGAGCAGAATCTTGAGTTTATAGACGATGATGAGCTTGTGGAAATAACACCGACATCTATACGTCTTAGAAAAAAGATTCTGAATACTGATCAGAGAGCTAAGGTGAGGAATAATGCAAAAAAGTAGCACCTTAAAAAAAAGCGGTGAACAAGACAATTTAACAGCAATTAAGCCCAAAAAAAAGAAAAGAGTAAAAAAGAAGCGCTATTTGTTTCTAAAATTTTTAATTCTTGTATTAATATGCGTTATTGTGTTTATGACTTGCGCTCTTTACGGATATCGTTTTATTATGGAGGGCACTGCTCAAGCCAGAGTACCCTTGACAGAGGAAACCGGCATTGTTTTTCAAATACCTTTCGGAGCCAGAACTGTAAATATTGCCGAAGAGCTAAAGAATCAGGGCTTTATTGAGGATACCAGAATATATCGTATTATCTCTAAAATCCTTGGATACGATAATGCTTACAAGGCAGGAAAGTTCATTATAGCTAAGGATATGAACTACTATGCTCTAATGGTAAGGCTTAGCGGTGAACCGCTAAAAAACCCTACAAAGGATATTATGATTCCCGAGGGAAAGACCTTACTTGAGACAGTGAAAATTTTATCGGCCCAAGGGTATATTGACGAAGGTAAGTTTTTAAAAATCGCCGAAAAAGAAAATAATGTATATAATTTTTTGAAAGATGCTAAAGCTAATTCAGCCAGAAAATATCCTCTGGAAGGTTATCTATATCCCGATACCTATAGGATGGATGAAGGATGGACAGAAGAAGAGCTTATTGATAGGATGCTGAAAGAATTTGACAGGGTATTTACCCAAGAGTATTATGAGAGAGCTCAAGAGTTGGATATGACAATTGATGAAGTATTATCACTTGCATCACTTATTGAAATGGAAGCACTTTATCCAACAGATTTTAAGAAGATATCCAGCGTGTTTCATAATCGCTTAAACAGTAAAGATCTTCCTTTGCTTCAATCGGACGCAACCGTGCAATATGCAAGAGTATATGAGGGTTTGGGAAGAATAAGTGTGGTATTAACTAAAGACTTGGAAATTGACCATCCTTACAATACCTATCTTCATAAAGGACTGCCACCGGGTCCTATATGTTCGCCTAGAATAGATGCCATTGAAGCTGCTTTATATCCCGAAAAGACAAATTATTATTACTTCTTTGCCACAACTGACGGAACAAATATTTACAATGAAACTCTTGATGGTCATAATAGGGACCAACAAAAGTATGGTGTAAGCGGATATGATTAATACAATGAGGCGGCTGCAACAGCCGCCTTTAATATTACAAGGAGCCTTATGGATGATAGAATAATATATCCTGAAATTATTGATTATCTTCGTTCTACTATACGGCGTGAATCAGGCTTTTTAAAAGAGCTTGAGGAATACGCTAGTTTACATCATATACCTATTATTCAGCCCGAATCAGCTACATTATTGAAGGTTCTGGTAAAGCTTCATAAGCC
>CAYMLJ010000212.1:0-3261 GCA_964391395.1 uncultured Ruminiclostridium sp. | reverse complement strand
TTCAAGACAGCTCAAACATTCCCGTATAAAGCTGATAATATTTGCCCTTGTCCGAAATAAGGTCGTCATGGTCACCGCGCTCAATAATTTCTCCGTTTTCAAGTACCATGATAGCATTGGAATTGCGAACGGTGGACAGCCTGTGCGCTATAACAAAGACAGTTCTTCCCTCCATAAGGGTATCCATGCCTTTTTCAATCAAGGCCTCGGTTCTTGTATCAATTGAGCTGGTGGCTTCATCCAAAATTAAAACGGGGGGATCAGCCACTGCGGCTCTGGAAATGGCCAGAAGCTGACGCTGTCCTTGGCTTAAATTAGCACCGTCAGCGGTAAGCACGGTATCATATCCTTCGGGTAAATGCGTAATAAATGAATGTGCGTTGGCAAGCTTCGCAGCCTTTATAACCTCTTCATCAGTGGCGTCAAGCTTACCGTAACGGATATTTTCCATAACTGTATCAGTAAACAGATGTGTATCCTGAAGTACCATGGAAAGTGATCTTCTTAGATCGCTCTTTTTAATTTTATTAATATTAATCCCATCAAACCTGATTTTCCCGTCAGGCACATCATAAAAGCGGTTAATAAGATTTGTAATGGTGGTTTTACCCGCTCCTGTAGAACCGACAAAGGCTATCTTTTGCCCCGGTTTAGCATAGAGGGATATGTTTTTTAGGACTGTCTTATTTTCTTCGTATCCGAAAGTTACATCCTCAAAGCGCACATCACCCTTAACAGGGGTGTAGGTAATGCTACCGTTACCGTGAGGGTGCTTCCAAGCCCAGATACCATCTTTGCTATCTGTTTCGACGAGCTCCTTTCTGATATTATATTTGGCTTTAACAAGCTCAACATAACCGTCATCTACTTCAGGGTCCTCGTCGAGCACCTCAAAAATTCTTTCAGCTCCTGCAAGAGCACTTAAAATCGAGTTTAACTGTTGAGACATCATGGTTATGGGATGCGAAAATGATCGGGTAAACTGTAAAAATGAAGCAATAGTACCCAGATCAATGCTGGTTCCGCTAATTGCCATAATGGCTCCTATGGCTGCTGTTATAGCATACTGTACATATGAGAGATTACCCATAATAGGCATCAAAATATTGGCAAAGGTATGAGCATTTGTAGCGGCAAAAGCAAGCTCATTATTGAGCTTATCAAATTCGCTAATAATTTTTTCTTCATGGCTGAACACCTTAACAACCTTCTGGCCCTCTATCATCTCCTCAATATATCCGTTTAACTGTCCCAATGCCTTTTGTTGTTTCTGAAAGAAAGTTCCGCTTTTCTTTCCCAGAAACTTTATTATATTCAGCATTAAAATCAGCATCAAAACAACTAAACCGGTAAGGACAGGGCTTAATACCAGCATCATGATAAAGACACCGATTATGGTAAGGCCTGATGAGAACATATTAGGAAGGCTCTGACTGAGCATTTCTCGCAAAGTGTCTATATCATTGGTATACCTGCTCATAAGCTCGCCGTGGGTATGTGTATCAAAGTATTTTATGGGTAAGGATTCCATATGCGAAAATAAATCTGTTCGCATTCTTTTAAGAGTGCCGGTAGAAATATTAATCATTATTCTGGCGTAAATATAGGATGCCGATACCCCAACCAAATAGATTGCACCCATTAAAATTAGTATGGAAACAAGACCTGACAAATCAGGGTTTTCCTTTCCGATGTAAGGCACAATATAATTGTTTATTACTGGCTTCAAAAAGTAATTACCCGCAACTCCCGCAAGAGAGCTTATTATAATGAGGGCTCCCACAATAATAAGCCGGAATCTATACATGGACATATATTTAATTAATCTTTTTAAGATTTTACCTACATTTTTAGGCTTAGCTATAGCTTTACGGTTTCTACCCGGTCCCGGCATGCTTAAGCAACTCCCTTCTGCTGTGACTCAAAGACTTCCCTATAGATTGAATTTGTGGCTAACAGCTCATCATGAGTTCCTATGGCATTTATCTTACCGTCGTCCATCACAATAATCCTGTCAGCGTCGCACACCGAAGAAATACGTTGAGCAATAATAATAGTGGTAGTATTAGAAATCTTTTGCGCAAATGCCTGCCTGATTTTGCTGTCGGTAGCAGTATCAACGGCGCTTGTGCTGTCATCGAGAATAAGTATTTTAGGTTTTTTAAGAAGAGCCCTTGCTATAGTCAAGCGTTGTTTTTGGCCCCCCGAAACATTTACTCCGCCCTGGCCCAATTCTGTTTCAAAGCCGTCGGGGAAGGACGTGATAAAATCATATGCTTGAGCTGCTTTACAGGCATCAATAATTTCTTCATTAGTGGCATTTTCATTACCCCATTTTAAGTTTTCTTTTATTGTTCCGGAAAAAAGGACATTTTTCTGAAGAACCATTGCCACCGCGTTTCTTAATGTATCAAGCTTATATTCCTTAACATCGTGCCCACCAACTAGAATTCTTCCGTTTAACACATCATACAGCCTTGGTATAAGCTGAACAAGTGTTGTCTTTGCCGAGCCTGTGCCGCCGATGATGCCTATTGTCTCACCGGATTTAATTTTAAAATCTATATCACATAAGGTTAAATTCTCTTCGTTCTTGCTGTAGCTAAAATTAACATTCTCAAACACTACCGATCCGTCTTCAACTTTAATGTCTTCACTGGATGTGTTATCCTTTATATCAATGTCTTCATCAATAACCTCAGTAATTCGGGTCATTGAGGCTCTTGACATGACAATAACAACAAAGGCCATAGTAATCATCATAAGCGAAACAAGAATTTGAGTAACATAGCTTATAAAGCTCATAAGCTCACCGGTATCCATTGTGCCTCTAATTATCATATTGCCGCCGAACCATGAAATTGCAATCATACAGCCATACATTACAAATTGCATCAGTGGCATTCCTAAAACCAATAGCTTCTCGGCTTTCAATTGTGCCAATCGAACATCATCAGCGGCTTTCCTGAATTTTTCATTCTCATGGTTTTCACGAACAAAAGCCTTTACGACGCGAATCCCTACCAGATTCTCTTGGACCATAGCGTTCATACTGTCATATCTTTTGAGCATTGCCCTAAAAAGCGGAAACGCTTTAGTGCCGATTATAATAAGAGCCGTACTCAATAGCGGGATGGCAACCAAAAATATAATGCAGAGCTTTGGGTTTATTGAATAGGCCATGAATGTTGCGCTTATCAGCATTATGGGAGCACGTACCAGCATCCTTATTGATATTTGAAAAGCCATTTGAGTATGGTT
>CAYMLJ010000211.1:0-3263 GCA_964391395.1 uncultured Ruminiclostridium sp. | reverse complement strand
TGAATACAGCTGGGCTTTTCTTATGGCGGGCATGAAAAGGCCTGCTGCTGTTACTCCGGCAAAAAATTGAATCATATTCATGGGTATGCTCATAAGTGCGGCAATCGGACTATACATGAAGGACTCTACCAGAAAATATCCCATTACCATGCACATACCGGCAGCACTCATACCCATTATTGCTTTTATGTTAAAGATATTATTGCCATCTCGTTTTGAAATCAAATAAGCCAAGATAGACAGTGCGAATATTAAAACTACCAGACCAATGGACAGATAAACCGGAAAATTCTCAACAATTCTTTCGGTTCTGTTGAGGGTTTCCAAATCAGCGTCTGCTCCCGCAAGAGAATTAACGAGATTCTCTTTACCGATACCTGCAATCTGGTTTTTAAGATAAATTATGCTACTAGCTGAAAAAGCGAACCAAACAGCCAGTGAAGAAAGCACAGATGCTATTGTGGCCTTTCTTGTCTTACCTGAGAGTAACAATCCCATTATGAGTGCCATGATTGATTTTATTATTAAAGTGGGGAGAGCATACTGAGCATATCCCGAAAGAAGGTCGGCAAGCATTGATCCGATGCCAGAGGCAAATGCTCCGAAAAACGGCCCGAGAACAATAACAGATATATATATCATACTGTCACCAAGATGAATATACCCGGACGTATAGGGGACAGGAATATGGAATACAAAGGTAAAAGCAAATATAAGTGCTGTCATTAATCCTGCGAGGACATATTTTTTGATATCCTTGTTCAAAGTCCAGCCTCCTTTAGATAACTTTTTTGCTAGTATAACACTTTATAATTAAAAATGATATCTATAGTATGTAAAAAAATTTGGCCGTAAGAATTTTTGTTTATGCAGTTTTAAGTGTTTAATTCTCGCCTCTGGAAATAATCATGTTAATGTATTATGATTAAATGCAGAAATATTTAATAATATTATAGGAGTAGTGATGCGAATGTTTAATAAAAAAGTTGATAATGAACGTAAGCCGCCAATTGAAGGCCAAGCGTTTTTAACTACCGCAAGCGACAGCTTTGAAGCCGATATTATAGAATCCAAACTTGCAACTGCCGAAATACCTGTGTATAAAAAATACAGGGGAGCAGGAGCCTATTTGGATATCGTTCTTGGCAGTACCGCTATGGGAATTGACTTATTTGTCGCTGAAGAAAAAATTGAAGAAGCAAAAGGCATTCTTGAATCAGCTTCTGATGTCAGTGATGAAGAAATTCTTGCAGATCCTTCATTTAGTGATGAATCTGTAAAAAACCAAAACGAGCAAAACCTGAATAATCTTAATAATAAAGTATTAATAATTGCGTCAATTTTTATTATTGCAGTCATAGCTTTAATCGTCTTATATGCATTATTTCGGTAATTGAGCCTAAATAACATCTAATCTACAATTATTGAGCGATTGGAGTTTACCAGATACTCACCTTGGGGCACATTTACAAAAAGATAAATGCCTTCGTGATTTGTTCGTGTATAAGCTACGGGAACAAGAGCTTTATCATTGCCAACCCGGTATAGGATAACATCAGCATTTGCCAGTGGCATTTCATCATTATCACTTATAATTCCCAAAATAATGCCCTTTGAAGCTTTAAGGTCTTCCTTCAAAACAGCGCCGACATGACCTATGGATTTTGGTTTTGTTATTTCTACAGGGTAGTATTCGCTGAAAAAGCCCGTGGCATTAATCTTTAAAAAATATGAACCAACTCCTATATCGCGAAACACAAATTGCCCTATATCATTGGAAAAGGTAAGGACTAAAAGTTTCGTAGCGCTTTGTGTAACCTGATAAAGTTCAACAGATGCTGATTTAATGGGTAAACCATAAGCGTTTAGAACCTCTCCGGTAATGATTGAATAGTTCTCGGCATCATCAGCAATAAGCGTAAAATCAATTTCCAACTGCTGGTTTATACATAGGCTGAACGGCATTGCATCGGTCAATAAAAAACCGGGAGATAGGGCATAAGCTCTGTAGATCGATCCTGATGATATTTGAGAAAAGCTGTATCTTCCGTCATTACCCGTAATAGTATTGGCAATTGCTGTATATGATCCGTCCATTATTAAAACCACAGCATCAGAAATAGGATTTGCGTTAACATCTTTAACTGTTCCTGTAACTGTTCCTGAATTAATATGAGGATTCCGACTTAACGATAAATCCAGACGTACGGTTTGTGCAATGCCATTAATGTTCTTTCGGCTTGAGCTACCCGGCATAAATTCATCTTTAATAATGGACATAGCGATGCCTCCCCATTATCCGTTGTTATATGATATGTATATAAAACGTAAATGGTGCAATTAATTTGCTTTTTTCACAACAAATAATTTGTGGTCATATACTGTCTTGTAATGGATAATGAGGGGGAAATAAATTGAGCAAAACTGTTGTTCCAACTCCACCCCAGAAAGTAACTATTGCTGATGAGAATCAAGAGATTCTTAAAAAAGTAGTATTAAGCGAAATGATCTGGGATGAGAATACCGTTATGGGAAACGTAAGTGACAAGTATACGGGTAAGCCGATTGAAGGTGCTTGTATAAAGGTTTGTGATCAAGAGTACAATCCTATAGCATATAATTTTTCAGATATTGACGGTAATTTCAGTATAGAGGGTAATTTTAGCCCTTCAATCAAGGTAATAGCTGCAAAGAAAGGCTATGAGACAATTTCAAGCGACACGCTTCCTTCCGCAAGCCTAAATAAAAAGGCATTAAACCTGGAATTGTTAGCTGCGCCAAACTATGGTCTTGTTATATTCGGAAGTGTAAAAGACCCACAACAAAAAGCTATTCCCGGCGTCAGAGTGACAGCTTACAGGGCGCAGAGCCTTAACCCATATGACTTTACTTTTACAAACCAGGAAGGTCTTTTTATTTTCGATAATATTGAGCCGGGGGCATATAGGATTTCTATTCAATCACAGAGCTTTAATGAAAGAATACTAAACATTGAGATCGGAAGAGAATTGCCCATCATAACACTTGAAACGGTATATCTCAAGAAGAAACTCTTAAAAGGAACTGTATACGGTATAATCACCGATAAAAACAATACTCCGTTAAGTAATGCGTTGGTAGTTCTCTGTAATGGAAACAATATACCTATTCAAATTACATACACAAATGAGGACGGTATATACTTGTTTTATAAACTTGATCCCGGAACATATACCGTAATTGCAAAATAACAAATTATTAAAACTTAAAAAGCTCCCCATTTA
>CAYMLJ010000210.1:0-3271 GCA_964391395.1 uncultured Ruminiclostridium sp. | reverse complement strand
CATTGTGTAATTATTTTATATATAAAACATTGCATGCCGATATGTAATAATTTTACTCCCAAAATACCGGTATAACACCTTCTAACATATTGCTTACCGTATCGTGCAGAAAGTTTCCTGCCGGTAATTCAACCAAACAGAAAAGCACAAAAATAATTAATCCAAAAACAACCATGAAAATAGTAGGAATTACTTTTAATTTCTTCATGGATAGCTTTAAGCTTAATGTGTAAACAAGAACGGCTACAGCAATGGTAAATAATACATATCTTTGTGCCTCAGGGGTAAATATCGGAAATCTATAATCAGGATCAATTAATAAAAAATATCCCCATATACCTACTGCAGCAAACATAATAAGCCAGAGCACAGTAAAAAACCATGGGAACTTTTTCTTTTTTGCAGGTGGCACAGGATCGGCCTGCTGAGCATACGGTACCTGTTGAGCAATTGGAGCTTGTTGATATGAAGGATGAGGTTGATACTGTGGTTGCGGTTGAGCTTTGTATGTAATTGATGGCTGAGGAATAACCGGTTTTTGTTCCTGTTGAAGATTATCAGTAATAGTATTACTAGGCTCAGTAACTATTACTTTTTCCTGTTGATCTTCGGCCTGTAAAATATCTTCTACTTGCTTTAATTCATAATTCTCTCCAGCTTCAACTGCAGAATCTCCATTTTCTACTACAACAGCTTCCTCATCTTTAGCCTCCGGTTGAGGTTCATTGGTGGAAATATTGTCTTCACCGGCAACTTCAATTTTCTCAGTCTCAGGCTCTACGTTATTCATTGTTGAATCACTAATGGGTTCCTGATTAATATTCTCATCAATAGCCGGTAAATCGTTCTCCACTACGGCTGCTTGCTTCTGCCCGCAATTATGGCAAAACATAGCATTTAATGAAAGACCGGTACCACATGAGTCACAAAACTTTACATCACTCATCATAATTACCTCCGACTGATTTTTCTGACTAATATAATAAGTATTTTATCATTTTATTAATGCCATGTAAAACTATTATTTCCCATATAATCAATTCATAATTTTACTTAAGGAGGGAGTTTAAACTAGTATTAAGAAGGCTCAGAACTGATATAAATACTGAAAATCTAGAATAAACGAATATTCGATTAATCCTTTATTTCAGTAATATTAACATATTTCAAGCCTAAGTCTGCTAACCCGATATCGGTCCTTTTATTAATAATGTATTCCTTCTCTCGGATTCTATTGAGAAGAATATTATAATCATTAATACTGAATTTTCGCCATTTTGCATTATCCATGGCCAGACCGACACCTCCATTGGCTACATTAAGAACCCAAGTTTCTCCACCCTCCCAATTGTTGTTATAATAGTTTTCAAGAGCTTTGTAAACAGAGTTTCCTAACATCTTAATAGCAGAAGAAATTACCGATTCGGATTTATCATGTTGATCAACATTAACACCGATTACAAATTTTCCGCCAACCTCTTCCGCTGCAACCATCACTGAGTTACTAATCGCATCTGTGCAAGCAAATATAATTTCTGTACCGTCTTTATACCATTCGACTGCTCTGGCTTTACTTTCAGGTGAAGAAGAAAAGTCAACGGAGTAATTGTACATTAATGAAACTGATCCTTCGGCTAAGTCTAGTTCTTTTGCTGCGACTTCTGCTCCCTGTGCAAAGCCGTGACCATACTTAATTACAGAGGGAACTGCTATAACGCCCTGGAAACCTAGCTTTGTAAAGCCATCTTTTACTGCGGCATACCCCGCCATAAATCCAGCCTCTTCTTCGGCATATAGAATAGGCAGTACGTTTTTCTCGGTATGGTATGTTTTATAATCTTCTGTATGCGGTTCACCATCCAAGAGAATAAATTTTACTTCCGGATATTTTATCTGTGCTTCATAAATCGTAACAGAAAACAAAGATCCCGGTGTAATTACTACTTTAGCGCCACTCTTGACAGCAAGCTCAATTGATTCGAGATAAGCCTTAATAGTCCCTTCACTAGGTTGATAGCATTGAAATGTCTTATTATGTTCATCGGCATATTTTTTTAGGCCTTCCCACGCACCTTGGTTAAAAGATTTGTCCTCTAATATATCAAAATCGGTAACAAGTGCTAATTCATAAACGCTTTTATTAATGCTGCAGCCAACAAACATTTTAATTATAAAAAATAAAGCAAAGAACACCAGTAGGATCTTTTTCATCAGATTTCCTCCATATTAAATGCTTCGGTAAATTATATATAAAAAACGTATGTCTTATATAGAATACTATATAATGATTTGTGATAAAAAACAAACATAATACAAGAAACGAATAAAAATACGTAGAATATTAATGCATTTCATGGTATATTTTTTAGTTCAACTAGGCTGATTTCCGGTCTGTTAAAGAGCCTAATATGAACTTTCGAATACCCCAGCCCACGGTTTACAATCATATTAGATTCATTGCTTTCAAATAAGCCGGCATCATATTCGGGAAAAAATATTTTTTCGGGAGAGAAAAGACCTCCTAAAAACGGAATCCTAATAATCCCTCCGTGTATATGACCGGAAAGTATCAAATCAGCTCCCCATGACACATATTCCTTAAAATACGCAGGATTATGCGCCAATAATATATTGAATTCTTTTGGAGGTTTCCCCAGTACTTCTTCTATATAGTATTCTTTCAATGACATATCCTCATCATAGGGTTCAATATCTCTTCTTGAATAATGATATAATTCCAGTGTCAAACCCGATATTGTTATGTTGTCCGACCCGCTTTTTATTGTTATTTTTTCATTATTTAAAAGTATTACGCCTTTATCCTCTATATTATTTATGAAATTTGAATATCTATCATTGTCTTTACCGTTATTTGTAAGTTGACGTGCAATTTGTTCGTGATTTCCCAAGCACATATAAATCTGGCAAGCTTTATCAAAGTGATCCAAAAACTCAAAAAAAGCACCCTCGTCGTTTATTGTTGAGCTCATCATATCACCTGTTATTAAAAGGACATCAGGCTTTAGTGACTTTATCTTATTTGCAAGACCAATATTCTCCATTCCGAAAGTTTTTCCGTGCATATCGCTTATCTGTACTATTTTATACTTATCAAAGCTCTTGGGTAGATTCTCGTAGGTAAGTTCATAATAGGTTATCTGAAGAGTATGGTTTTGCCAATAAAAGAAAAGTAAAAGAAAAATCAGAGTAAAAGTTATAATATAATAAATTTTTCGATTTTTTTTGACCATAATACACCTCTGAAAGATTA
>CAYMLJ010000209.1:0-3340 GCA_964391395.1 uncultured Ruminiclostridium sp. | reverse complement strand
GAATTAAGTTCGATTGTAATAGATACTTTAGCGGATATGAGGAAGGAACTCTATCTGATACTGCCTTGGGGGGAATACACAATAAAACCGGGCACTTTCCATACCGATGAATATTTCCGCATGAAGGCAATAAGCAAAGAGTTTGATTTAAAGCTGGAAACCCTTTCGCCCGCAAGCCAGTACCAGCCTTCTGCGACTATGCAGATTAAAACTCCCGTTACTGATTTCAAGTTTTCCTATGGAAATGGAAGTCCGATTAGTTTATTCAATCAACCAATCAGGGTAGAACTTCCCATAACGGGAATAACAAGCTATGCACAGGGGCAAATCCGGACTTTCGCCTTTAACACAAGGCAAGGCTGGTATAAGCTGCCTACATTTACCGATTACTCATCCTCCCGCGTGATAGGAGAAATGGATAAGCCGGGGGCAGTTGTAGCTGCAACTGAAGGAATTAAACCCCAGACAACAGTTCCCGTTTATATTAGGGAAAGTATGGATAGAATTCAGAAGATTTATGATTTAAAGAGTATAAAAGACAAGAACTTTAACCACAATGCACTTATGACACAAAAAGACATATTAAAGCTCATGTTTGATGTATTAGAGGCAGAATACAGCGAATATGACATAATTCAAAAGGCTGTGGGGGCAGGACTTATAAATAGTGCGGCAGAGGTTACCGATTCTTTTGTGCGAAGAGATAGGGCCGTCAATTTGTTGATTGAATTATACAAATTTAAAACCCGCGAAAATGCTTTGCCCACAAAGCCCGGGATTTGGTCACATTACACAGATTTGTTAAAGGCTGAAAACCGTTACCTAAATTCTTATAAATTTGCACTTGAAATGGGAATAATCCAAGGTAATGCGACAAGTATGGCATATCCTGACAGAATGATCACTTTGGGGGAATTTCTGGTTATGCTTGAGCGTACATTGCGAGTTTGCGGCGATTTGTGATATTGAAGATTATTTACCATGATTGAAACTAAAAATTAAGAAAATACTATTAACGAAAGCTTCACAAAAGGATTTACATAAATTTAAGAGGTGAAGGATATGGGAGCTTTTGTTATTCACGGGGGAAAGCCTTTAATGGGTTCTGCATTAATTTCAAGCTCAAAAAATGCTATTCTCCCTATTTTATCTGCATGTTTATTAACAGATGAGGAATGCCTTATCAGGCAAATTCCGGGTTTGGATGATGTTTCTGATATGTGCGAGCTTATATCCAATCTGGGAGCAAATGTTAAAGTAAATGGAAGATCAAGAAAGATTACAGTATCAGCTCAGTCTCTTACCGGACATACCGCAGGGTATGAATTGGTAAGTAAGCTACGGGCATCTTTTTTGGTAATGGGTCCTTTACTTGCCAGGGTGGGAACAGCAAAGGTGGCCTTACCCGGAGGATGTCCCATCGGAAGCAGGCCGGTAGACCTTCACCTAAAAGGGTTTGAAGCAATGGGTGCCATGATAGAAAACGGTCACGGCTTTATCGAAGCTAAGTGTCCCGATAAAAAACTGCATGGTGCCACCATTTACCTTGATTTTCCCAGTGTAGGCGCAACCGAAAACCTAATAACAGCAGCAGTATTGGCAGAGGGTCGAACAGTAATAGAAAATGCCGCTTCAGAACCCGAAATAGTTGATTTGGCATCCTTTCTCACTAAAATGGGAGGAAAGATTTTTGGAGCGGGAACAGATACAATCACTATTGAAGGTGTGGATAGGGTATACGGTGCAGAGCATACAATTATGCCGGATAGAATCGAGGCAGGAACCTTTATGACGGCAGCGGCTCTAACCGGGGGAGATATAACACTTAAAAATGTGGTTCCTGAGCATTTAAAACCGGTAACGGCTAAGCTTCGCGAATCGGGGATTGAAATAACAGAAGGAAATGATACTATAAGGATTAGAGGGAAAAGCAGGCCCATGGCTTTAGATATTAAGACACATCCCTTTCCCGGCTTTCCTACCGATATGCAGGCCCAATTAGCAGCATATACCTGTTTTGCCGAGGGAACCAGCGTAATTGTGGAAACTATTTTTGAAAACAGATTTATGCATGTAAATGAGCTTAGAAGAATGGGAGCTCAAATACGAGTAGATGGAAGAACTGCTATTATAGAGGGCATGGAATCATTGCAGGGAGCCCAGGTGCGTGCTACTGATTTACGGGCCGGCGCCGCACTGGTAATCGCAGGACTCGCTGCAACCGGCATTACAGAGGTTTTAGACATTCACCATATTGACAGAGGGTATGAATTTATAGAGAATAAATTACAGAGACTGGGGGCAGATATCCAAAGGCTATAAAATGATGGTTTTCTAAGTATCTTTTGAAGGTAATTCAGTCGGCAGTTAAGGAGGTTTTTCGTTGAATCAAGATAATAATCAGCACAGCTTTTTTGCGTTTTTGTCTCGTATGAAGCATATATACAGATGGAGCCTTATGCGAAACGTTAATAGGGAAAATATTATGGAGCATAGCCTTCAGGTGGCTATGGTAGCCCATGGGTTAGCCATAATTAATAACAGGGTATTCAATGGTGATGCAAATCCGGAAAAAACAGCCTTATATGCTATTTACCACGACAGCAACGAAACCATCACCGGTGATTTACCCACCCCTATAAAGTATTTTAACCCGGAGATTCAGACCTCATATAAGGGGCTTGAAGAGGTCTCGAAGGATAAGCTTTTATCATTGCTTCCGGCATCTTTTCAGGAGGATTACAAAAAGGTTTTGTTCTATGATGAAACCAGCCTTGAAGGAAGGCTGGTTAAAGCCGCAGACAAAATTTGTGCATACATAAAATGTGTTGAAGAATCTAAAGCCGGTAACGGAGAGTTTCTAAAAGCACAACAGTCCATCTTGAATAAGATAAAGAATATTAAGCTTCCCGAAGTTGATTATTTTATGAAGCATTTCATGGACAACTTTTCCCTAACTTTAGACGAACTAAATTAAAGTGTGACGAGGTGACGAGGGGACGGAGTTGTTGTCACCCCTTAACCCCGTCCCCTTGTCACCCTAGTAAAACATAAAAAACGAGATGATTTATGTAATCATCTCGTTTTAATTGGTGACCCCAGGGGGAATCGAACCCCCGTTACAGCCGTGAAAGGGCCGTGTCTTAACCTCTTGACCATGGGGCCATATGGTAGCGGCGGTAGGAGTTGAACCAACGACACCGCGGGTATGAACCGCGTGCTCTAGCCATCTGAGCTACGCCGCCATATAAATTTGTCACGAGCCGTTTCGCGACGCTATTACATAATAGCAAAGACCTAATTTAGAGTCAAGTGTTTTTTCAAAAAAACTGTATTAAAC
>CAYMLJ010000208.1:0-3365 GCA_964391395.1 uncultured Ruminiclostridium sp. | reverse complement strand
ACCGTTAGGTCGGGTAACTGGCGCCGGGGTTCGAATCCCCGCTTCTCCGCCAAAATAAACACCATCTATAGGTAAAAGAAATTTTATCGGTAGATGGTGTTTAAGTTCCACTCCCACTATTATGGAAGGCAGATTGTTCAACTTGGCCCAAAGTGCTGTCCCTTTTGTTAAATAGTTAACCGCTTTCATGTAAATTCATTTCAATCTTCCGTCGAGCCATTATAACGACCAGGATATAAACCTAACCTCAATCGCACAGAAATTCGGTTTCAATGCATGTTACTTAAGCCGGATGTTCAAACAGAAGGCTGGAATTTGTCTTAATAACTATCTTAGCCAGTGCCGAATGGAGAAAGCAATAGCTTTGGCCCGTAAGGGGCAGCTTATGTATATTACTGCAAAAGAGGTGGGGATTCCTGACCCTAACTACTTTTCGAAGTGTTTTAAAAAGTATACGGGAAAAATTTATTCTGAGTTTCTAAGGATTCATACAAGTGAATAAGGCCGTAAATACTATATAGATGGGCTATAGAGCAATCATATAATATAAATCGATAGACTTACGTACTGCCGGGTGTTATAATCATTTACCGGAACATTAGGCGTTGCAACTGAATAAATTACAATACGCACAGTATTGATAAAGGGATAGGCCTAACACCTATCCCTTTGACGTATGACGGGCATGCCGTAAATCTGTGGTGAAAGTCCACAAAGGGCGTAGTTGCCGACGAACCCCGAAGCGACTTGCAAGTTTCACATCGTGAGGTGTGGGAGAGAAGAAGCAATAGCGAAATCGTAGCCTGACGAACAGAAACCTGATACCAAGGCTTGCATGGCGGATAAACTGGCATCAAGCGGTGAAGTCCAAAAGGCAATCGTAACCCATGCAGGTAGATTAGGCAGGTAGACGAGGAAAGATTGACGACTTATCCCGTTTGAGCGGTACACAGACGATGCCATCATTCATTGCAGGACAGAAGAGGAAGCAGAAAGCATATTAAAAGACCTGGAAGAACGGTTGGGAGAATGCAAATTACAGTTGCATCCTCAGAAAACGAAGATTGTATACTGCAAAGATAAGGACCGAACGAAAGAATATGAAAATACACAGTTTGACTTTCTCGGGTATACGTTCAGACCAACCTTCATAAAAGATAAAACCGGTAGATTGCAATGGAACTTCCTTCCTTCGGTAAGCAAGAAGTCAGCAAAGGCCTTCCGTATGAAAATCCGGCAGATGAAAGTGCACAGCTGGGCAGGCAGCAAAGTGGAAATGATAGCGGAGAAGCTAAATCCTGTAGTGAGAGGTTGGCTGAACTACTTTACAAGATTCAATATGTCGGCAGTAAAGTATACAATGGATTGCCTGAACAGAAGGCTGGTGAAATGGGCAGTGTGCAAATACAAACGATTCCGTGGACACTGGAAACGTGCACTGGCTTGGCTGAAAGAATTGTCAAAAAGAGAGCCCAGAATGTTTGCACACTGGGCTCGGGGATGGACTCCATAAGGTGAATGATAAGAGCCGTATGAATCGAGAGATTCACGTACGGTTCTGTGAGAGCATTGGGGTGAAACTCCCCTTTGCTACTCGACTGAGAGGGGGAAGAAATTTCTCCCTACTCGATTATTATTATAATTCCGCTTCCAATGTTGTAAGCAATACAGGAGCGGTATAAACTCTTGTTCCCATTTCCTGATCCAGAAGGTAAAGAGCCTTGCCGTCCATACCCATGGTTTCATATCTATCTTTGTTCTTATTTGCGTTATCCTCTTCTTCAACCTGCTCGTCAATGAACCATTGGAAAAATTGATCAACCTTAAAGTCCTTCTCCTGCCTGGCTATATCTACTATGTTGTAAATTAGAGAAGTGACAAACTCTTCATGTTTAATTGTTTCTTTTAAAACATCTAAAACTGAATCCCATTCGTGAGGTGGGGCCTTTATTGGCTCTAGAAGTGCTCTTCCACCTGCTTTTATGATGTAATTATAGATTATCATGGCATGGGCTTTTTCTTCATAAGCCTGAATATAATACCATTTTGCAAATCCATCAAGACTCTTTTCTGAAAACCATGAGGACATGGAAAGATATAGCTGTGCTGAATATAATTCATGTGTAACTTGTTGGTTCAATAAAAGTTCTACTTTTTCATTGATCATTTTAAACACTCCTTCCAGATGTAACGTATTTAATATTTATCCCCAGTTTAATGGATTGATAAACCATAAACTTTAATAAATTTGGGGACCAAGTTGACTATTTGAGTATCTAATTAGCGAATATGTTTCCGCAAACAAGGTTGAGTGGAGCCAAAACATATTTTTAACATAATTCTGTTGACAAGAAAATACTATTAGCATTATAATGACTAAAAAGATTATATCAGTCAAATAGTACTGGGGTTGTAATAATGCCAAAATCCTTTTCTGACAGTGAGCGTGCATATATAAAACGAAGATTGATACAGGAAGCAAAACAAAGCCTTATTAAGTATGGTGTGCGAAAAACAACAGTTGATGAGCTTGTTAAGCGAGTGAATATTCCTAAGGGCACATTTTATCTCTTCTACAAATCCAAGGAGCTTTTGCTTTTTGATGTTTTTATGGCTTTTCATGATGAAATACAGGAAAAACTAACTTTTGAAATAAAAGGCCTAAAAGCCGGAATAAATGCCCAAAAGCTCACTGAATTAATTTTTAACTTATATAAAACAGCTGAAGAGTCGTTTATTTTAAAGTCTATAACAAGCGGTGAAATGGAGTTGATATTAAGGAAGTTACCCCCGGAAATTGCTAAAGAGCATGCCGCCAGGGATGACTTTAACCTTGAAAAGCTTGTATATTTGGTTCCCGATATGAGGGCGGATCAAGTACCTGTATTTAGTGCTGCTTTGCGAAGTATTTTTTTATCAATGCTTCATAAACACGAAATAGGAGAGAAAATTTTTGATGATGCTCTTAAACTAATGATATACGGTGTTGTTATTCAAATGTTTAAAGGAGAACCACTATGATAAGTGTGAATAACCTGAGCTTCAGCTATACACGAAAACCATTCATAGAGAAAACTAATTTTGAAGTTAAACCGGGAGAAATTTTGGGATTCTTAGGTCCATCCGGAGCGGGAAAGAGTACTTTGCAAAAAATACTGACGGGACTTTTGTCTGGCTATGAGGGCAGTGTTATAGTAAATGAACAAGAAGTGAGACGTTGTAACAAAGGCTTTTACGAAAATATAGGAGTGGATTTTGAGTTCCCCAGCTTGTACGAGAAACTGACAGGTCGTGAAAATCTGGAATTTTTTTCTTCGCTGTATAAAAAACAAATGAATATTGATAATTTGCTTGAAAGTGTGGGA
>CAYMLJ010000207.1:0-3368 GCA_964391395.1 uncultured Ruminiclostridium sp. | reverse complement strand
GAATCAGGTTCACGGATTAGTAATGTAACTATTTTATTTGAACGCATTGATACGAAGATGATAGAAGAAGAAACAGAAAGACTCAAAAATTCATAGAGATAAAGACTGCTCAATTATCTTATGATAATTAAGACGGTGAATACTGACCCGACTGCAAAAATAAGAAACAAAAATGATGAAAATTGCAAATAAGGCGCTTTGTGGTATTATGAGTGTATCAAAATATAAATCATAAAGAGGGGTAATACCTATGTGGATTGGCTTCGCATTTGGGGCAGCTTTTTTTGCCGGACTGACCGCAATCTTGGCAAAAAGCGGGATTAAAAATACCGATTCTAATGTAGCTACTGCCATACGCACCATTATTGTTTTGATTTTTTCATGGATAATGGTTTTGATAGTTGGATCGGGAAGCAGTATCAGCCAAGTTAGTGCGTATACATGGACATTTCTTGTTTTGTCCGGATTATCGACAGGGGCATCTTGGTTATGCTATTTTCGCGCATTGCGGATTGGCGATATCAACAAGGTTGTGCCAATCGACAAATCAAGCACTATATTGACCATTATTCTTGCCTTGATTTTTCTTGGTGAAGGTATTACATGGATAAAGGGTATTGCCATTGTTCTGATGACAATAGGTACTTATCTAATGATTCAGAAAAAGGCAACAGAAGAGCAACAAAAGGATAAGAGTAAATCGTGGTTTATTTATGCTGTTTTATCTGCTGTGTTTGCCAGCCTTACCGCTATTCTCGGCAAGATTGGAATTGAAGGGGTTGAGTCTAATCTTGGAACGGCAATCCGTACCGGTGTTGTGCTTATTATGGCGTGGATTGTAGTTTTTGTAACCGGGAAGCAACATACCATACGAGAGATGCCAAGGAAAGAGTTAATGTTTATCTGCTTGTCCGGTCTTGCTACCGGAGCTTCTTGGCTGTGCTATTATAAGGCTCTGCAGGATGGTCCTGCGAGTGTAGTCGTACCAATAGACAAGCTGAGCATTCTTGTGACAATTGCCTTTTCCTACTTCGTATTTAAGGAAAGGTTAACAAAGAAGGCGGCTGTGGGGCTCTGCCTTATCGTAGCGGGAACACTGGCAATGCTGTTATAATCATCGGATTGGATATAAATGGGTTATATAGCACCAATAACATTCCAAGGAAAATTACGGTCATCACCAAAGACTATACCCAACAGAAAAAATTTAAACGAGAATATCTATGTCCGGGCGTTTCAGCACTTTGGAATGATCGACTGAATACATATATCGCTATGTTGTTAATCTGGCAGATAAACCTTATCAGTAAATACAAAAAGGCGATGATGAGGTTCCAAGAAAAGTATGGATGTTTCCTTTGAAATTGGAAACTTGGTTCACAGTCCATCACTGAAGCATCATTCGATTGGTTCCAGGATGTATCAATTGAAAGTAAAGTGAACTTTTCTGTTTTTGGATGTTTTTTGCACATGAAAAAGAATTGGATTTTTGCATATTTATATTTTGTAAACTTAAGTGGATTTTTCCTCCCACCAGGTCAGAACGATCGTTCCTTTGATGTTCTGAGGCCCTGGTGATTTTAAAAGTATTGAAAATGAGCCTCCAGGAGCTATTATTATAGAGCCCTTGTGTGAGTCACTTACAAGGGTGGAATTTGGAGAAACAATTCTACCAAAAATATTCACACCTCCTGTAAGCGATTCAGCCATATAATCGGCATATTCCATTATAGCTTTTGGCTTTGGAGAAGGAGAAATAGCTTGATTTGATGGAGTAACCGTGGAGGAGATTTTTGCTTTCTTTGGTGGCTTGGCGTTCAACCAAATTTCCCCGTTGAAACTTTGGGATGAAAAGTTTGTAATAGTAAAAATATCAAAGTATAGATTGACGTCTGAATAAGTTGGATTAATTATCCCACCCCAGGCATCATAATTATTTCCAAAACTCAGCATTCCGGTTTGACCTATAAAGTATTTTCCCAACATGGAATTCATTGCAGGACTAGTAATGTCTACTACCTCAACGGGCTGCTTTTTTACTTTTTCTAACATATTATTTCCTCTTAATTGGTCTGCTTTATATCATTATAATATTAGGCAGTGTAGGAAATTGATACTATTGATGTAAATCTTGGTTCATAAGATATAACCTTCTTTATAAGTTAAAATATACGGCATGCGAATTTATATGCCAAGAAGTGATGTATAACGGGGAAAAGTTAATGATGAAAATAGTAAGGGAAGATGATATAAAATTATTATTATACATAGAGTAAAATAACATAAAACTTAATTATACATCCGATTACATTAAATGTTATTAAAATTATGTTATAATTAAATTCGGCCGTATCATGAATTCAGGCACAACATTTTTGCATGAAGAGTATGGAACGGTTTTTTTATGTCGCTTCTTACTAGCGAATCATACAGAGAGGAGAGACCGTAGTGAAAAATAATAATTTAAATAAAGGAGTTTTTCTGGAAAAAAAAGAGGGGGGAAACGCACAAATGAGTTCCCTGACAGGGTTTGATTCTGTTAGGGATTACTTAATTGCCGCGTCGGAAGCTCCACTTTTGTCGGCGGAAGAGGAAATAGAATTAGCGAAAAGGATTGAGGCAGGAGATCAGGAAGCGAGAGATATATTGATTTGTTCAAATCTTCGCCTTGTTATTAGTATCGCAAAAAAACATTCAAGAACCCACTCTTTATCCTTTTTAGATTTAATCCAAGAAGGAAATTTAGGACTGATAAAGGCTGTGGAAAGATATGAATATGATAAGGGATTTCGCTTTTCTACTTATGCTACATGGTGGATTAGGCAGGCAATTTCACGGGGAATAGATGATACAGATCGTACTATTCGTATCCCGGTGCATATGAATGAAATTGTCAGAAAAGTAATGCAAACTGCTCAGAACATGGCTCAGGAGGATGAAATTCAGCCTGATGATAAACAGGTGGCTGAAGATCTTGGTATATCGGAAAAAACTGTTGCACGAGCATTTCGAATCGCGGCACATCCGATTTCTTTGGATACTCCCATTGATGATAGTGAAACCTCTTTTATAGGAGATTTTATTGAGTGCACCAGTGAGGTTTCTCCTGAGGAAAATGCAATAGATACTTCTTTGCAGATGGAAATTAAAAAGCAATTGCAGACCTTAAGTGAACGTGAGCAAAAGGTGCTGGAGATGCGGTTTGGTCTTAATAATGGGAATCCACATACGCTTGAACAGGTGGGAAACTATTTTAATTTAACACGTGAACGAATTCGGCAGATTGAAGCAAAGGCCTTAAAAAAATTGCGACTTCCAAACAGAAGCAGATATTTAAAAGATTTTGTCATTTAAAGGCTTTAGTGATG
>CAYMLJ010000206.1:1537-3374 GCA_964391395.1 uncultured Ruminiclostridium sp. | reverse complement strand
ATAATCATAACCCACGAAATGAAGGTTATCGAACAAATATGTAATCGTGTTGCAATTATTGACAATAGCCGCATAGAAGAAATCGGTACAGTGGATGAGGTGTTTCGCCATCCAAAAACGGTTGCAGCAAAGAAGCTGATATTCCCAAGAGGGGAGTATACCGATATGATTTCCGGCAGCGGGAAATACCTAAGATTGGTTTTTGAAGGGAACTCCGCTGATAGGCCTATAATTGCAAATATGGTTTTAAAATGCGGTGCGCCTGTAAGCATAGTTTTTGCAAACACCAAGAATATTGATGGGCAAGTCTTCGGTCATATGATTATTAAATTGCCCGATGATGAAGAAATAGTGCGAAAGATATCAACCTACCTTGATATTGAGAATATTACATACTCGGAGGAAAAGGATTATGTTTAGTATAGATATGCTGGCACTAGTAGGTCAAGGCCTCCTGGAAACCTTGTATATGACTATAGTTTCAACTGTTATGGCATATATTATAGGTCTGCCAGTTGGAATGCTTCTGGCAGTAACAGATAAGGAAGGCATAAGACCGTCCCCCTCAATTAACGGAATAGTTGGTGGTATAGTCAACCTTTTACGTTCAGTGCCTTTTGTAATTCTGCTTGTAGCCATTATACCTTTTACCAGATTAATAACGGGAACATCAATCGGCTCTACGGCTACCATTGTTCCATTGATTATTGCTGCAGCACCTTTTGTTGCCCGCTTGGTAGAAAGTTCGGCAAAGGAGGTGGATCGGGGCGTTGTAGAAGCGTCCCTGTCAATGGGAGCCTCAACCATGGAGGTTGTGTGCAAAGTATTGCTGCCCGAGGCAAAACCATCCTTGATAGTAGGTGCAGCAATTGCGACAACTACTATTTTGGGATATACTACCATGTCAGGGTTTACAGGCGGAGGAGGTCTTGGTACCATAGCCATTAACTATGGATATTACCGCTCTCAGACCGATATAATGTTAGTCATGGTAGTGATTCTGATTATTATTGTTCAGATATTCCAAGAGATTGGAAATATGATATCAAACAAATGCGACAAACGCATTAGATGAAGTAATATATAGAAGGAGAATGATTATGAAAAAAATAGTAAAATTAGCTTTAGCTCTCACATTAATACTCACAATTTTTGCAGGCTGCGGAGCAAGCAAAAAGGACTCGACTATTAAGGTCGGTGCTAGTGTAACACCCCACGCTGAGATTCTCAATGTCGCGAAAGAAATCCTCGCCGAGAAAGGCATAACTCTTGAAGTTATTGAGTTTGCAGATTATGTTCAGCCTAATACCAATGTTGAAAGCGGCGATTTGGATGCGAATTATTTTCAGCATGTTCAATACCTGAATCAGTTTAATAAAGATAATGGGACACATATTGTATCGGTGGCAGCTGTACATTATGAGCCATTTGGTATATTTGCAGGCAAAACATCTTCTATCGCAGATTTAAAGGATGGCGCAATAATTTCTGTTCCCAATGACGGTACTAACGAAGGCCGTGCTCTCATGCTTTTAGAAGCCCAGGGTCTTATAAAGCTCAAGGATAACGCAGGCTTTACGGCAACCATACTGGACATTGCCGAAAACCCTAAGAATCTTGTTATAAAAGAGCTTGAAGCTGCTCAGTTGACATTATCACTGCAGGACGTAGATATGGCGGTAATTAATGGTAATTACGCTATTCAAGCCGGACTAAACGCTACAACCGATGCATTGGCAATTGAAGACAAGGATTCCGACGTTATAAAGAATAACTACATGAATATTCTTTGTGTCAAAGAAGGAAATGAAAAGAATCCGGCTATTTTAGAACTTGT
>CAYMLJ010000206.1:0-1437 GCA_964391395.1 uncultured Ruminiclostridium sp. | reverse complement strand
TGCACCTTTTGAAGCTGTTTTAGTTCATTGATAACTCTAATACCCATAGGAAGAGCCAATGTAAATGTTGCCAAATCTGCTAGAGGCTGACTTAACTGTACTGCGGTCAATCCCAAAAAAGAAGGCAGAATCAGTATTAGCGGAAGAAAGAACAAACCTTGCCTCGCAAGAGATAATATAGAAGCCTCTCTTGTCTTTCCGATTGTTTGAACCAGCATATTATTTATAATTATCCAGGATGAAAGAGGGAAAGCAATGCATTGATATCGCATCGCTACTACACCTATTTCAATAACCTTGAGATCATCTTTTCTAAAGATAGATATTATTTGCGGGGCAAATATAAAACCTATTATGGAGGCTATTGTAAGACCAATTGCAGTAACCTTAATGCAGAACCAAAATGCTTCAACCACACGGTGATAGAGCTTTGCTCCATAGTTGTATCCGCACACGGGCTGAAAACCCTGCCCGAAGCCCAATAAAGCTGCAAAGGCAAGATGGAATACGCGCGCTACTATAGACATAGCGGCAATAGCGGCATCGCCAAATGGTCCTGCGGTTTGATTAAGAATTACTCCTGTAATACTTGCTAAACTCTGCCGATAGAATGATGGCATACCGATTCTTAAAATCTCCTTATAAAGTTTTAAATTAGGTTTAAAATTTGAAAAGGTTATTTTAAGATTTCCCCCCTTGCCCGAGGCAAAAAGCAGAAGACAGAAACTTATAAATTGGCTTATACTGGTTGCTAATGCAGCTCCGCCTGTACCCATGTTAAGATTGAAAATAAAAATGGGGTCCAGAATAATATTGATAATTCCACCAAAACCAATTCCAAACATTGAATAGAAGGCACTTCCCTGATAACGGAGAATATTATTAAGCACATAGGAAGACATCATAAAAGGAACTCCCAGAAATATATAGCGGGTATAGTCTATAGCATAGGGAAGGATAGTCGGTGTTGCCCCTAATAAACGTACTAATGGGTTAAGACAAATCATGCCTAAAATCGAAAAAACTACCCCTATTCCAAAAGTGGTAAAAAAACCTGTAGCAGCAACTTTAGAAGCGTTCTCGGTATCTTTTTGACCTAAAAGCTGGGCCATATAGTTTCCTGAACCCATTCCCATAGTAAACCCTATGGCTTGTACAATTGCCATCAGCGAAAATGATACTCCTACTGCACCGGATGCACTTGTATTAATCTGGCTTACAAAATAAGTGTCAGCCATGTTATAAATAGCGGTAATTACCATACTGATTATACTGGGGATAGCAAGATTTATTACTAGTTTTGGAATGGGTGTTTGTGTCATTTTAATGTATTTTGCGTCTAAACTGTTCATTTTTACCTCATTTTATTTATGTGTGCTTATTTAATGTCATGTCCATTGTACTATAACGAGAATACAGATTTCCATCATTTCTTAG
>CAYMLJ010000205.1:0-3380 GCA_964391395.1 uncultured Ruminiclostridium sp. | reverse complement strand
AAAATATGATGTTACATAGACTTTTTATCTGAGTTTTTAAATACAATTATTCAATATAATTATTTAATAAATTATTTTAATTGTAACAAAAATAAATATAATTATCAAATCTAAGTAATATCGAGATATCAATAAGTACTTTCTCCGTAATTCATCTTTTAACGTGGAAGATTGTACTCCCTCTAAAATAATAAAGCGGTTCTCGTTGCATATAGAGGCGGGGGACATATTAATATAGTTATAATTTGTTCTTATTACACCTTGAGAGATTTCTGATGTCAGTATTACGGCTAGACTATATCTATTAAAAGATTAATTAATAATTAAAATTTATTATTATTTTTATATGTTTTATCGGAATCCCTTACCACAAAAAATCATTCACTCGACTCTCCGTCTATGCTTGTAATAACGGCCGTAAGCTTTTCAAAGGGCCGGTATTTAACATCTATATTAGTCCAGTCGCCGAACAGTGAGCTGTCACGGTCAATTAAATGATCAAGAAGGTGTGGTCCGTTGATATGGCTGCCTTCATCAACCTCAATATCCAGATTGTTAACCTTAACTATAAAATTTTGCCGACATAACTCGGCCACAGACTCATAAATCTTCTCAATTAAATGCGTATCATGCATGTTCGGCTTCCTCCTTCATTTTAATAATCGCATCGAACACATTATTGCAGATGCTGTCAAATCTCTTCCTAAGAGCATCACTAAGTTCAAAACCGAACTCGATTTTGTCAGCTTCGATACCTATGAAATAACCTCTTATATTCGGATAATTCAATGAAAGGGCATCGATAAGGCTAAAATCATGTTGAGAGTGAAGTTTTACATGGCTTTTCATGGCATCAAACAAAGATAAAATTTCAATATTTCCCGGCTCTTTTTCATGAATAACCGCATCTATTATGACAAGGAAATCATCAGCTCTGATTTCACTAATGCAATATTGTACATCGGTTTCTCCAATCAAGACTTTTATATTATGTTTATTAAGGTTATCCCGGATTTTCTCTGCAATTCTTACACCAATCCTGTCATCGGTCATTATAAGGCTTCCGATACCTATTACAAGCATTCTATTCATGGCACCACCTTGGTTGTTTTCACAAGGTTACCCTTACAATAAACATGGGTCGCACAGGACACACAAGGGTCAAAAGAACGGATTATTCTTCCCAACTCAACCGGGCTATCAGTGTCATTGATAAAAGTGCCAACAAGTGCTTCTTCACAAGGTCCCGGCAGATTATCACGACCTCGTGATGAAAGGTTCCACGTTGAGGGAGTAATAATTTGATAAAGAGAAATTAGTCCATTTTCAATCTTTATCCAGTGTCCCAATGCGCCCCTGGTTGTATCAGTTAAACCCGCTCCATAAGCGTCCTGTGGGATTTCATATTCTTTTTGTACATCAACGCCCGGAATCAGATTATTTAGTAGCGTCAGGATAATATCAGTTAGCTTTTTCGCTTCTAAGACTCTTGCCAGCGTTCGATCCATTGTTGATATTCCGTCTCGGTATCCGCCGCACAACCACATCCGTGCAAGAGGACCTACCTCAAAAGGCAAGCCTTCATATCTGGGCGCTTTTACCCAGGAATAAGCCTCAGGTTTATTAATGTCAGGTTCAGTTACTGATTCAAATTGTTTACTGGTTTCGCTTTGTGCTGTATACCATGATGAATGAATATTCTCTGTAATTTTATCGGGGTTAAAAGCCCTAATAGAGCCATTGCTATATACAAGAGGATTAACATATAGGGTGCCAAGACTTTCATATCTGTCAAAGCAACCATAGCTTAGAAGATTACCATATCCCCTTCCATTGTAAAAATAATCCTTGTAATAATCGGCAATTGTATTAGCATCGGGAATCATTGTGCCTATTATGAACTCTCTTATTTTATATGTAATTATTTTCAGGCTTTCTATATTATCCCTTGAAGCCTGAGTCGTTGCTCCTCCAATGAACACTCCATGATTATGAGGTGCTTTCCCACCTAAGATAGCCAGCATTTCATGGGCATTTCGACTAATTTCAAGAGAATCAAAATAATGCTGTACTATTAGGTCATTTTTAGTCTTTGGCAGTCTGAAATCATTATGATCAGTCTCAAATAAAGTATTTCCCTCAGGTAGCCTGATAAAATCCGGTAGAGTGTATTGATAAAAATGGCGGATATGATTTTGCAGAAATTCGCACGCATGAATAACATCCCTAAGATACCTGCCTTGCTGGGAAACTATAATTCCTAACGCATCTTCTAGTGCCAGGGAGGATGCAATAGAGTGTGCCGTCGAACAAATACCGCATATTCGTTGAGTAAAATATACAGCGTCAAATGGGTTTCGGCCTTCAAGCATTTTTTCAAAGCCTCTAAAAAGCAAACCCTCGGTTTTCGCATTCCTTTTGATTGATTAAATTTATAGCCTTATTTACAAGCACTGAGGCTGTTTCCAGCCTCATCTGTATGGGAGTGCAATTATTATTCACTTGATTCATCATGCCATTTTCCCAACCACCTTTAAACTGCTAAGAATAGGTTGACCGGCATGACAGGACGCAAATTCATTTGTTAAATCCCTGCCTGCGATCAAACCGAAATGTGTTGCTGCGGCCCAAGCCGCATTATTTGTAACATCGTATACTGTTCCGTTTACCGCCACATATGCCGGGTTTCCGTCTTTACCGTTATAACGGGCCAATTCGGCGGGTGTGAACACTTTTTCAGAATTGTAAGCTGAGTTGTTGCCTCCGGTATTGGCGCTATTTTGTACTCCTTTAATTAACATTGACAGATTGGTCATATTTTTTCTTAGCCGGTTTAAAAGCATATTTTTTGTACAGGAATTACAGGTTGTATATAAGCGGTCAATGGTATCGTTTATTTCATTAATGCTAAGTGTTATCATTTTCATAAATATACCGTAGTTGTCCATGTCTATTGCTCCTAAAATATATATTCAGTTTCAATACAGTATATTCTTTTAAGAGATTGATGTTTTTTTCTAGTTTTGAAACAAACAGACACATACAAAGAAATAGTTTCACTTAATTACTATTACTTTAACGCCGGTTGTTGTATGAGAAATTATAGAGCCTTATGCGGGGAATGGTTATTTTTAGGAAGTAGCAAATCTTATATTATACTGCTGGAAAGCCGGTTTATGAACACATCTATGTTGGTATATATAAATTAATATACATTTTGTGCGATATAAATGCAAAGCATGTTGCCCTTGAAAGAATTGCTCTAGCGTGGGTAGAAGCTATAGAAAATCAACCCGTCACTGGTTTTTATAATACTACTCCAACTAATTTTTTGGAATTTTATAAGGTCAATCATTACTTTTGACGATATATCTAGTAAT
>CAYMLJ010000204.1:0-3395 GCA_964391395.1 uncultured Ruminiclostridium sp. | reverse complement strand
AAATGCGATGATTATTGCCCTGATTAAACAGATAGAGATCATAATCCGAGATGGTGGGCCAAAAGAAATACGGGTCTATAACCTGATATGTGTGTCCGTCTTTTGTGGTGTGGATAAGAACATATTTAAATGGTGTATCCCGGTCGTCGATAACACATTCAAATAATCCTTCTTCGATAATACGATTCATTTGGTATGTTTCTCCGGAATGTATGTCTTTTACTACGATACTTTCAGAGTGAACATTAAATACCCTTACCACAATTTTAAAATTTTCTGTGTGCATACCTAATAAGGCATGGGGGTTTTTACTGTTACCGCTTATTAAATCATTAATCCGGGCGTTAGTCTCTGAGTACATATATTTCCTCCCGCATTTCATTCCATAGTCCTATGTAATTCCGAACGTTAGCGAAGAGTTGGTATGCTATCACGTAAGATCCTTCGACTCCGCTTCGCTCCGCTCAGGATGACAAAAGGGGGGCTTTACGATTATACTAATTCATTTTCTACATATTTACAACGCACTTTTAATTTTATCCTTAATATGGTAAGGTTAATAAAAGACTGATGAAGTGGGGTGCATATCTTGGATAATAAAGTATCTAAGGGCGTAAATTCAAGAAAGGGCCCTGATCTTATATTAAGAATGATAGACATCATCAGTGTTATACTTTGGGGATTTATCATTGTTAATTTTGCAATTATAATGATTGCCAAGCCAGTGAGCGAGACCTTTTTTGATCGCTTTTTCTCAATTAAAGTACGTGATTATTGGGATACTTACCTTTTGCAATTTTCCCTTATACTATCCCTTACACAGCTTTTAATAAGCATATTTTCATTGTGCTTAAACTCTAAGCGTCTTAAACGCAAGGATGATAAAATAAGAATCTCCATACTATTATCTATATTTATTTCTCTTTTTGTATGTATTTTTTTAACTGTATTTTTGTTTCTGTAAAAGGATAATTATCTGTTAATCTTGTATTTTAAAAGTGTTCTGTAAATAAAGGCTACAGCCTCTATTCTTGTAGCGCTTGAATTCAAGTCCAGCACCTGGCCGGCTTTTCCGCTTATTATCCCGTCGCCCACAAAGGATGACACAATATCTATTTCCTCCTGTGGTATTTGCCAAAAGTCATTAAATCTCTCAATTTGCTCTATTCCGTATGGATTTAATGGGTACCCAAGGTTCCCTAAGGCACCGGTAAGCAAAAAGATTATATCTTTTCTTGTAGCGATTTTATTGGGATATACTCTGCCGTCAGGATCAGGATGAATCAAGCCTAAATTTATTGCTGTAAGCATATCCTTGTAATATATGTGATTAGGTGTGATATCGGTCGGCGGAAACAGACCTGAGACTTCATAGTCTATATTAAAGCCTTTTAAAACCATATGCACCATTTGCCCTTTTGTAATAACATTGAGAGGATAAAACATTTCGTTTTGAATATTATCAAGAGCTCCCATACCCTGAAGGTTATAAATTGCATCATAGGCCCATTCATACGATCCAATATCCTGAAAAATAATTATTCCGGGGATTCTAACAGAAATGCCGGCAGCCGGAGAAACACCTGTTGTATTACGTGCAACAACCTCATAATATGAGTTTGATCCGGTCACGGGGCTTTTATCGATAAAGCTTTCACTATCCTTATCAACACTTCCTATAAGCTTTTTAACGCCGTTTATGCTGCGGTAGATATCGTATCGGTCTTCTTTATCAGTTTGATCAAGCCATTTTAGAGTAACACGATTATATCCTACTACCGGTGCTTCTAAGTTTAATGGTCTCTCGGGGGCAGAACCGAAAAAATGAAATTCCGGGCTTGTACTGCTAAGATTCCCTAAGTTAGCCCGAATTCTAAAATGATATTCGGTGTTTTTACTGAAGCCGAAATTTGTCATAAGCACGTTGTTTTGGACAGATTTAATATCTCTCCATGTGCTGTTTATGCTTGTTCTGAATTCCAAGGTATAAGTGATATCTTTAGGGGCTTTATCATCGCTGAATATATAAAGCAGCCCATCGTTTGTATATGCGTGAATGGCACCGGGTGTCTCGGGATATTCATTTTTTACCGATTGACTCTGTAAAAAGTCCGAATAACAATAATCTCCTCTTTTTGCACGCACTTTATAGGTATAGCTTTGTCCGTATGAGGCGCTGCTGTCAGTAAAGTATTCGGTGTTTTTGGGAACGGTTGATAATAGCTCCCAAGGTCCCTCGCCCTTTCTCCAAATTTCAAATCCGGTTTCATTGTCGCCTTGATGGGACCAGGTCAGAATTATTTTATCGGATGAAATTGCTTTGACCGATAAATCCGATGGTGCCGAAACCAACTCAGCAGTTATATTTATTTCTGTGTACTCTTCTGACTTTCGTCCATATTCTGACTGCATGTATAGTCTGTATGCATAGGTTTCTCCTGGTGTGCGTCCGATGTCCAGATAGCTTGTTTCTCTTGATGTTGCTAAATGTGCAAAATCTCCGGACGATGTTTTGCGCTTTAGTATTACACTTCCCTCGTACGAATCAGACATATCCCACGAAAGCTTTATTATATTTTGAGATATACTGTGGCCCCAAAGAGGAGTTGTTAAAGGGTGTTGCGTTTGAGCATTTATTCCTGAAGCTGAAGGAATATAATATGAATAATTATCCTCATCATAGCGAATTCTTGCGCGATAATAATACCAGGTATCCGAAACTACAGTATAATCGCGAAAAGTAGTTTCTGTAGAGGGAAGATTAGCTATCTCTTCCCACGCAGTATAAGTATTTTCCCTTCGTTCTATCACAATATAATAATCTGTATCTCTTTTAACATTTAATGTCGGGTATTCCCATTCGAGGTCAATCTGATTGGTGAATTTATTAGCTATCCTAAAATTCGTAGGATATAAATACACTGCTTCTATTTCAGGAGTATAGGGGCTTTTAACAGTTTGTGAGTTTATGGTTTGCACTCTGTATGTATAAATATGACCGTTGGAAATAGAATAATCATAATAGCTTTCTGTGCTGCCACTTAGATATGCGTGCCGCTGAAACTCACCTTTATCTACAGATCTTTCAACAATATTGTAGGTTATAGTATTAGCATTTTTACTGTTCTTCCATGTCAAATGAATATTATTCTTATGTACCTGAACATCAAAATCTGTTGGTGCCAGCAGGCTCTGGGCAAATCCCTGATTTGTTTGAGCTAAGCTAAAGAAAGATGTAATTATAAAAAATATTAATATTGTAATTATAGGTCTTTTTAAATTTTTCAAGTCTTCATCCCCTAAAAAACAGTCTATCATAGAACTTATCGGCAAAAAAAGTGCCGGTAGTGATACCGGCAAGTAAAGGGGGTCAAAATGTATTGTGAGGTCATTTA
>CAYMLJ010000203.1:0-3402 GCA_964391395.1 uncultured Ruminiclostridium sp. | reverse complement strand
GCAATGCATGCTTAATTACCGGAAGAGCTAACACTTTATATTTTTCCGGATTTACTGGTACAACCTCTTATTTGTTGGTTGGAATGGATAAAGCATGGTTGATTGTTGATTTTAGGTACACTATACAAGCTGAGGATCAGGTTTGTGAGGGCATTGAGGTTGTTGAGATCAAAAAAAGCTTTTATTCTACATTAAATGATATAGTAAAACAGAATTCCATAGACATTATTGGCTTTGAAGGCCAAGCTCTTACTGTTTCGGAATACAACAGAATAAAGGAAAAGCTTGCAAAAATTAAAAAATTAGCAAGATTCGATAGTCAAATAGACTGGATTCGCAGCATTAAAGATTCCGATGAAATAGAACGAATACAGCAGGCCGTACTTTTAGGAGACAAGGTTTTTGAGCATATTATTAGCTTTGTAAAACCCGGAATGAAAGAGACTGAAGTTGCAGCGGAATTAGAATATACCATGAAAAGACTGGGCGCAAAAGGACCTTCGTTTGAGAGTATTATAGCTGCGGGACATAGATCTGCCATGTGTCATGGTACAGCAACAGAAAATATTATAAAACATGGCGATACAATAGTTTTGGATTTTGGGGTAATTTACCGCAATTATTGTTCTGACATGACGAGAACAATATTTATTGGGGAACCGAAAAAAGAATTAGTAAAAATATATGATATTGTAAAAAAGGCTCAACAAGCTGCTCTGGATGGTATTACATCAGGAATGAGCGGATATAATGCAGATAAAATAGCCAGAGATATAATTACCGAAAACGGGTACAAAGAGGCATTTGGGCATAGCTTGGGGCATGGTGTGGGTATAGAGATACATGAGGAGCCCAGATTGTCTGAGAAAAGTGAGGATATTCTGAAAGACGGTATGGTGTTTTCTGTAGAACCCGGTATTTATGTAGAAGGCTTGGGAGGTGTAAGAATCGAGGATATGGTTGTATTAGTAGACGGTAAGATAAGAAATTTTACAACCAGCCCTAAGGATATGATTATAATATAGTTTTGAGTTTTATTAACTCGCTCTACAGGCACAAAAGAAATATAGTTTCATACTGTAAATTTTAAGCTACATAACTTTTTCTTGCATACCTAAGCATAATGGCTTAATATTAGATGGTAAGAATTTACCGAATTTTTATAAGAGAGGTTTACTTATTATGGTAGTAGCAGGCGATTTTAGAAATGGCTTAACCTTTGAAATGGATGGACAAGTTTTTCAGATTATTGAATTCCAGCATGTAAAGCCAGGCAAAGGTGCGGCTTTTGTAAGGACAAAGATTAAAAATGTAATAACAGGTTCTACAATAGAGCGTACATTCAATCCTTCCGACAAGTTTGAGAAGGCTCAGATAATGAGAAGGGATATGGAGTATCTATACAATGACGGTGATTTGGCTTATTTTATGGATACAGAAAATTATGAACAATTACCCATTAACCTTTCCACCATCAGCGATTCCCTTATTTTTGTAAAAGAAAATACAGTTTGTAAAATTCTTTCTTACAAGGGTAATGTTTTTGGTGTAGAGCCACCGATGTTTGTAGAATTAGAAATTATTGAAACTGAACCCGGCTTTAAAGGCGATACGGCAACCGGAGCAAATAAACCGGCCACTGTGGAAACCGGCGCTCAAGTTAAGGTTCCGCTATTTATAAATCAAGGCGAGAAGATTCGTATAGACACCCGTACCGGTGAGTATATGGAAAGAGCTTAAGAAAACTTAATAATGCTAATTTAGATATAGAGTCCTTTTTAAGGACTCTATTTTTGTCTTCTGCATAAATCAAGGAATTTATCCAATACTATGTATGAAACAATTTAGACAGCGGGTCTTTGGAAGGAGGTAAATTTTTTGAAAGCAACAGGTATTGTTAGAAGAATTGACGATCTGGGAAGAGTAGTTATACCAAAAGAAATCAGAAGAACTTTAAGGATTAGAGAGGGTGACCCCCTTGAGATCTATACAGACCGGGAAGGAGAAGTTATTCTAAAGAAATACTCTCCCATAGGTGAATTGGGTGATTTTGCTGAAGCATATGCTGAATCACTTCACAATACAAGCGGACACATTATTGCGGTAGCTGACAGAGATTCTATTATTGCTGTTTCAGGCGGTTCTAGGAAGGAGCTGTTAGAAAAAACGCTAAGCTCTGATATCGAAAAAGTTATAGAAAATCGAGATATGTTTATAGCTCAATCTGAAGAATCTCAACGTATTCCGGTAATAACAGATGAAAAGGGTAATACCAAATACACCTCTCAGGTGATTTCACCGATTATATCCGAGGGTGACGCCATAGGAGCGGTTTTAATGCTTTCTACCGATCCCAAGGTCAAGATGGGAGACGTAGAAACAAAATTGGTGCAATCAGCGGCAGGTTTCTTAGGCCGGCATATGGAACAATAGAACTATAGAGTATTTAAAATAAAAACAAGACAAGAAATTCTTCTTGTCTTGTTTTTATGAAGCTGATTTGCGCAACGTATACAAGTTTAGCGGCTGTAGCTGACATTTGTCATCCTGAGCGAAGCGTAGCGGAGTCGAAGGATCTTAATGTCATCCTAAAGATTCTTCGCTAACGCTCAGAATGACACATGGTTGTTAATTATTTCTCAGCTATCACTCTTGCCACATGGACGCCGCTAGCAGCTGCCTGTGACAATCCGCGAGTTATTCCGGCACCGTCACCTATAGCATAAAATCCGGGAAGCTCAGTTTCAAATTCATTGGTCAAAAGTAGCCTTGAACTGTAGAATTTGACTTCAACGCCATATAGCAGAGTATCATAATTGGCTGTTCCGGGAGCAATTTTATCTAAAGCATTTATCATCTCAATTATATTGTCCAAATGCCTCTTTGTAAGAACAAGGCTTAAATCGCCCGGAGTAGCCTTCATAGTAGGAACAGTAAAGCTTTGGGATAAGCGGTGCTCATTTGTGCGTTTTCCTTTTATCAGATCACCAAAGCGCTGCACAAGGATCCCTCCACCCAGCATATTTGAGAGTGAGGCAATTCGTTTGCCGTATTGATACGGTTCATTAAAGGGTTTGGTGAAGCGGTTACTTACAAGTATTGCAAAATTAGTGTTATCGCTTCTATAGGCAGGATCGGTATAGCTATGACCGTTAACCGTTATTATACCGTCAACGTTTTCGCTTACAACATGTCCGTAGGGGTTCATGCAAAAAGTTCTGACCAAATCACCATATTGTTTTGTCCTATATAAAAACTTGGACTCATATACAATGTCAGTAATATTCTCAAATACTCTTGCGGGGAGCTCTACTCTAACTCCTATATCCACCTGATTATTTATTAACTGCAGATTAAGCTTGCGACACTGAGCAGCAAACCACTCGGCGCCCGACCGCCCAG
>CAYMLJ010000202.1:0-3455 GCA_964391395.1 uncultured Ruminiclostridium sp. | reverse complement strand
GGGGTTCTTATTATAACATATGCCCACTGCAAAACAAACTATATCTTTCTTGTCTTCATTGTTATTTTACAATAATAATCTTCCTAGGCCACCAACAACTATAATATATGTATCAGTTGAGTTTTTCGCCGGTAAAACTATTATAAAATAACGCGGTCCCGTCATCCAATTCAATACGCCACACCGGAACTCCATAAAGATCGCCTTTGGAAATTCGCCTATAGCCGATATCTATATTCTCGACAACAATATTTGACGTTAATCCTCCCATGACTAAAATTTGGTACGCTGAAATTACTTCCCCGGTACCATTTTCTTTCTTAATCACTTTTGCAGGCGCAGATATGGTTAAGAGACCTTCTTTATTAACTTGTGCCGTTATTTGCTGGTCATAAACATGCAAGTTTTTATATTTTATATCAAATATTATTTCTTTTTTTTGCTCTGTCTCTGATAATTTTGCAGGTGATAATTCCGATTTATTGAATCCAATATTTCTAAGGTACTTTATAAGCCTATCTTCAAATATTTTTATATCACTATACCATAGTTCTCCTTCAAAAATTTTATCTTTTATATTAAGTTCATCTTCGGATAAAATAATCATTTCCTCCCCAACCGCTATCTCTAGGACGCCTTCGCTTTCAGACAAAGGAATTTCTTTATCAAAAATAAGTCTGCATAAAGCATCAATATCAAATTTTCTTGTAGAGTACAAAACCTTTCCCGTATTTCTTGAAACACGGGGAATAACTGCCTTGATCTTTATATTCTTTGCGGTAAGATAATTCTTGCTATATTTGACATAATCGTTTGTGAACGGTTGGTTTGCGCTATTAAAAGCTAACATGACAAGCATAAATATATTCAATATAAAAAATGCAATTATTAGTATTGTTTTAGCCTTTGACCAATCCATATCTTATTCCCCCTTCCTTACAAGTGGGATATAGTAATTTTTAGAATCGGTGCTTATTATCCAGCTTGGTGCTAATAATACTGATTCCAATTCATTTAGCTCAAATATATAGCCCGGCTCAATTCGTTCAAAAGACTTATCATCGCTTACCAAAATTTCCGGATAAGTTGATACAATTTGCTTATTAAGTAAATCAGGAAAATCTACACTATAATTAGTTGGTTTATCAATCTGGGTAAAGTCTCTCATAACCCATCGGCATTCCAAAATTCTTTCAGCATTAGCCTTAATTGTAATAGGTGCCGAAATTTTAGAATCTTGATTCTCGGCAAAATAAATAGGGACGCCTTCTAATTTATAATCAAACTCCATCTTTAAATAATTGCTTTCCTTATCTATACTGGTTAAAAAGATATTTGCTTCTCCCGCAAGATGCCTTCGTTGTTCTATAAATGTAATTGCATGCTTGAATGCTACCGATATATCATCCTGATTCGAAAAAATAGAAGGTATGAATTTATATTCTAAGATACCGTTATTATATAGCTTATATAGGTTTTCTGTATCAGTAAATTGAACATATTTTGAAGGCTCTGTATAGTTTGCGCTTAGGCTCTCTTTTTTATCTAAAAGAATATTGTCTTGTATATTGTCATTCTCCATATTAGTGCGGTTCAGAATGATCTCGTTCGGAATAGCTGCGCTAATTGTGGAAAAAGCACTTCCTTTTCCGTCATTTAGCGAAACAAAAATATCCTTCTCAGAAGTAAAATTGGATACCGAAGCCAATAGCCTAAGAGTTGGTTTATTCTTTGAACTTATTTCATCTGCTAAATTTGAGTAATACCTTTTTGGAACAAACTCATTTTTTATGTTTACTTGATACTGATATATTTGATTCTCATCGTAGATAAATAATGTATTTACAGTCTCATTAACGTCTAACTGAGGGGTAATAGCAATAGATTTTATTCCTTCAAAGCTCTTAATGTCACCCGGTTTAGCTTCCGACAGCCAATATATAATATTGCTAGGCCATGTAGCATCAAAGTCTATTCTAATACATCTTGCCCCGGTTATGCTCGCCCATTCTTCCTTGGGTAATACCTTATCAGGCCTCTGTTTGACTATTAATGGAAGGTAGTTATCCCGTATGTCTTCCCAGATTTTTTTAAATTGAGGGTCCCTCTCATCTATTCTCCAGTGGCTTGTACTTACCGATACCATAATGGTTTTAGGCATAAAATACTGGTTTCTCAGCGAATCTACATCCAAGTTGGCTGTTCTTCCGTTCCCGGTAAATATTTTGCTGACAAAATGAAAAGGAAGCCCCTGGGTTTGCATGTTCCAGTGGATTCCTAACTGAATAACACTTGCAACAATTAAAATTATAAGGATTCTGGTCTTAATCCTTTCCTTTTTGTCTTTCCTCATTGTGAGCTACTCCTGACCTTAAGGGACAGAGTCGGCTAGATTAATTAAATATCTCTTTTATTCCGAACTGTACTCTCTCTATAAGATTCCAGCGTCGAAATGTTATGTCTACGTTGGTTATCTGAATATTTTCATTCAAAACAAGGTTATCAGCGTCATTTTTTCTAAAAACGATAATCCTTACTTCATTTACTTTATTCAATCCAATATACTCAAGATCGACTGCTGTTTTTAAATAGCAGACTTCTTCGGTCATATTGGTATTCCTCTCTACGTCACATAAAGGGGCGTATGCACCGTCAATCTTAATATACATCAACATTATATAAGGATTTTTTATATCAAAATCACTTATCTGGCCATAAAACAGATGACGCATTTCATGCGGGTAGTCACGTCCATAGTCTATCGTGACAATCTCTAAATCCGATTCCGTATCCTCACCAAAGAAAATTTCACCGTATTTTTTTTCTAAACCACTTACACTAACCTTTTTGCCAGTCTCTTCAACTGCAAGGATAGCTTCATCTTTCGTAAAACCTACTTTAGAAGTCTCCAAATCCGTCTCTGCCGCAAATACTGTCACCGAAGCAATTAGCAGGACGAACACCATGACTAACAAGAAGACTATCTTTTTTGCCATAACTATTCCTCCGGATATACAATAGGCTTTACATTCCACAAAAAATTAGACAGAATCTGCCTATACTCATACTTAATAGTATACATGAAATTGTATTACAATTCCATTACATGGGCCTTAAAACGAAATTACCTGCAAATAACATTTAGAGTGCCTGTTGGCGCGGTTTTCTAACAGGTAGGAATATGGAAATACTTGTGCCTTTTCCCTGTTTGCTTTTAACTGTTATATCACCACCATGCAGGACTGCTATTTCCTTGGCAATAGCTAAGCCTAAGCCTGTTCCTCCCATTTGTCTTGAACGGGCTTTATCCACTCTGTAGAATCTCTCAAATATCCTGTCGATATCGGGTGCAGGTATTCCTATACCATTATCTTCAACGCTGATAATAACAATATCTTTCTCACAGTGAGCCTGCACCGTTATTTTGCCTTTTTCGGGAGTGTATTTTATGGCAT
>CAYMLJ010000201.1:0-3466 GCA_964391395.1 uncultured Ruminiclostridium sp. | reverse complement strand
AAACTGCTTCATAAAGCGGATATGATCGTCGTATTCGGCTATCACCTCTTCAAGCATGCCGGTAAAGTTTTTCTGTGCCCAGCTTCTTCTGGAATTGTAATATTTATTTGCCACACGCCAAAACTTCTGTGGAAATAGAAGCATTGCTGTCATAACCGCAATTTCATCTTTGGAAACAGGCGCAATTTCTCCATAGGCATCCAATAAAAGAGAGGCCTTTTGGATATTCCAGTTGCATTTTCGCATTTTTCTTCTGAGCAGGTTAACAAGATCATAGATTCTAAGCTCCTCGCAGCAGCACTCAAAGCCAATAATATAAGTTATATTACCTTTTATAAGAATATTTTGGTATGAATAATCGTGGTGGCAAATTCCGCCTTCAAGAAGGGTTTTCTTAACCAGGCGGGCATATTCGGTACCATTAAGCAAGGAAAGGCTTTTCTCAGCAAGCTCAATAAATTTGTCCACGCAGTCAAGGTATATATAATCAAAAGCTCCTCGTTCTCGTTCGGCTTTTCTTCTCATTCTTAATATTTCTTCATAGCGTTTCCCGAGATTTTCGGGAAGCTTTCCTAAATCGTTTGGAGCAGCGTCGTTTTCATGTTTAAAGCCCTTGCCTAACCTGTGCATATGTGCAAGGGCGACTGAAGCTCTTATTGTGTCACCGTCATCACTAAACTCGCACTCTCTGGAATCAAAATAAGGAGTCATAACAAAATTTTGGCCTTCAATTTCCATAAAAGGCTTATTGTCTAAAGAAACAGAGTATGTATCCAGATTTGTGAAGCCGTTATTATAAAGATGCTCTTTTGCGGCATGCACATATAATATCCGATTTTCCGAACACTGACATTGACGTAGATGCTTTTTTCCCACATTGGTATCCAAAACATAGCCGGCTCTGCAAGGCTTAATCGATGTAACCTTTATTCCATAAGTTGCTTCAATCATATCTTTGGATTCAATCATTTCTGTAAATACCCCTCTATATTAATGCTTATAGTTTACTGTTTGCCTTCACATTATATGTTTCACAAAAAAATAATATTTTTGTTTAGCTATAAAAGAAACTTAAGAATGACAAGAAGTATTATCCCCGGTAGACCGAGAATACCTGCAACCAGCGCAGAAAAAACGTTCAGAGAAATAGTAAAGCCCAGTGGCGCTCCGATAAGGTTAATAATGATGATGGCTATACCGCCTAAAATGCCGTTAATCACCAAACGAAGTATTATTTTAAGAGGTAAAAGCATAGCCTTTCCAAAGGCAAAAACAATTAAGACACCGATTATCCAAGCCAATATTATTAGGCCTCTATCCATGTTGATCCTCCTTTTTACAGGACAAAACCCACCATACAGGTAACTAAAGTAAAAGAAAACGGTCATCCCCGGTTATTTTTAATAGCCGTAAGGGATAGCCGTATCCATTTTGTTAAAAAGGTCTATACCCTATTTAATTTATATACAGGAAGGTGCGAAAAAATTCGTCCAAATTGGAAGATGTATGAAAGTTTATTGTGCCCGATTTTCTTTAGCCTTTCTTAAAAGGTAATCATAGCGAATTTCCGAAGCCTTGATTTTATAGGAATAATAGTCCACCATTTCCTTGCTTTGGGCTGTCTCAAAATTTGCCATAGCATTTTGCCATTCAGTATAGGCATCTTGAATGTTCTCTGTCAATTCTCGTATTATCTCTTCTTTTTCGGCGAGCTTGGCGGCTTCCCGGGCCTTTGCGCCGACAAATTTTCGTAAAAATTTAAATGAATCGGACTTATTATTGATGACTTGATCTGTCATATACTCTCCCCGTTTCAACCGTGTCTATATTATTATATGTAATAGCAACGAATCAAAGCAGCATTTGCTTAAAAAATACAATTCTATCGCCATCATATTGAGAGTATAGTCAAAAACGGAGAATTTATACCTTTAGTCTCTTGTTGCTGCTACTACTCGATTAATACCCGATAAATCTTTTAAAAGAAGGGTTTTAAAGCCTTTATTGGAGAACAGGCTACTTATTTCGTACCCCTGGTCATAACCGCATTCAACTAGAATAATTCCAAACTCAGAAAGAAGAGAAGATGCCCTATCAGCAAGCTCACGATAGAAAATTAATCCGTCTTCCCCGGCTGCCAAGGCAAGATGAGGCTCATAATCCCTCACAGATTCCATAAGGAAGGGTATTTCCTTTAAAGGAATATATGGCGGATTTGAAACAATAAGATCATAGCTGCTGGGAAAAACAAAGTTTTTATCCAGAAAATCTGCTTTTATAAAAGAAATTTGATCTTCAACATTATAGCGTTTTGCATTTTTACGGGCAATATTCAAAGCCCTGCTGGAAATATCCACAGCATCGACAAATACAGAAGCTTGGCTTTTTGCTACACTGACAGCCAAACAGCCTGAGCCGGTACCGATATCCAATACCTTGTAGGAGTTTCCCCTTTTAAGCCTGAACATATCTTGATTAAAGAAAGCCGGGGATTGTCCGAGAGCAAAGAGGGCACCTTGTGCTAAAAGCTCAGTGTCGCCCCTTGGTATCAAAACATTTGGATCAACATAAAAGGTATAATCTAAAAACCCGCATTCACCGGTAATATAGGCATATGGCTCATGGCGGCCTCTTCTTTCAACAATTGAAAGATAGTTTTCTTCCGTTTCATTATCTAGAACAATTTCCAGATTAGAGTAAATATAACCGATATCCTTTTTAAGAAGCCAAGACAAAAGAAGACCTGCCTCTAAAGAGGGGTCTTCTACATTTCTTTCATATAAGTATTCACTTGCTCTTTTCAAAAGATGGCCTAGTATCATAGAGCACCCTCAGATACAGCTTCTGTCTCCTGGTTAGTCTTAGGGGCTTCCTGTAAGACTGCCTTCAAAGAAGCAATAGCAACTTCGAGCATTGAATCGTCAGGCTCCTGGGTAGTAATCTTTTGTAGCATTAATCCGGGAATGCTGATTAACCGAACAATCTTGCTGCTGGATCTTGCAGAGAGTTTAAAAGCTTCATAGGAAATTCCGGCAATGACCGGAAGAAGAGCCAGACGTAAAAGCATATTTATTATAGGATTATGCCAGCCTGCAAAAGCAAAAACAATTATACTGATTATTATTACAATAAACATAAAGGTAGTGCCGCATCTGGGGTGAAGAGTGGTATGCTTTCGGACGTTTTCAACGGTAAGCTCTTCCTCGTTTTCATATGCGTAGATAGTCTTATGCTCGGCACCGTGGTACTGAAACACTCTTTTAATTTCCTTATTCTTTGAAACCAAATAAACATAAGAAATAAAAAGAGTAATTCGTATTATACCCTCTATAAGATTTGCTAATAATGCTCCGCCGGTGGTTGATTTATCAAATCTGAAAAGTCCGGCAATGAAGTTAGGAAGAAGCATAAAAAGGCCTATGCTTAAAGCTAAGGCAATTGCTACGGAAAAGTAAATCATATAGGA
>CAYMLJ010000200.1:1711-3488 GCA_964391395.1 uncultured Ruminiclostridium sp. | reverse complement strand
GGAAGCTGAGGATTCATTAAAAAGCCCTCATAATATAGTTCTTTTCCTTGAGCATCTACAATAACTTTCCCGTTTTCCAGCTTAATTTCGCTAGTATCGGTAAGATTTTGCACATAGGCATAGTTGCCGTAATCTATAATTGCATTGTTTTCCCCCAACTCGAAGCTGTTGACCACATAGACTTGGCTGACTGAACCATCGTTGTTGAGGCGAACATATACCACCTCCTCCTTTAAAGAGGCTGCCCCGGAAGGAACGGGGGTATATGCTGTAATAAGAAATGCGGCTATGATAATAAGTGCCGTAATCCTTATTCCTTTTTTAATACTGAAAGATTTAGTAGTTTTCATTTAAATTACCCCTTTTTGTATCACTTTTCTATCTTATTTCATCTTTTATCTTTTATTACAACCTGTCATTCTGAGCGTAAGCGAAGAATCTTTTCGTTTATATATAAGATCCTTCGACTCCGCTGCGCTCCGCTCAGGATGACAAAAAGGTGTGTCATTATGAACACTCTTTGTCATCTTTTCTCATTAAAAAAATCCGCTCCCTTGGTTGTTTTGTCTATGAGCTTATAAAACATCATAAGCATGGCAGGCAGAAAGCAAATTACCATGAACATAGAGATTAACGTGCCACGACCAAGCAATAATCCAATGTCTACAACAATAGTATTTGACGAGGTCAAATACAGGGTAAACCCGGCAAATGAGAGTATGGATGCCGAGACTAAGATTGATCTAAAAGCAATTGAGAGAGCCTCATAAATAGCATTCTTTGCAGGCATGATTTTTCTTTTTTGCAAAAAGTTATCGGTAAGTAAAATTGCATAGTCAATTGTTGCGCCTAATTGAACGGTATTAAGCACTAAATAACCTATATAATTAATAGAGGTGCCGCTAAAATAAGGAAAAGAGAGATTTATCCATATAGCTACCTCAATAGTAAGCACGAGAATGACCGGTAGCGCGAGAGATTTAAAGGTGAATAATACAGTCAAGAATACTGCTACGATAGCTATAAAGTTAACCCGGTTGTTATCAACCTCCACTACCTTTTTTATATCCCTTAAGGTTGCACTCTGGCCAACCATGTATGATTCATCATAGTATTGGCCTATAATTGCGTTTATTTCGTCCACCGCAGTGAACGTTCTCTCCCCTTCATCAGGTAAATCGGTGTATAGAACAATACGGGAATAATTTTCTGAGTAAAACTGGTCGGTAATATCATTTCCTAAAAAGCCTGAAGGTATAGCCGCTCCCACAGAAGATGCATATGAAATCACACTTTTAATATGGGGATGCTTTTCCAGTTTATCGGTCAAAGTAGTTTCTTTGGCAACATCCCCTTTAGGTACCAAAGCGGCCAAAATATTAGTACGTCCAAACTGTTCATTTATGGCAATATTGCTACGTCCCAGTTCTCGATTCGGGTCAAAATCGCCGTTACCGTAGAGAAAGTCGGTTTTCCCCTGCCCCAGATAGCTGGGGACTATAATGATGCCCACTATAATAGAAATAGGAATAAAGAACTTCGACACATATTTGCCTATATTTCTGAATTCCGGCATGAATGGGCGATGGCTGGTTTTATCAATATGCTTATAAAGTGACAAAGTCAATGCGGGAAGAAATACCATAACAGAAATAAAGCTTAAAACAATGCCCTTTGCAAGACAAATTCCCAAATCGGGCCCTATTTTGAATTCCATGAAAACAAGGGCTAAAAATCCAAACAATGTGGTAAGCGCGCTGGCTGCTACAGTTGTTAT
>CAYMLJ010000200.1:0-1611 GCA_964391395.1 uncultured Ruminiclostridium sp. | reverse complement strand
CAAGGGCTAAAAATCCAAACAATGTGGTAAGCGCGCTGGCTGCTACAGTTGTTATTGAAGCCTTAATTGCATGGTACATCGCCTCTTCTACATCATCATATTTCTTACGATAGTCCCCAAAGCTGTGAAGCAGAAAGATAGCGTAGTCCATAGATACCGCCAACTGAAGGATTGGGCTCACCGAGTTCGTTACAAACGAGATCTCTCCGAAAATAATATTGGTGCCCATGTTTACAACTACAGATACCCCTATAGCTGAAAGAAATAATATTGGTTCCAACCATGATGTTGTAGACAAAATCAATATTATAATAATTGCAGGCAGCAAAATGGTCACAGCCAAGCCTACTTCGGAAACGGCTGCGTTTTGCATATCGGTCAGATTAGCTACCTCTCCTGCAATTGCCCCTTCAGGTCCGATAATTTTGCGGATTTCTTTTATAGCGGCTGCCTCGGCCCCATTTTTAATGGTAACCGAATAGAGAGCACTTTCGTTTTTATAAAAGCTTTCAACGGTTTTGGCATCCTGCATTCCAAGAGGCTTCTTTAAGTCAGCCACATTGTCTAGCCATAAAACCTCGCTTATACCCTCAATCTCAGAAAGCTGTCTTTTAATGTCCAAGGCTTCCATGATCGAAATATTCTCAACCATAACACTTGCATTTGGAATGGCCTGAGTAAATTCCTGATTCATAACCTTAATACCGGTGGTAGACGAAGCCTTTTGAGGGAGATAATCGGCCATGTTGTAATTGATATCCACAAGCAGTGCGAGCCCCATCGATATTATGGCAACAACAACAAAGAGTATGATGATTTTCTTCCGGTTGCTTATAATTGTTCTTGCAAATCTGTCCATATATTCTTCCTAGTTAAGATTTAAGTCTTGTGTAATCCTTCTATCTGAATTATAATAAACATACTGTTGGAATTCAACCATCAGTGTTGGCGAAAATGCTTTTTATCCATCACAATTTAATTAAGTTGTCGGTTTCAATTGTAAATTTTACGAGGAGATTAACATGAAGGAAAAAACAGATCGCAGGATAAAATACACTAAAGCCCTCCTTAAGGGAGCGCTTGTAGAGCTGCTAAAGGATCATCATATATCAAAAATATCAGTCACCGCTTTGTGCGACGTAGCAGATGTCAACCGCAGTACATTTTATGCCCATTATACTGATCAATTTGATCTCTTACGACAAGTACAGGATGATGTGATAAAAAACCTAAAGAGCTTTTTAGAGCATTATGTGGACGATCGGATGCCAATTACAGAGCAAAATTTAAAGGGTATTTTGGAATATGCCAAGGCAAATTCTGATTTATTTGCAATGCTTTTAGGAGAGCATGGTGACCATGCCTTCCACAATGATTTAATGGAGCTCGTCAAGCTGATACCGTTTCAATATAGTGCAGAAGAAAGTAAAAAAGAGTATTTATTGACCTTTGCCATAACCGGATGCATAAGTATCCTGCATAAATGGCTTGTTGAAGAAAGGGAAGAAACCCCCGAGGAAATGGCTAACCTTGTGCTTAAGGTTATTTACCATGGTTTTTTGAGTTTTTGAGGTAAATATTATTAAAAATTGCTAAGAAAATATCATGTTT
>CAYMLJ010000199.1:0-3494 GCA_964391395.1 uncultured Ruminiclostridium sp. | reverse complement strand
TAATGGGAACTACTATTTTTCTGGCGGCTCTTATTATTGTTATGAACCTGTTGGTTGACATTGCCTATAAGATTATTGATCCGAGGATTCAATTAAAGTAGGAAGGAAGGTAAAAAATGAAGCAAGTTAATAATAAACTAAGCTTACAATTGGATGCATCTGATTTCCTTCCTGCAGGTAAGGAAGAAAAACAGAGCCTTGTTATAATGCGTGAAAGCGTAAGCTTCTGGCGGGATGGAGCTCGTCGCTTTAAAAGAAATAAAATTGCTATGGTTAGCTTAACCATTGTAATTATTGTATTAATCTTTGCTTTTGTTATGCCGGGTTTTTATCCATATTCATATGAGCAGCAAATAAGAGGCAGCGAAAATCTTGCACCGATGCATTATTCCCAAAAGGAGCTGGCTCTAAAAGAATCCGGAACGAAAGTGTTTCCTCATATACTCGGTACTGACAGCTTAGGCCGGGATACAATGATTCGTCTTATGTACGGAAGCAGAATTTCGCTTTTAGTGGGCCTTGTTGCCAGTGTTTTGGTATTTATTATCGGTTCGATATATGGTTCGGTTGCTGGATATTTCGGCGGAAAAGTAGATATGTTTATGATGCGAATTGTAGATATTATATACACCGTTCCGGATATTCTTATTATTATTCTGCTTATGGTAACACTGAAATATCCTCTTGAGGACCTGGCCAATAATGTGCCGGGATTTGAGTGGATAAATACAATCGGTGTAGGATTAATTTGTATATTTATAGTGTTCTCCCTTCTGTATTGGGTTGGTATGGCCAGAATTGTACGAAGCCAGGTTCTTACTTTAAAGGAGCAGGAGTACGTTACGGCCGCAAGGGCTTTAGGAGCCGGTCATGGACGCATAATAAGAAAACATTTACTGGTTAACAGTATGGGTGCCTTGATTGTTACCACTACCTTGCAGATTCCTTCTGCGATTTTTACCGAGAGCTTTTTAAGCTTTATCGGTATCGGTGTTGCAGCTCCTATGCCAAGTCTTGGTTCCATGGCCTCTGATGCTATCGGCGGAATACAATCCTATCCGTACAGGCTATTGGCACCTGCTATTATGATAAGTTTGATTATTCTATCCTTTAATCTGTTGGGAGACGGACTTCGGGATGCATTTGACCCGAAACTGAAGAATTGAGGTGCTTTAAATGAGTGAATTATTACTGAATATAGAAAATGAGCGCCTGTCATTCTTTACTGACGCAGGTGAGGTAAGGGCTCTCAACGATATTTCAATACAAATGAATGATGGTGATGTTTTAGGCATAGTGGGAGAAAGCGGAAGCGGAAAAAGCGTAACCGCATACTCAATTATGGGTTTGACCGACCGTGCAGGCAAGCTTATCGGCGGCACAATTGAATTTAACGACCATAAAATTCATGAAATGACTGAGAAAGAAATGCAAAAAATCCGCGGCAACGAGGTAAGTATTATTTTTCAGGATCCTATGACCAGCCTGAATCCTGTTTATACCATAGGTAATCAGATTCGGGAAGTTATTATGCTTCATACCAATAAAAACAAAAAAGAAGCTCAAGATCGAGCAGTAGAGCTTCTTACGCTTGTGGGAATAAACGAGCCCGAAAAGAGGCTAAAGCAATATCCGCATCAGCTTTCGGGCGGTATGCGACAGCGTGTTATGATTGCCATTGCCCTTGCCTGTGAACCGAAATTGCTTATTGCAGATGAACCTACAACTGCATTGGATGTCACCATACAGGCCCAGATTCTTGAGCTTATGATGGAGCTTAAGAAAAAAATCGGTATGTCAATTATCATGATTACTCATGACCTGGGTATAGTGGCCAGTATATGCAAAAAAATAGCGGTAATGTATGCCGGGAAAATAGTCGAATATGGCACAGTTGACGAGATTTTTTATAACCCTAGACACGAATATACAAAGGGCTTACTTAACAGTATTCCCAAGCTAACTGAAAAAGAGCATAAAAGGCTGGTTCCCATTGAAGGAACACCGGTTGACTTGCTCAACCCACCAAAGGGCTGCCCCTTTGCCCCTCGCTGCGATAACTGTATGAGGGTATGCATAAATAATATGCCTGAATACACTCAGATAAATGATGATCACTATAGTGCCTGTTGGCTACTACAAAAGGAAGAATTCGAGCAAGGCGGTGATCAAAATGAGTAAGAAGCTACTGGAGGTGAAGAATTTAAAACAATATTTCCGGGTTGGCGGAAATATGTTCAAGCAAAAATATGTTAAAGCTGTTGATGATGTCAGTTTATTTATCAACAAGGGCGAAACCCTTGGGCTTGTAGGAGAGAGCGGATGTGGCAAAACCACTTTAGGGCGTACCATCCTTCGCTTGTATGAGCCTACAGACGGGAAAATCATATATGACGGAGCCGATATTACCGGGGTTAATATGCTTCCTTATAGACGTAAAATGCAAATCGTTTTTCAGGACCCATACGCCAGCCTTAATCCCAGAATGACAGTTGGTGATATAGTCGGTGAAGCTATAGATATTCACAAATTGGCTCAAAACAGGAAAGACAGGCAAGATAAAATTATCACTATGCTACAAAAAGTTGGCTTAAACAGTGAGCATTCCAATCGCTACCCTCATGAATTTTCGGGTGGCCAGCGACAGCGTATAGGTATTGCAAGAGCACTCGCCGTTAATCCTGAGTTTATAGTATGCGACGAACCTATTTCGGCCTTGGATGTTTCCATACAGGCTCAAGTAGTAAACATGTTTGAGGATTTACAGGCTGAAATGGGTCTTACCTATCTCTTTATTGCCCATGATTTAAGTGTTGTTAAACACATAAGCCGGAGAATCGGTGTAATGTATCTGGGAAAGCTTGTAGAATTGGCTGATAGCAATGAATTGATATTTCACAGCGTTCATCCATATACAAAATCCTTGATATCAGCCATTCCGATTGCTGATCCAAAGCAAAGCCGGGCAAATAAACGAATTGTACTTGAAGGTGACGTACCTAGCCCGCTAAATCCACCGAGTGGATGCCGGTTCAGAACGCGATGCAGATATGCCACAGAGCTTTGTGCTCAGGAAGAACCTGAGTTCAGGGAGGTATCCCCCGGTCACTATGCGGCTTGCCACCATTTAAATAGGGTGAAATAGGAAATATATTATATAAAAAATATTAACAGACATCAAAGTATACAATGGAGGTACTAAAAATGAAGACAAAAGTTGCACTTTTACTAGCAATAATCATGATTGCAATGATTATTCTACCCGCTTGCGGTAACAACACCGTAACCGGAGAAACACTTAATGTAAATGTTGGGCCTGACCCTGACACTATTGACCCGGCGCTTAATTCATCAGTTGACGGAGCTACAATGATTATCCACGCTTTCGAGGGACTTATGACACTTGATAAGGACGGCGTACCTGTTGCCGGTCAAGCAAAAGAATATGAAGTATCAGACGATGGAAAGGTTTATACATTCCATCTTCGTGATGA
>CAYMLJ010000198.1:0-3503 GCA_964391395.1 uncultured Ruminiclostridium sp. | reverse complement strand
ACTACCATTGATTTGACAAATGCAAAGAATTCGCGTAGATAGCTGTTTAGAATTATTACCCTTGGTGTCGGTGCAGCAATGGCATAGGCTTCAAATCCAAAGCGACGGGCAAGAATTCGGGCGCGGAATACGTGAAAGTCATTAGTTATAAAGACTATTTTTTCTATTTTGTCGCCCGGGAGATTCATTATTCTTCTGGAGAATTCAAAATTCTCTCTTGTGCTGGTGGATTTATCTTCTTTAAAAATCTTTTCTTGAGGTATTCTGCGGTTTATCAAGTATTCTTCCATGGCTAAGGCCTCTGAATAGGGCTCATTAGGGCCCTGACCGCCTGAAACAACAATATTTACATGAGGGTTTTCTTCATAATATTCTATTGCCTTATCCAAACGTAGCTTTAAAGCTAGTGTAGGTCTTCCGTCAGGCCATATGCCACAACCAAGCACAATAACTGTGTCCACTCTACCGGCCTGTTGCTTCCCGTGAGTGTATGGATCTGCAATAATCAAGGCTTCCACTGTGATAAAAAATAATAAACAAAATATAAAAACCGCAATAAATGCTGTCCTTAAGCTTTTATTCTTAATAATCGGGCCTTTGGCGCGTAAAAATATTATAGAATATGCAAAACAGCAAAGCCCTATTACTGCGGGCATTATTACACCAAAATTCCAATCGTTGGAATAGTTGTGTGCAGATGCTGTGTTCATAAAAAGCAATATACCTAATATTATAAGAAATGCGGCAAAAAACCTTCTGCCGCGCTGCTTTTTGTTCATTATATTTTTTCTTATTTCCCTTCTGAAATTTCAATAGCTTTGATTACTACATCCTCCAAAGGCTTATTATCCCCATCTTTTTTTACAGACGCGATTTTATCCACTACATCCATTCCTTCATAAACCTGGCCGAATACAGTGTGAGCATAGTCAAGATGAGGTGTCCCTCCGTTTTTATAGAATTCTATTACTTCCTTAGTAAACGGGAACCCTACCTGTTCCATTTGTTTAATAACCTTTTCTTCTATTTTTTTGTTCTGTACTATAAAAAATTGACTTCCATTGGTGTCTTTACCCGAATTAGCCATACTGAGAGCTCCCCTGTAATTCTTAAGATCCCAGGAGAATTCATCTTCAAAAGATCCTCCCCAAATGCTTTCGCCGCCGCGTCCTGTACCAAGGGGATCTCCGCCCTGAATCATAAAATCTTCTATTACTCTATGAAATATAACATTATCATAATAGCCATTTTTTGCATGAGTAACAAAATTCTCAACTGTTTTTGGTGCTTTTTCGGGAAATAATTTGATTTTTATATCCCCCATATTAGTTTTAATCACTGCGGTGGTATCACCCTCTTGAGGAGCTGTTAGTTGATATCCGGGAGTATACTCTATATCTCCGTAACCCTCAATAGTAACTGTTGTGGGAGTAGGAGAAACAACAAAATTCTCGGTCTGGCCTGTTTTATCTTCGTCCTTTTTACCGGAGCATCCGGCAAACAAAGTGGAACAAAGAATAATCAATCCGGCAGATTTTATTATATTAGTAATTTTCATTTATAACCCTCCAAATATATGTGTCTGCTAAAAAGCATTTTCTCACTAATGCGAACTTAAATATTATAGCACAAGAATTAAGTTTTACAAACTGTAACTTTATCACTGAATAATACCGGCATAGAGGGTATATTAATACTAAAGAAATTAGTTGTTAAGAGTTTTGAAGGGAGTTGTGCATCAATGAATGTTAAACACGTTACAAAAAATGATTTCGATACAGAAATTTCAGGTTCAAGCCTACCCGTATTAGTAGATTTTTGGGCTCCATGGTGTGGCCCTTGCCGCATGCTTTCACCCGTGCTTGATGAATTGGCCGGTGAAATGAGCGGTAAAGTAAAAATATTAAAGGTAAATGTGGACGAGGAACCTGAATTGGCCAGCAAATTCGGTGTAATGAGTATTCCTACTGTTATAGCCTTTAAGCAGGGAAAGGCTACAAATAAAGTTGTAGGCTTTAGAAGCAAGGAAGATTTCAAGAATATGCTTTGATAATATTATTGATATTTACGGTACCCCCATAGTTTTTCCTTCAGCAGTATAAGTTTAAAAGACAGGTGAACCCTGTCTTTTTTTATTGTGCTGTGCTATTATGTGAATAATTGGAGGAAATATTATGCTTGATGAAAAAGTAAAGATGAATCTTAAAAAAGCTTTCCCTTTTGTTACTGAAATAGGCCATAAGCAGGAAGATTTCTTTAATTCTCTTTATCACCAGAAGTTAGAGTCGGGTATGATTTTATTGGACGAAAGCCGTGGGTGTTCAGGTGTTATTCTCGTTTTGTCGGGTATTATAAGGATTTACAAGCTCTCAGAGGATGGTAAGGAAATTACTTTATACCGTATTGGTAGGGGTGAAACCTGTGTGCTTACAGTAGCCTGCATGCTAGGTACAGGAGATATTCCATTTCCTGTCGCTGCCGCTGCCGAACAGGTATCCGAGGTTGTGTTTATTCCAATTGAGCTTTTTAAAAGATACTTTTTTGAAACTCCTTCAATTCAAAAATTCTTTTTTTCATCTATGTCCGCAAAGTTTTATTCTTTATTGGGACTTCTCGAAAATGTTACATTTAAGCGTACAAGTGATCGCCTTGCAGATTTATTAGTAACTAAAACTGCCGGAGGAACTTATCCACTTTATGCAACTCACGAAACCATTGCAGCAGAGCTGGGTACTGCCAGAGAAGTAATAAGCCGCCTTTTAAAAGAAATGGAAGCAAAAGGGCAGGTATCATTAAACCGCGGAAAAATTATTCTGCATCAAAACAAAATATAGCTAAAAAAACCCTCTGATCTTCTAGATGGCGAGAAAATATTTTTTTAGTGGTAGTAAAATCTTCCGCTTAAAACATTGAGCCGCAAGTTTATTTAGAATATTTTCTGTGTAACATAGTCACTGATAAAATTTATTCTTTAGTATATGATAATCTTGTTAAAATATTAACTAGCAGTTATTTTAAGAATAAAGGCGAGGAGTGTTATCTATGGAAAAAAAGATTTTAATTGTCGGCGGTGTAGCCGGGGGTGCGACTGCTGCAGCCAGGCTCAGAAGATTAGATGAGCACGCACAGATTGTTATGTTCGAAAGAGGGGATTATATTTCTTTTGCCAATTGCGGTCTTCCATATTTCATAGGGGATGTTATAACAGACCCAGAACAATTAACACTCCAGTCCCCCGAATCATTTAAAAGTCGTCTGAACGTTGATGTACGAATAAAAAGTGAAGTTACAAAAATAAATCGTGATAAAAAAACCATAGAAATCAGAGAAACCAATGGAAAAGTATATGAGGAAAGCTATGACTATCTTATACTCTCTCCCGGAGCTGAACCCATAGTGCCCCCGATTGAAGGCGCGAAAACCGAATCGGTCTTTACTTTGAGAAATATTCCTGATACCTACCGTATAAAGAATTATGTCACACAAAACAACCCTAAAAGTGC
>CAYMLJ010000197.1:0-3555 GCA_964391395.1 uncultured Ruminiclostridium sp. | reverse complement strand
GAGGGAAAATATCTTAATATAATCGATTATAAGTCGGGAACGAAGGATTTTAAGCTGTCAGATGTTTTCTACGGATTACAGATTCAGCTTATTACTTACATGGATGCAATCTGGGAAAGTGAGGAACAAAAGGGCGAAAGTCCGGTTTTCCCCGGAGGCATGCTGTATTTTAAGGTTGATGACCCAATTATCAGAAACAGTAAAAACCTTTCCCAAGAGGAAATAGAGAATACTATAATGAGAAAACTAAAGATGAAGGGCTTGGTTCTGGCCGATGTAAAGCTTATTAAAGAAATAGATAATACCATTGAAGGCTCGTCCATGCTAATTCCCGCAACTGTGAATAAGGGCGATGTGCTTGGTAAAAACACTTCAGGAGCAACATTGGAACAATTCAAGGTTATGCGAAAATACATAAAGGGTCTGTTAAAGGATATCGGCACTGAGATAATGAATGGAAATGCCGATATTAAGCCATATAAAAAGAAGGATATAACTTCATGTACCTATTGTAGCTATCTTCCCGTTTGCCAGTTTGATACCATAAGAAAGGAAAATTCCTTCAGACTTTTATATAACAAAGATAATGATGAGGTATGGGATAGTATTAAGGAGAAGCAATATGAGTGAAACCAGATGGACAATTGAGCAATTAGATGCCATCACTGCAAGGGATTGCAATCTCCTGGTTGCAGCTGCCGCCGGCGCGGGTAAAACTGCTGTTTTGGTTGAGCGCATAATAAAGAAAATAACCGATGAAAAAAATCCTGTAGATATAGATAAGCTCTTGATAGTGACCTTTACCAACGCTGCCGCAGCTGAGATGCGGGAAAGAATTGCCGATGCCATTTCAAAATATTTGGAAAGTAATGTGGGCTCAAATAAGATACAAAGACAGATGGTATTACTGGGAAAGGCTAGTATAACCACCATTCATTCTTTTTGCACCGAGGTTATCCGAAGTAATTTTCAAAATATCAATATTGACCCAAACTTTAGAATTGCCGACGAGACAGAAAGCTATTTAATGAAGCTTGAAGCCCTAAATGATATTTTCGAAGAGCAATATGAAAAACAAGATAATCAGGACTTTTATGAGCTTTTGGAAAGCTATGGCAGTAATCGGGATGACCAGCATCTAATGGACATAGTTCTGAATCTATATTCTTTTATACAGAGCAGCCCATGGCCAAAAGCATGGCTGGAGGAAATGACCGAAGCCTTAAAAATCCCCGAAGGAACCGATTTTGCATCTACTATATGGGGCACAGTGCTTTTAGCTTCGATAAAAATCGAGCTTGAGGGTATGAGAAACATGCTCACCCGTGCTGTGGAAATAATACAAACAGGGCTGGGAATAGAAAAATACCTACCTGTTTATCAGGAGGATTTATCCAATATTGAAAATCTTATCATGCTTTTAGAAAATAGCGAAAAATTGCATTCACAAACAATATGGGATGATTTATATTTCGGCATTGATACATTTGCTTTTTCAACTCTCCCAAGGGCTGGTAAAGAGGCAGATAAATCTAAACAGGAAATAGTTAAAGCTATACGAGACGACGTAAAAAAAAGGGTAAAGAAACTGAGAGAACAAACCGTAAATGCCAATTCATCAGAGCTTTCGGGTGATTTGAATACTCTTTATCCCATGATGAAATGTCTTGCCGATTTGGTAATGGAGTTGTCTATCAAGTACACCGAAAAAAAGAATCGAAAATCAGTATTGGACTTTAATGATTTAGAGCATTATTGCCTGGAAATCCTTTCGGCAAAGGATCAAGATGGAAAGCTTAAGCCATCGGGTACAGCCTTGAAATATAGAGAGCGTTTTGACGAAATAATGGTTGATGAGTATCAGGACAGTAATATGGTTCAAGAAATCATAATAAACATGATCTCCAAGGTTGACAGCCCAAACCCCAATGTGTTTATGGTAGGTGACGTTAAGCAAAGCATTTATAGGTTCAGGCAAGCAAGACCTGAGCTGTTTATGCAAAAATATAATACATATTCTGCCGAGAAGGACAGCCCGTTTAGAAAGATTCTTTTGTATAAGAATTTCAGAAGCCGTAAAAATGTTGTGGATTCGGTGAATTTTATCTTTAGCCAGATAATGTCGGTAAATGCGGGAGAACTGGACTACACAGAAAATGAAGCTCTGAATCCCGGTGCAGAATTTCCGGAAAATGAACAGGAAAAGATGATCTTTGGTGGGGGTACCGAGCTACATATTATTAATACCGGTATTTGGGATGACGAATCTTATGACAAAACAGAAGAAAGCAATGATGAAGAATCAGCCCAACAAGAAGAGGAAATGCTTGATAATATGCAATGTGAAGCCAGAATGGTGGCAAAAAGAATACAAATGCTCATGAAAACCGATGGAGAGGACAAATGTTTTGCTGTTTTTGATAAGGAGAATAAGAAATATCGAGAGCTAAAATACCGGGATATTATTATTTTATTGCGAACAACAAAAAATTGGTCAGATGTATTCACTGAAGAATTGACTCTAGCTGGGATTCCGGTATTTGCAGACACCGGGAGCGGGTATTTTAAAACCACCGAGGTTCAGATTGTCTTATCTCTCTTGCAGATAATTGATAACCCATATCAGGATATACCGCTTTTAGCGGTATTAAGGTCACCGATTTTTTCCTTTTCCACCGATGACTTAGCCGATATAAGGCTTGCCATGCACAAAGGTCCGTTGTTTGATGGTTTAATTAAACTTTCTGAAGCCGAGTCCATAAAGGTATGCAATAAAGCGAAAATATTCCTTGAAAGTTTAACTAAGTGGAGAGAGGAATCTTTGTATTTGCCAACCGATCAGCTTATATGGAGGCTTTATGGTGATACCGGCTATTATAGCATGGTAGGTGCCATGCCGGGTGGAGAACAAAGACAAGCCAACCTAAGAATTCTTTTTGAAAGAGCAAAGCAATTTGAAGAAACAAGCTATAAAGGGCTGTTTAATTTTATTAACTTTATTGACAAGCTAAAAAGCAGCAAAGGCGACATGGGCAGCGCTAAAATATTAAGTGAGAATGACAATGTGGTAAGGATAATGAGCATTCATAAGAGCAAGGGTCTTGAGTTCCCCGTTGTTTTTCTTTCGGGTTGCGGCAAAAAGTTTAATTTGCAGGATATGAACAAAAGTATTCTTCTGCATCAGGATTTGGGATTTGGCCCCGATACGGTAGACTATAAAAGAAGGCTTTCATGGCCTTCGGCGGCTAAGGAAGCTATAAAGGAGAAAATTAGGACTGAAACTCTATCTGAGGAAATGCGAATTTTATACGTCGCCCTAACCAGGGCGCGCGAAAAGCTTATTATAACAGGATCAACAAGTAATATGGATAAGGCTTTAAATAGATGGGTTTCTACATCAAACACTAAGGAAGAAAAGCTCCCCGACTATGAAATGCTCAATGGGCGGAATTATCTTGATTGGATAATACCGGCTGTTTTACGTCACAGCGAATGTGAAGATTTCCGCAGCATAGCCGCTTCAGGAAATGAGTTTAAAGGTTTATTATTAGAGGA
>CAYMLJ010000196.1:0-3556 GCA_964391395.1 uncultured Ruminiclostridium sp. | reverse complement strand
ATTATTATAGGGAACGTCAACTAAAATGTTACAGCCTACTCAAGGTTATTAAAATGGTTTTAGTTCTTTTTTTGCCGATTTAATACTTTTTGATTTGTTACTTTATTATATTGGTTAAAGATGGTATTATATACATAGACGGGAAACTCAGATTTCCTTAATAGGTGTCTTCTTTATGCGTATTGGTCTTATTATAGGAACCTTAGAGGATAAATACTGTAATAGAATACCAGAGTTTATTACTCAGGAGTTTTCATTAAATGCTAATTTAGTGGTGTTTAATTGTGCCGATTTTGACAGTGATACACCTTCAAACTATTTATCCGGCGTACTTTACATGATTGCCGAATCTAAGTGCCTTGATGGGATAATTATCGTGCCAAACACTTTTTTATGCCAAAATATTGAGGAATTGATACATAAGTTGATAAAAAGAACATCCAAACCCATAGTTTCACTGGGGATTCCAATAGACGTAATACCTTCAATAATTCTTGATAATAATGCCGCTTTTGATGAAATTATCTCTCATTTTATTTCACATAATATTAAGAGCTTTGCATATTTAAGCGGTCCTCTATCAAATCCTGTTTATACTCTGCGATATAAGGCTTTTTTAAACTCAACAAAAAAATTAGGCCTTGTAGTTCCACCCGACTTAATACTTGAGGGAACAGGCAGTTATATGTCGGGTTATAATTGTGCAAAGAAGCTTGCCCCTCTTATAAAAAACGGTACCATAGAAGGTGTTATTTGTGCCGATGATCATACTGCGCTTTCAGCAATTAGGTACTTTAATGAGAATAACATAGATGTACCCGGTGATGTAAAGGTGTCTGGATTCGATAATACAAGTTATACCTACAGTTCTATTCCGTATCTAACCACCATTAACGGAGATCTAAAACAGGCTTTTAAAAAAGCCCTTACTGTTTTGTTTGAGTTAATCTTTGGTAATAGTAGTGTTCAAACATATTATATAACTCCGGAGCTTATAACGGGGTCAACCTGCGGTTGTGAGGAAAAAGCTCGAAATGATAATAATTTCTACATTCCTTGGACAAGGTTTCATGGATTAAGGGGCACTTTCCAAATATCGGCACCTAATGACATAATTCCTAGGCTTACAAAACATCTAATAGATAATAATGTTTCCCAATGCTATATCGTTAATTACTGTAACCCCATTGTATTTGAGAATCCGGTAACTGAATTCGAATCAGAGAAAGGAACTTTGTATTACGGCCTGTCCAATGGTAAAGTGATCACCTATGCAAAGCCTTTTTCGGCTATGGATATTCTCCCGAGCCAATTATTAAATAAAATAGAAGAACCGATGATAATCAGACCAATATTTTTCGATAACATTACTCTCGGGTTTTTGATAATTTCAGTATCAAAGCATATAGCGCCGCTGATTAATGATTTAGGTGATGCATTATGCCGGTATTTTTCATGTTTATATTTTAAACAAGAGTATCTTAGACTTAAAGAGGAAAATGCTGAGACCCATGAAAGCCTTATGCTTTCAAATAAGCGTCTAAATGAATTAAATGTAAAAGATAACCTGGACAAGCTTGTAGATGTACGTTTTCTTGCTTCAAATATGTTGCAGAAGCGCCGGGGAACAACAGGGGAATATATTTTAATTATAGTGGAAATCGAAAACTATTATGAGATTAATGAACACTTTGGCTTTTCTGAGGGAGAGTATGTTATTTCGTCTGTCTCAAAAATACTTGCCGGTTCTATCAGAGAAGACGATTATTTGTCCCATCAAAGCTTTGAACGTTATATCCTTTTGGTTAAAAACATCCAGAACGATCCCATACAAGTCCTGGGCAAACGATTTACAGCAGCCCTTGATGAATTAAACCGGTCAAATGGCAAGCCTTACAATATCAGTTTTTGCTGGGGGCATGCATCAGCAAATATGGAAAGTAATATAGATGATGCATACATAAAAGCTGAAAAACAGCTGTTAGAGACACGACAACGTAGAGTATCGGACTCGTAATTTTAGTGTTCAATAAGGGCTTCGCCCGTCATTCAACGTTTTCAGGGGGAGATTATACTCCCCCTGAAAAAATTAAATGGCATCCGCCGCCTATAGAGGCAGATGCCATCTTAATTTAGTTATTTATTCAATTACTTCTTTCTAATATCCAGTTTTGAATAGTCTCCCCGACCTTATCCCTGTCTTTGTCATGGTGAAGTTCGTGATAACTGCCTTCCCATTCTATATATGTGCATGTACCAGGTGCATTTTTAATAAATGCCCTGCTTCCTTCTATTGAGCATATATGGTCTTCAGTGCCGTGAAGCAATAACAGTTCTTCATGCTCCTCATGAGCTTTGGCCAGAATGTCCTTGGCTGAATCAAAACAATCCAAGCCGGTTCTTACAGAAACATAACCGTGATACAAGCCATCTCTTTCAACATCAATCTGGCTTTGGTCACCGGAAAGATACTTAGTATCAAGCCCGTTCTTTATGCATAAATCAGGAACAATTTTAGAAAGCAGCCTCATGGCAAAAACTTTCACACCGGATATTTCATTATATAGAGTTATCCATGGCGAGGTTACAATATATCCCCGGGGTCTGAATTTCCCGCATAGTCTGTGATGAAGTCCGATGTTTCCTCCCATGCTATGCCCGTATACAAATAAGGGAGCTTTGGGATATAGATCTTGTACCGTCCTGCACAGTAAATCCACATCATCTAATATTAGACTTCTTGGGGCTGTATGTCCTCTTTTACCGGGAGACTTTCCGTGGCCCCTCAAATCTATACCAAAAACACCCACTGCCTGGGAAGCAAGGTTTTCAGCAAGTTCACCATAGCGTTTCATATGCTCACCAAGGCCGTGAATAATGACCACAACTGCTCTGATACTGTCCTTATTTTCAGGTTCCAAAGAATATCCCTGAAGCTTTGTTCCGTCAGCAGTATTTAATATGAAGTTATTCATCATAAAAAATCACCCCATATTATTTACCCATTTTATGACTATCTCAACAATCAATCCTGTCTGAGCGCATTAATAACACTTAGCTTCATAGCTCTTCTGGAAGGCAAAAGCCCAGCCATTAAGCTGGCAATAGGCGAAAAAGCAAGCGCTACCGCCGATAGCCAAATAGGTATGTATGAAGAATCCAGCTTAACTTCACCCTCCGGTGTCCAAATCACAGAGCTCCCTAAATTTACATTGAACTTATTTAATAAGAAAGACAAAAGGTAACTGAGGGCCACCCCTAAGATTCCGCCGAATACACCTATCCACCAGGCTTCCATCATAAATAACTGCTTAATGTCCTTGAGTCTGGCTCCTATTACTTTAATTATACCAATCTCGCGGGTACGCTCATAAATAGACATATACATGGTGTTGGCAATACCGATAGCCGCAATTACAAATGACATTATACCTATTCCCAAGAGTATCTGGCGCAAGCCTGCCGATTGCTGCTTCATGTCATCAAGCATTTGTATGGGACTGTAACACTCATAGCCCAATTCTTTTATCTGATCCATGATGTTTACAACCTCATC
>CAYMLJ010000195.1:0-3574 GCA_964391395.1 uncultured Ruminiclostridium sp. | reverse complement strand
CAAAAAAAGAAGAGCATATGCTCTTCTTTCTGATTTCGATTACCAACGATTTCCGCCACCGAAGCCTCTGTTTCCGCCACGGTTATTTCTTTCCATTTTCCTTGCCCTTCTGCAATCGGGGCATCTCTGGGGCTCGTTCTCAAATCCTTTTTCCTGGTAGAAAGCTTGCTCGCCCTCTGTAAAAACGAATTCTGAGTTGCAATCTTTGCATGATAAAGTTTTGTCTGCCATTAGTCATATACCTCCTCAATTTATTTGGATCAGGTCTTCTTTACTACTCACTCCAAACAATCAAAGAGAGTTCAATCTAAAAAAGAATAAATCCATGCGTATAAGACTGACTTACCGAATTAGTATATCACCGCAATACTAATTTTACAAGTAAAAAAATAAATTTTCCCACATGTCACAAATTCCATATTGTTACACATTATCATCAGTTTACAACTTTTTCACTTAACCTTAATGTATCAGCAACCAATGCTATAAACTCGGAATTGGTGGGCTTTCCTTTGCGAGTATTGATAGTGTAACCAAATAAATCATTTATGGTGTCTACCTTGCCTCTGTTCCATGCAACTTCTATTGCATGGCGTATTGCACGCTCTACTCTGCTGGGAGTTGTCTTATGATTCTTTGCAAGTTCTGGATAGAGTCTTTTTGTCACTGCACTGATTATTTCACGATCTTTAACAGCCATTATAATGGCATCTCGCATATATTGATATCCCTTAATATGTGCCGGAACTCCGACATCCCTCATTATTTGGGTTATTTTTGTTTGAACATTATCCCCTCCAAAATTTGATTTTGATAAACTTGTGGATTGAACTGATGGCTCCATTCTGATAACTGTGGGAATATGTGTCCTTACTAATTCTCTGATTCTATCAACAAGTACATTTAAGTCGAAGGGTTTCACAATGTAATAAATCGCACCTAAGGAGAGAGCTTGTTGTGTTATTGTGTCCTGTCCTACTGCAGATAAGATGATAAACAAAGGTTTCTCGGATGCATTGACATTTTTATATTTCATTAAAACACCTAATCCGTCAAGTCTCGGCATAATAATATCAAGAACAACAATATCCGGATTTGTTTTCTCAATCATTTCAATTGCATCCTCACCGTTATCGACTCTTGCTACTACTTCAATGTCATTTTGGCTCTCAAGAAACTCTGTGATAATCATGCCGAAAGCATCATTATCATCAGCCACTAGAACCCTTATTTTCTCATTCACACTAAAACCTCCCTTGATTTATATGAGTTAATTATATTGTTCAGTTCCACATTTTACAAGAAAAGTTTTTCTATTACCTGCATTTAAAAGCTAAAATGCCCACCACAAGCAGATTTTTCTATTCTTTCGATTATAAAACAAGGGAAATATGACGAAGTTTATCGATTACGCTCCTTGCCGTCCGTGGCACCGTGGCACTAGGGCATCCATGCCTGAAGGTCGCTACACTGTTTACAAGGAGCGAAAGCGACTTAAGGAAACAGTAGTAGCACCCATGCAAGGCTTGCCCAAGAAGACAAGCGATAGCGAAGGCTGATTGGCAGCAAGCTACTGCCGTCGTCAGTATCCTGCATCAATTATTTGTGCCGATATTTCAGCAAAAATAGGGGCTGCACTACTTGACCCGCTTTTCCCATCTTCTATAAAAACGCAAAGGGCATACCGCGGGCAGTCAATTGGAAAATACCCTGAAAACCATGCATGTAAAATATTCCTGCTGTCCTTTACCCATCCCGTTTCGGCACTCCCGGTTTTTCCCGCACTTCCGCCGTGCCCACCTATATCGGCCCATTTACCCGTTCCTGATTGAACTGTTAAGAGCATCATACCCTGAAGCGCGGCCGCAGTTTCTTTTGAAATAGCCCTACTCCAATTTGGTGTACTTATATTTCTGATTCTTTCCCCTTGATTATTTACAATAGCCTCTATTAAAGACACATTATTCAATATTCCTCCGTTAGCGATAACTGAAGCCATATTTGCAGCTTGAACAGGTGATATTAATATTTCGCCCTGCCCAATTGATATGTTGCCTATTTCGGCCGGTGATGCATTTCCGATATAACTTGGGAGAATTCCCGACGACTCTTCAATACCTTCATTTTCTAGACCTGTGTATCTTCCAAGGCCAAAGCTATCTGCCATCGCTAAAATTTTGTCTCTTCCTATTTCCATTCCCAGATTAATAAAATATGAGTTGCAGGATCTGGCAAAGGCTTGAGCCATATTAATATTTCCATGCCCTCCCTCTTCAAAGCTTGTGCATTTCATCCTTAAGCCGCCTAAATCCACATACCCCGGACAATTAAATGTAGTATCGGGAGAAAAACCATTTTCCAAAGCAGCTGCCGCTGTTACCATTTTAAAAATAGACCCGGGAGTATAGGTTCCCAGAGCCCTGTTAAACAGTGGCTGCTCCTCATCCAGTAAGGAGGGATTAATATTTGAAGGATTAAAATCTGGCCTTGATGAAACGGCTAAAATATCTCCGGTTAGTATATCTAAAAGTACAACCGAACCCTTGTCTACCATACGATCCATGGTTTTCTCAACAATACTCTGAAGATGATAATCAAGTGTTAATTGAATATTAAGTTGCTCTCTGCCCATACTATTCCAGATGCGATAACCAAGATTACTCATGAAACTATTTCCGGCATCGGCCAGTATACCTGCAAATACACCGCCTCCACGTTTTAGTGTATCTTGATATGCTTTTTCAATTCCGGCCAAGCCTTCCGCTCCGCTTTCATCTACATATCCCAAGATATGTGGGGCTAATGTGTGCTCGTCATACCGCATTCTTAAATCAATAACACTGATTCCAATCAGCGAAGAATCTGTTATAGCCCTTGCTTGGGCTGGAGTAATATCGGTCACATAAGGTAAATTGTCCTTGGAAAGCTGATCTTTTAAATATGCTGAATCAAAGCCCAAAACATCTGCAATTACCCTTAATTCATTTGGGCTATTTAAAAGTGTAACCGGCTGTAAAATACCTTTCCAGTAGGTGTCACGGCCTGTAAATCTGATTCCGTTCCTGTCTAAAATATTCCCGCGCTCTCTGTATATAAGCCTGTTACGGCTCTGCTGCATGGCAGCTTCTGTTGAATATTGTTTTCCGTTGATAGCTTGGATATTGAATAATTTTACAGCAATTATGATAAGTAAAAAGAGAAATACAAAGCGGATAGTTTTTAAACGTCTTATATAAATATTCTTCACCCCCATATGATGAGAGTGTTCCCAATAATTTGCATTTAAATTCAATTTTTTGTTTAGGAAAGGTAATTAAGGGTATAAATTTAATAGCTTCTATTTTCACTTCATTTGTTGGTCATATATTTTCATCAGTATAATAGAATTTAATTGTTATGAAAGGGGATTTTTTATGGAGTTTTACAGCAGAATTACAGCTTTGCATAAGAGCGACAAACATGTGCTACATACATATAAATCCGGTTTTTACGAGTATTCTCCTGAATTAATTTCAGAAAAAAACCCTAGGGAAGCAGACTCTGCAATTAATAAAAAAACTCAAGATTATCTACC
>CAYMLJ010000194.1:0-3601 GCA_964391395.1 uncultured Ruminiclostridium sp. | reverse complement strand
ATTATATCATAAGTCTAGGCATAGCAATTTATTTCTTTGTGCCGTCGTACGGTGGAACAGCCCGTTTTACAGGCGGTAATAAAAGGCCGTCTCAAAATGAATCATTTTGAAACAGCCTCGTTTGTTTAATTTTTGTTTTGGCACGCACCTTTATTTATGCACTATGCAGTTCTTGAGTTTTATCTTTTATAACGTATTGGAATACCACAACTATTAATATCAGCAATAATCCGAAAAAGTCAGTTGTTAAATTAGGATCAATCATTCCGAGTCCTCCAGTAATGGCAATAATTCTCTGCCACCACGGCAATTTCTTCTTCATATAGCCCTCAAGTCCTCCAGCAATGGCAAACATACCTATTGATGAAGTAATAACAATTTGTATAACGTTAAAAACAGAAGTATTGATAAGGAGCATTGCAGGATTAAGAACAAAGATATATGGGATTATGAATGCTGTAATGGCAAGTCTGGTTGCTATTACACCTGTGCGTATAGGGTTTCCTCCCGATATTGCCGCACCTGCATAGGCAGCCAAAGCTACCGGAGGTGTAATATCAGCCACAATACCGAAATAGAAGACAAACATATGAGCCGCCAACACAGGGGTTTCAGGTATTAGCTTTAAAATAATTGGCGCTGTAATAGTGGCCATAATAACGTAGTTTGCGGTTGTAGGAACACCCATTCCCAGTACAATACATGCAATCATTGTCAGGAATAAGGCGATAATATCAATGCCTCCGGAAAGCATGAGCAGACCGTCAGCAAGCTTAAGTCCGATACCGGTAAGAGAAACTATACCTACAATTATGCCCGCTATTGCGCAGGCGGCAGCAACACCGATGGTGTTTTTCGCACCGTTCTCCAAAGATTCAACAAATGTCTTTGGGGTCAGACGGGTATCCTTTCGGAACATGCTGACTATAATGGAAGCGAGGATAGCCAGACAAGCGGCACGGGAAGCGGTATATCCAACCGACATTGTTGCAATGAGAACAACGATGGGAATGAACAGGTAACCTTTTTTTAAAAACAGTTTGAAAAAGTTAGGGATTTGTTCCTTGGGCAGTCCTTTTAACCCCAACTTTCTTGCCTCGAAATGAACCATCAGAAAAATTCCGGCGAAATAAAGTACAGCCGGGAAGATAGCCGCGACCGCTATGGTTGAATAAGGCATTTCGGTCATTTCAGCCATCAGAAAAGCTGCCGCTCCCATGATAGGGGGCATTATTTGACCACCAGTGGATGCGGCTGCCTCTACCGCAGCGGCAAAGTCTCTATCATATCCTGTCTTTTTCATTACAGGGATGGTTACACTTCCGGAACCGACTGTATTGGCAACTGAGCTACCGGAGTACATCCCTTCCAGTGCACTGGAGATAACCGCAACCTTGGCAGGCCCCCCACTGGAGAAACCGGCTATGGAATTAGCAATATCTATAAAAAATGTACCAATATTGGTTTTTTCAAGGAAAGAACCAAGAATAATGAACAAAACAATAAATGTTGAGCAAACTCCAATGGGAGTGCCGATTACACCATCAAGAGTGTAAAATAGAGTATATACAATTCTGTTTATTGAATACCCAGACGCAAATGCATAAACAATAAAAGCTGTTGCAACAACTAATATAGGCAACCCAACTACTCTTCTGCAAACTTCCGCAATTATTAATATACCTATGATTCCTATTATCACGTCTAGAGAAGTGATTCGGGTAGCCTTTTGAGCCATTGTTGAAAAATTAAAAACATAGTAGAAGAAGGAGCCCGTACCTATGACTCCGAGTAAAATATCATACCAAGGCACAAAGTTCTGTAGCTTGGCAGATTTTTTTCTGGCAGGATAGAGCATAAAAGCCATGAAGATAATCAGACCTACAAAAGATGCTCTGCGAATCTGTTCGGGCCAAGCACTGATAAGGTTCATATAAAAAATGAACAGGGAAAAACCGGCCAGAAAATAACGTACGATCTCTCTTGGAACACCGTTATAATGTCTTGTATTAGATTCACGATCATACTCAGCCATTACTTCATCAACGTTTATATGTTCAACTTCGCCCATTGATGTTATGTTTGTCGGTTCTGACATGCTGGATCCTCCTTTTTTAAAGAATATATCAATTTATAAATATCCTACGACCGGATAAAAAACGTACAGTAGTGTTCCGACCACAAAGTTCGCGAAGGTTAACAGAGTTTCCGTTTATTACAAGAATGTGATCTGACACTGTGCTCACAATATAGGAAAGATTGTCCATTAGACGGTCAAAGCCACTTACAATCATGGAACCGTCTTCCCCATATTCCAAGGCCTGGCCCTCTTCAATCTCAGTCTGCACACCAGCACCAAAAGAGTAATAAATTGTCCTTACCACATAAATATCACCGTTACGAATTTCATATACATCGGTAACAGGACTTTTATTAACAGAATGGACAAAAGTAATTGAAAACTCATTTTCCTCTTCAATACGATAAACAGCCAGTGTTTTGCCTGTGTCTCCATTCTTGAGAATAAGACACGGCGAGGATAGAATAAAAAAAATAAAAACAGAGGCTGCGATCATGACCACAATCGCGGCCCCCGTTAATAATCGCTTCATTTGTGTTCCTCAGCGAACGCCGATTTCTTTATAGTATTTTAATGCACCGGGATGAATGGGTATTGAAATACCTGAAACAGAGTATTCGGCATTAAGCTCTGCTCCCTTTGGATGTGCTTTTGCGATTTCGTCGGCGTTTTCAAATAGAGCCTTTGTCATATCATAAACAAGTTTATCATCTAAATCATTTGAAACAATATAGGTGGCAACAACGGCTACTGTCTGAACATTAGAATCAACACCCTTATATGCACCGCCGGGAACATCGAACTTTGTGTAGAAAGGATAGTCGGCAATCAGCTTATCAGCGTGTTCGTCATCAATCCTCAGAATATTTATACTGTTGGATGTTGCAAGCTCTACAATAGCTGTTGTAGGTGCTCCTGCCACACAGAAGAAAGCATCAATTTTAGCATCCTTCAATGCTGTGGCACTGTCACCGAAGCTCAGGTTATTAACCTGGATATCATCAAAGCTCATGCCATAAGCATCAAGTATTTGACGAGCATTGAACTCACATCCTGAACCGATGTCACCGACAGAAACACGTTTGCCTCGAAGATCTTCGATAGAGGTTATGTCACTTTTGCTAACAATTTGACAAACTTCAGCATAGCAACCGGCCATGGCTGAAAAGCCCTCGACCGCCCCTTCACCTTCAAAGAGATCGATACCTTTGCTGGCGTAGTACATAACGTCGTTCTGAACAATTGCAATATCAGCCTCTTTGTCAGCAACGAGATAGATATTTGCCTTAGATGCGCCTGTGGATTGAACATCAAAACTAACATTGTTCAATTTAGAAGCTAAAACCTGGGAAACTGCACCACTGTATGCGTAATATGTACCTGTGGTTCCACCGGTGGCCATTTTTAGAGACACCTTGCCTCCGCAACCTGAAATAATCATAATAACAGCCAACATTATGGAAAGAAAGAGAATAGATGTTTTCTTCTTCAAGAGTAATCACCTCATATACAATATTTGTT
>CAYMLJ010000193.1:0-3619 GCA_964391395.1 uncultured Ruminiclostridium sp. | reverse complement strand
TCTCCAGCTTAGAGGTGTCAATTCTATTTCTGCTTGACGCATAATAAGCCCAATATGGTGTTTCTTCTTTCTTCCTTATTGCCTTAATAAAATCGTCAAGGGTTTCAAATCTGTATAGATTCAGGGTAACTTCCGCCGAGTCGATTCTTTCTCTGAGATACAAATCAAAACCGACGGCAGGAACTTCGGTTGTACCGTATTCAATCCAACCCCGGTTTATATAAAGGTCGCCTTTGTATGGGTCGGCGGTACTTTTTTCGTCGGGAGAGGTCTCAAAAGAGAAGGTATAGTCTTCTGCTAATGAAACTGATTTATCAGCTGCAGTCAGACCTTTTTTTATTGTAACGGTGTAAATAGTTCCCGCCTTAAGCTCCTTAGGAATAAACACTGTAGTATATCCGTTGGTCTCAAAGCGTCCATTAACCTTGGGGGTAATTTCGAAATGTTTTGAGATGTTTTCAACATCGGGGTAGGAAAAATACAGTTCAATACCGGTATCCACCGGAACATAGGAAGACATATTATCAGGCAGGCTGCCCAGAACCGTAAAATCACGCTTTGTCTGAAATGCAAAGCTTACTGTATTTCCGGCTTGTGCTTTAACATCAATAAAATATATCTTATTTTGCTCCAGCGGCTCAGTTGTCTTGAGAATAAATCTACCTTCAGCGGCTGGTGTGATGGTAAACATCTCGCCTCCGCGCATAGAGACATTCTCTTTTATATAATCTATTGTCAACTCTGATTGTGAGCTTAATATAAAGCCGCTATCAAGTAAGACCCCTGAGGCGTCCTCCTTCTCGGGTATAATTGAAAATCCGCTTCTATAGGTGTCGGCAGATACCTTAGTTACCGGTGCAAGTGGATTAGCAAACCACATTACCGAGACACAAAGTACAAAAATTAAAATAACCGCCATAATTCTCTTCCACATAATCCTTAACCTCCTTATTATATATCAAAAAAGAGTATTCACATGAATAGACGTAATACAACGAATATGGTTTACTTATATTCTATACTTTTCCTGTATAATGTTAAACCCTATTGTAAAAACACTGGACAAATAACTCCAGGAGTTATAAATTAATATAAAAATATATAAGTTGAATAAAACTAACATGTTATGTTGTTATGTTAGTATGCTTCAACTTATATTAGCAAGTGAGGTTAATTTATGATTATCGGTGTACCTAAAGAAATTAAGAACAACGAATTCAGAGTGGGGCTTACACCTGCCGGAGTTATGGCCTTAAAAAAAGCAAATCATGAGGTTTTCATTGAGAAGGGTGCAGGTGTGGGAAGCGGTATCAGCGATGAAGCCTATACAAATGCGGGTGCTAAGATAATTGAATCAGCCGGAGATATTTATCAAAATGCCGGCCTTATAGTTAAGGTAAAAGAGCCGGTCGAAGAGGAATATAATCTATTAAAGCCGGGCTCAGCTATTTTTACGTATTTGCATCTTGCACCCGATACCAAATTAACTAAAATACTTCTGGAAAAAGAAATCGCCGGGATTGCCTATGAAACCGTACAACTACAAAATGGTTATCTTCCGCTACTTGCTCCTATGAGTGAAGTGGCAGGCCGTATGTCTGTTCAAATAGGAGCTAATTTATTACAAAAAAATAATGGCGGCTTGGGAACCTTACTTGGCGGTGTGCCCGGCGTCCCTGGAGTAAATGTGGTTATTGCCGGAGGCGGTATTGTGGGAGCCAATGCAGCCAGAATGGCAGCAGGGCTGGGTGCTCATGTAGTAGTTCTTGACATCCAAAAGAAGCGGCTTAACTACATTGATGAAACCTTTAACGGCCGGGTGGCAACTATGTTCAGTAATGAATATAATCTAAATAAAGTATTAAAGAGAGCGGACCTTTTAATCAGTACAGTGCTAATACCCGGAGGCCGTGCACCGAAAATTATTACTGAAGAAATGGTAAAATCCATGAAACCGGGGTCCGTAATAGTTGACGTTGCTATCGATCAGGGCGGTTCTGTAGAGACTATTCCCCATGCTACCACCCATGAAGATCCGGTAATTGTAAAGCATGGAGTAATACATTATGCCGTTGCCAACATTCCCGGCGCTGTTCCGAAAACATCTACCTATGCACTCACCGGTATGACATTGCCGTATATTTTGAAGATGGCAGATATGGGAATAAAAGATGCTATGATGAAGGATTACGCACTGTTGCTTGGCCTAAACACTTATAAAGGCTGTATCACATGCCATGGAGTTGCCGACGCACAAGGACTTACCTATACACTTCCACAGGAGATACTGTAGCTAAAAGTAAACAAATTAAGTGAGCGAAACTCAAACGAAAAACGGTGCTGCCAATATAATTACTAACAATGACAACAATGACAAATCATTCTCCCATTTGAGCCCTGTGTTAAGCAGGGCTCTTTATTCATACATTTTTCTTATAAGAGTTCGATGATGCCGGATTTTATTGAAATTTTATAATGCTTTAGGTAAGATTAAAGGACATTGTATCTACATTAATAAATAAAGGCAGGATGGTTATGAAACTTTTTAAGAAAAAATCACGATCAGTTCATTCTTCTAAAAAAAATGCCAAAAAAGTCGGAATGTTTTCAAGTATAAAAACTAAATTAATAACAGGCTTTTTAATTTGTATAATACCAATATTTTTTGTTGGGATTATATCGATATAAAATCAAGTCTAATTGAAGAAACTCTCCAAAAAATAGATCTGGGTAATAATAGTGAATTGCATCTTATTAGTCCTGACGGTAGAGATATTGCCGCTCGTATTGAAAACGACGAAAGCCAACTCATTGATACAACAGAAAGCCAAAATCGTATAACAAACCAAGATTTTTATTCTAAAATAATTACAAACGAGGTAGGGGATTCTTTTACAGATAAATATAATAACGAAGAATACATGGTTATTCATACAAACCTTGTCACTTCAGCCGGCGATACCGGGTATAAACTTATAGGCCTTGTGCCTACAGCAAACTTTAGAGAAGCAGCAAAAAGCATAAGAGATGTAACTATAATTATTTCAGCAATTGCTCTGATAATTGCATTATCTACAAGCCTAATACTATCTTTGGGCATATCGACTGCTCTAAAACGTATTTTAGAGGTATCACAAAGAATAGCAAAAGGAGATTTGACTGCGACTTTAAAAAGTAAACGTAACGATGAGCTTGGCGTTTTGACAGACAGTATTAATTCCATGATAGACAATATGCGAGAACTGATTTCAGATGCCGCAGGTACAGCTTATGCGGTTATAGAGTCATCAAAGATTGTGGGAAGTACTTCTGAGCAAATTACCATAGCATCAAATGAAGTTGCAAAAACAGTTCAGGAGATTGCTGAGGGTGCATCTGCACAGGCCTCCGACTCAGAACAGGGAGCGATTACTATGTCGGAGCTTGAGTTAAAAATAAATGCGGTATCCGAGTATGCCCACGCCATTGCAGAATTTTCTAATGCAACAATCAGCTTGACTGAAGAAGGGCTTGTTACAGTAGAAGATCTTGAGATTAAAGCAAGAGAAACGACGTCTATTAACCAAGAAATTATAGTAGACACCCATGAGCTTTCCGAGCATTCAGGGGCAATTGGCGA
>CAYMLJ010000192.1:0-3629 GCA_964391395.1 uncultured Ruminiclostridium sp. | reverse complement strand
CACGAGCATCAGCATCATGATGAATGTGGTAAGTAAATGGAGGGCCATATATGACTACTACACTTTATGTTGTAGCCTTAATAACTCTTGGCGTCTCATTTTTTAAGAGCAAAGAAAAAACAATCTTTGCTCTTAAAAAGGCCTGGATGTTCACACCCTTTTTTTGCAAATTGACAGTTAGAATATTTTTTTCATTTATAAATTTACTTAGCATTAAATACCCAATAACGTAGTTCCTTTTTAGTAGGATAATCTTCGATTTTTTCTATTTTCCCATTTATAGGTGGCTGGAAGCATTTCAATGCCTGAACAGCAAACTAAGCGCCACAAATCATCATTTTTTACACACTGCTCTCGCCCTTCTTCAATAGAATATCTGATTATACAGATATTTTCACACTCGGGCTTTTTACATAGCTTATTAAAACTGCGCAGTTTTCCCCGGTTGGCAGTTTCTTGTTTGTTTTCATATATATCGATTTGAACACTGTTTTTCTCAGCTTTCATAAAATAATCTTCTCATTTCAGATTTATTTAGTTGACAACTTTACTTAACAGGGAATAAATTTCCGGAACTGTTTTTGCTGCATTGACAGGTTTTAATGACTTATCTGTCCATGCATGCATCGTTTCGCCCGTGGCAATAAGTATTAGGGTTGCTGCATTTATCACTTGATATGAAAAAGACAAACGGACACGGGAAATTTGCTTAAGGCTTGTGAGAACCACAATTTCATCTTCATATTTTGCGGGGCTTTTAAATTTACAATTCATTTCATACAAAGGAAGCAGAATACCCTTTGCCTCGATATTTGTATTGGAAACCCCGGCATTTTTTAAAAAGTCCGTTCGCCCGGCTTCAAACCATACCGCATAATTTGAGTGATGAATTATCCCCATCTGGTCTGTTTCAGCATATCTTGCAATAAATCTGGTTTCTGTCTGCATTACTTGGCACTACCTCCTTGATATTTCAGATAAAGATTGACCCATATTAATGTAATTACCTTGCCGACATTATTAAATAAATTCAATCTTTGAGAAATCAATATTACCTTCGTTGTCCGTGAGATTTACATCGGCATGGACATATTCAACCTTTCCAATGAACATTTCATGTGAACCGGTTACAATGGAATCAACCACTTTGCATTCGATATTTACAGGACAGTCGGACAGAATAGGGGCATTTACTTTTTTGCCATTCGTCAATCTAATATTCATAGCTGCCAGTTTATCCTCGTCTCTTTTACTATGACTGCCCAGATAATCAAAGGCTTTCTTATAGCTTTTATCTACAAGATTTACTACAAAGCATCCAGATTCTTTAATCATCTGATAGGAATATCTTGCCGGAACAATCCCCACCATTACCATAGGAGGATTATAGCTGCAATTGCCACAGTATCCTACCGCCAACACATTGTTTTCCCCGTCTAATCCGCGGCAGGAAACGAGTACCTTCGGCATCGGCTGAAGGCAGGATTTCATATTTGCCTGTTTTTTTGCCGTTGCTGCAAATTTATCAGCAACTTTATCGGTATTACCGGATACATTAGTTTTATTTAAAAATTTCATTTTATAAGGCCCCTTCCTCACTGATTTTATTTAAGAACATATAGTTTTTAATCAAGCTTTATCAAACCTTTAATGCCCGAATGTAATAGCTTTCAATTGCATTTTTCAGCGCTGTCGCCCCAAGCACGGAACAATGCATTTTATACTCAGGAAGCCCGCCAAGGGCGTCTGCAATATCGGTGTTTGTTATCCTTAATGCTTCTTCTAAAGTTTTCCCTTTAGCAAGCTCTGTTGTCATACTGCTACTTGCTACAGCTGCGACGCATCCAAACACTAAAAAGCTGATATCCGTAATCACGTTATCTTTCACTTTAATATAAATCGTAAGACTGTCGCTGCAGCCTGGATCACCGCAGGTTCCCTCACCGTCGGCATCAGGCATGCTTCCAACGTTCCTAGGGCACATAAAATGATCTATTACCAAATCTGTAAATTCACCAAAATGCATTTCATAACATCCTTTTACAAAATTAAACTACCTTATCGTTCTTTAAAGCCTGTATCATAATGGCACATTCGATCCTTTTCCTTTGTAGAATACATGAAAGTTCATTAGGTTCTAAAATACTATTGTTTGAAAAATATGCGTTTGCGTGGCATCCTCCGGAGCAAAACAGCTTTGCCCAGCAATCCCTGCATTTTTCTTTGCTTAGAATATTGTTTTTCATGAATTCTTCACACATTTTATTATTAGAGATTCCGGTAGATAAATTCCCAAGAACAAATCTATTCTGTCCGACAAACTGGTGGCATGGGTACAGATCCCCTTCTGGAGATACCGCCAGATACTCATATCCTGCTCCACAAGCTGTTATTCTTTTAAACAAGCACGGCCCCTCATAAAGGTCAATATTAAGATGATAAAAGCGGAAGTCACAGCCATTGGATAACCGCTCAATATATTCAGATGTCAGATTTTCGTACTCTTTTAAGAGGTCCGGGATATCGGATTCTTTGAAATATAAATCATCCCCAGAACCTACCACAGGTTCAACGGATATCTCCTTAAAGCCTAAATCTGCAAGATGCATAACGTCCTTTGTAAAATCCTTATTCCTTGCCGTAAAGGTACCGCGAATAAAATAGCTTTTACCGTTTCTACCGGCAACAAGCTCTTTTGCCAAGGGCACAATCCTGTCGTAGCTCCCACGTCCTGCCCGGTCATGGCGAACCGCATTATGAACCTCTTTTCGACCATCAATACTAATTACGACATTATCCATATTTTCGTTTATAAAACTAATTTTTTCTTTGTCGAGCAAGGTCCCGTTTGTTGTAATGGTAAAATAGAAATGCTTACCGGTGGTTTTTTCAAGCTTTCTCCCATATGCGACAGTTTCTTTCACTACATCAAAATTCATCAGCGGTTCACCGCCAAAAAAATCAATCTCTATATTATGTCTGTTTTTTGAATTTTGTACAAGATAATCTACGGCTTTAAGTGCAACCTCTTTATCCATTAACGTTCGCCCGCTGTTATAATCTCCGCTTGACGCAAAACAGTATTCACATCGCAAATTACAATCATGAGACACATGGAGGCAAAGGGCCTTCAAGCCGTTATTCATTTGCTTTGAGCTTACAACCTCTTCTAAATTTTTTATAGAAGAAAAAAGCATGCCCTGTTCAGTTAGGGATTTTATTTCATTATAAGCTTCGCTGATTTCATTTTCAGTGTATTTCTTTTTAAGTTTTTCTTGTACGTTTGCCAGCGAAGGCATCTCATCTGATTCTTTTAGCATCTGATAGGCTATATGGTCAAGCATATGAATGCTTCCGCTGTTTCCATCTATTGCGATGTTATATCCGTTAAGCGAGTATGTATGAACCACTAAAATCCAATCTCCTCTACAGTTCCGAAGAATTATCCACACACAAAGAGAAGCACCGTTTTCCTAAAAACCATTTCGTCTTGGCAGATAACAAATATGCCCGTACAGTGCAAGAAGATAATTCTTTATTATGGGCTTATGCCCACAAAAATCATTTTAGTCCTGTTATGGGCATATGTCAATATTTATTCAAACACTATATTGGAAGTATCGACGGTA
>CAYMLJ010000191.1:0-3641 GCA_964391395.1 uncultured Ruminiclostridium sp. | reverse complement strand
CCAATAGCACAAAAAATCATACTTCGACTTTTTTTGCTATTTATTGCAGGTATATAAAACCGGTTAATAATATTAAAAATCGAAAATAGATGGCACAGAAAAACGAAGAAAAACTCCATCCCCAAAATCGTCCAGAATGATTCACTTCGTAAATTAAGAATTTTGTTGTTAAAAAGTACGCGTTTATTTATAATCAGATTAGCCGGGGTAGTACCCGGATGCTTTCGGTATCGTGTCCGGATGTTCCGGTATATGAAATAAAACGAATATGAGGTGTGTAAATTTGTATAAATGGGAAGATGTGACTGATTATTTTTCAGAAGCTCAAAGGCATTATAAGAATACTTATATGGAAATTAATGAAGTGTTTGATGAAAAGGTCGAAGTGAGTTTATTTTCTTCAAAAGAGGGATCATATGAAATATATTTTTCATATGGAATATTTTATGGAATTATTTATGTGGATGCGGAAAATGCTGATTCAAAACGTGAAGAGATAAAAAAAGAACTTTCGCTTGAATATCAGAAACATAAGGAGCCAACAAGAGAATTTATAAATTCATTTTGCGAAAAACATGAAGTGTGTTTTCCAAGTGACATCCTAATTGACACGTCATCTTTATTTGGCTTCTAAAGCTTTCATTTTACCCTGATAAAATTGAAGATGTATGTTGGTATTACAGATTACGACTGGTTTAAGACATTAAAGCAAGCAAATTGTGATGAAGTGAACTTTTGGAAACCAGGCGGAAAAACGAATTTTAAAGCTCTTCACGAAGGTGATTTATTTTTATTCAAACTACATAGTCCACAAGATTTGATAGATGAAATCTAACGTAATGGCTGTTACTAATGCTTTTCTTTGCCGACCTCGAAAATCCTTTCCTTAATAAACAGTTCTACTAAATCAGGATCAAATTGCGTTCCGGCATTCTCGACTAATTCTTGAACTGAATCTTCATGTGTCATCGCTTTGTGATAAGACCTATCGCTTGTCATCGCATCGTAGGCATCTACAATGCTCAGTATTCGGGATTGTATCGGTATCTCTTCACCCTTCAATCCCTTAGGGTATCCTTTACCATCCCATCGTTCATGGTGATATAGAATATAATCCGAAATACGAACAAATTCCGGTACTGATTGCGTTATTCTGCTGCCGATTTCCGAGTGTCTTTTCATAATCACCCATTCTTCCTCATTCAGCTTCCCCGGTTTGTTTAAGATTGAATCAGGAACCCCAATTTTTCCGATGTCGTGTAACACGCCCAATAACTCCAATTCCTGTAGCGTGGTTTGAGGCAGATTCATGGTCTCTCCCATACGTTTGCTAAGTAGCATCAATCGATTGGCATGTTCTTCCGTTTCGTGGCTTTTTTCAAATAATGTTTTCCTAAACGATTCTAAAATAGAATGTCGATAGCTTCGGCTATTTAACATTTTTTGTGTGTACATTACTTCTTCAGCTGTGTTGATTGTTCTTGTAATTTCTTCTGTATCATTTTTTCGAACTGCATACCCTAAAGAAATTGATAATTTGATATTTATGCTTGTTAATTCCACGCACTTTTTATTTATGTTTTCGCAAATCATTTCTGCTTCTGCCGCATTTGCATTTGGTAGTAAAATGAGGAATTCATCGCCTCCCCACCTTGCGACAATGTCGGATTCACGGCAAGATTCCATCAGAATTCTAGAAGCCTCGACTAAGAATCTGTCTCCTTCGTAATGACCTAAAACATCATTGACCATTTTAAGTCCGTTAATATCACCCAAAATAATCGAAAGCGGGTAGCTCTCAATCTCTTCTATCTGCTTAATTTTTTCTTCGATGTACCTTCGATTATATAACGTTGTTAGACTGTCATGATAACTCAAATACAGAATCTCATCCTGCTTAATCTTTTTATCTGTTACATCTCTGAATACCATCACAATCCCTTGTATATCACCATCTTCGCTAAAGATGGGTGCTGCACTGTCTTCAATAGCCCTTTTTTCACCGTTTCTAGACACTATGTAAGTATGATTTCTCAACTCGACCGTCTTTAATCCGAGTAAAACTTCATCAATCGGATTTATGCCCTTAATACCTTTAATTTCATTTTCAAGGGTTAATACAAGATTGACATCTTTTCCTAAAGCATCTTCAGTACGCCAACCGGTAAGTGCTTCTGCAACAGGATTAATTAATGTGACTTTCTTAAATTGGTCTGTAGTTATCACAGCATCCCCAATAGCGAGCAGTGTAATTTTGAGCCGCTCTTTTTCATAGTATAATTCTTGTTCAGCCAGCTTCCTCTCAGTGATATCTTCGAAAACTCCGAGAAGCCCAAAAATCTCTCCGTTTACATCTTTTAGCGGGGCTTTTGACGTTCTGATCCATCCTTGGTCACCATTTGCATAAATGTGTAGTTCTTCGATGTTTATTTTTGCAATTCCGCTTTTCATGATTTCAGCATCATCGGCTCTATATTTTTCGGTTTGCGCAGAGGAAGGCGTATCATAATCATTCTTTCCTATGAGCTCTTCAGGTGAATTTTTGCCGGCTTCTTCCGCAAAATATTGATTGCACCCCAAAAAATTGGAATTCAAATCCTTCCAAAAAATAGGCATCGGAATTGTATCTAAAACTCTCTGCAAAAGTTCATGGGCGAGAATAAATTCCATCCCATCTTGTTCTGAGTGTACTTTAAACCTATTAATGATAATACAAATTACAATCGAAATCACTGGTATTATAACTCCGGGAAGCACATACAAAATGCCACTTGATACAATTTTCAGAAGAGCCAAAATAGCCGAGATACCGCAAAGTGAAATTGCAACCCAATGCACCCTCTTTATTGGTATCAGTGCAATAAGTATAACTGTTAGAACCTGAAATTGTGATAATATGGCTGTTATTGTATATTTATTAAAGTTATAAAAGAATTCTCTTTCCTGCGACGTAAAATAAATTATCAATATATTCAAAAATACATAACAAACAACACAAAAAAATAAAAGAAGCCAGTGTAGGGAGCTAGGTTTTTTTGCTCTTTTGTTAATGGTATTATCTGTGCGGGTAATTTGCATCGTTTTTGCTTCCTTCCATAAGAAAATCGCTCTTCGTAATACAACAAATTTATAACCATATTCATTTAGTGGCACTCTGCCTGCTTGGGATATAATACTATCTATGTATTTTCTTATCCACTTTCTCTTTAGTTCAAGCAACTTTTTAAGAGTAAAAGGAAAAATTATTTTAGATATCATATAAGGGTTATTTTGGCAATTAATCAGAAAAGGAAAACAGTATCAACCTAATTAACAAAAGAAAACTGACAGATGAACTGCAGAACAACATTATCTATGAGAATAATAGTTTTACTTTTTTATACCACTTGATTAAGCGCTTGCGATAAATTTGACTTACTTGGAAAAGCCTATTCTAAAAACGGCAGGAATGACTCTTGTTTCAACGGTAGGAGGGGCATCGGGGCCCCTCTATGGTACTGCTTTCATGAAAGCAGGCGGTGCGCTAGCCGGAAAATCGCAAATGGATGTAAATGATTTTTGTGGTGCGTTACAATCAGCCATTGAAGGGGTAATGCTGCGAGGCAAATCTACAACCGGAGAAAAGACTATGCTAGATGCCA
>CAYMLJ010000190.1:0-3645 GCA_964391395.1 uncultured Ruminiclostridium sp. | reverse complement strand
TTTATCCACAGGGCACACTCAACTCTTTTCTTTTCAAGCTCACAGCCTATTTCATAGGGTACTTTAATATCATTATTAAACTGCCATGCATTGGCAGCGCACCCGCCGCTACAGTAAAATTTTGCCCAGCAGGAATTACATTGGGGTTTAGTATACACATTGGTCTCCATAAAAGTTTCTCTGATTGGGTTTCCATTCAATCCATCATAAATATTACCCAGATTAAATTCTTTATGGCCAACAAATTGATGACAGGGATAGAGCTCTCCCTCGGGAGACACTGCAAGATATTCGGTGCCCGAGCCGCAGCCTCGCATACGTTTTGCAATACACGGCCCTCCTTCCAAATCAATCATGAAATGAAAGAAATTAAACCATTGTCCGTTGTTTCTGCGGTCAACATATTCCTTAGCCAAACGTTCATATTCGTTAAAAACCGTTTCCAAATCTTCGTTTCGGATATCAAGCCCTGAATCTTTGGCAGCAACTACAGGCTCAATTGATATCTGGTCGAATCCTAAATCAGCTAAATGCAATACATCGGCACCAAAGTCAAGATTTTTGCGGGTAAACGTTCCTCGCACATAGTATTGTTGTCCGTCTCTTTCCTCTACCATCTTTTTTGTTAAAGGAAGAATTCGGTCATATGAGCCAGTACCATCAATGCGCTTTCTGACCGCGTCATTAACCTCTTTGCGGCCATCAAGGCTCAGCACCACATTATGCATATTCTCATTTATATAAGCACGCTTTTCATCATCGAGGAGCATTGCGTTGGTGGTAATAGTGAACCGGAAATTCTTATCTGCTTCTTTTTCCCTCTCTCTTGCGTATTCGACAATGCCTTTGACAACATCAAAGTTCATAAGCGGCTCTCCACCAAAAAAGTCCACCTCCAAATTCCTTCTGTTGCCTGAGTTATCAATCAAGAAATCAATAGCTTTCTTTCCTACTTCAAGGCTCATCAGCGAACGATGTCCCATATACTCGCCGGTGCCTGCAAAACAATAGCTGCATCGCAAATTACAGTCGTGGGCTATATGTAAACACAGAGCTTTAACCACCGTTTGTTTTGTCCAAACAGGCAGCATCTCTGTATAAGGATCTTCGGTGAAAAGCATTTTATTTTCAACCAAGTATTCAATCTCTTTCAGAGCTTCATTTATAGATGTTTCATCATATTTTGTAAGCTTTTTAAGTTTATTTGGATTAAGGGTTCCGTCATTGTTATAACAGCCTAAAACATCATAGGCAGTGTCGTCAAGCAAATGTACAGCACCGCTCATAACATCTAAAACTATATTTTCTCCATGGATTTTATAGGCATGTATCATAAATTTCCTCCATCAATACTTACGGCAAAAGAACACAACAAGAAGGGCCTTGCAGCCCTTCCACAGCATGAGACATACTATTTTATTCCGGATACGGCATTAAAACTTTACTTTCTCTCGCACTTCTGATTTGCAACAGTACATGATGTTTTGCATGCTGATTGACAAGAAGTTTGGCATTCACCACAGCCGGCTTTTTTAATATCCTTATTTAAGGTAGATTTATTAATGGTTCTGATGTGTTTCATTTTATGTTCCTCCATATTTATTAAATTCAACAATAATAATATATCATAAGGTTATTTTTGTGTATAGGTTATATGGCTAATTTTTCTCATACACCTCATAGCCTGCATGTTCAATAATCATTGAAATATTTTTAACCTGCTCCCGATCCAACTGCTGATAGGTCGGCATCTGATTAAATCGTCGTGTAACATCCTCCAATTCATCCCATGATACCAAACAAGCATGGCGCCTGTTTATTAGGTCTTTCGCCTTTATTGCGTCCCCTGTCTGATTCAAAGGCCATGTAACCCATCCTGATGCAAAATGAAATGCATTCCATCGTAAGTGCTCCTGCTTTGAGAGGTTTTCTAGCCTTTCCCCTTTTAAGTACTCGGTGAGATTCACAGTCGAACTACTATTCTCATTCGTCTTTTCTCTCATCTCAAGATTTAAAAGACTTAGCTTTGTTGCTATATTAGAGGCTGCCGAACGATTTGACTCCTTTGTGAATACATCAAGATCTCTCCAGTTATCGGCAGGTTCAATATTATATACGCTATTAAAAAGAGCATTCATCTTTCTTGCCATGTTATCCATGGTCTCATTAATAATAATATTTTCTGTGAATATATCAGAGCATCTTCCGAAAAACCTGACATCAGGTAGCATCATAGACTTTTCCAGATGCTCATAATCCTCATTGTTTGTAATATGTACTGCGATTATAGGGTTTTTATTAAACTGATTTCTGTTTACCAGTCTTTGAATCTCCATTGCAGTTTCTATGTTAAGCTTATCATTATCCAAGGCTATCACTACATAATTTATTGTATTTATATTGCTTTCCAGAGCTTGATAAAATTCCTCTGACCCAGGCACAGCCTCATGGGTTTCTATATGATAGTTATTCTTGATCCCCGGATATTTGTTAAAAAGAAATCCTCTTTTTTTTGTCATTTCACCGTCAGTAATGATTGCCCTATAATCTCCGCCAATAAATTGACCCAGATAGATACTTTTTCTTAATATCTCAATCCCCGTAGAACCAAGCCCGGCAATGAAAACTGTATAGCCTGATAATGCCTTTGCAGATTCTATATCCAAGGGTAAATAATTATGTATCGGATAGGTTTCAAATAATTGTCTTGCTGTTATATCCGGGATACTAAAGGTCTTAGCCTCAAAATCAGTCTCCTTTTCTTTGTTTACTATTTCAAAATATTTCTCTGCACTCTCGTCAGTAGTATTCACATAAAATTTTATTTTCTCCTCATTCATTTTATCATTCTGTGCTTGCTTCAATAGAGTGAGAATTACCTTGGCATTTTTGCTCTCGTCAGTTGACAAAGCAAATATATGAAGTTCTGTATTGAGAAGTCTTTTAGGAATGTGCAGCTTTCTCAAACTTGCTAAATCCTGCCATACAGTATCTATAAGTATAAAGCTATCCTCTCGTAGTTTTAATAGAAGGTCTCCGTCCTCTTCTCCGTCCTGCAGACTTTCAACCACAATAAAGCATCGGGACTTTCCCCCGGCTCTCAGACTCTTTATGAGATTTAAAGATTCCTCATTGAACCCCAGAAAAATATAAGTTTGCTGACTATTCCCAAACAGAAGTTTTAAACGGGATATGAATTTGATCCCAAAGGCTGATAAGATTGTCATTATTGTAAGTAGTGCGCCCAATATATGTACCATACTCAGGGAAAAAATAAAAAAGCTGTTATTTATTGCGATTTCATTTAAATCAGAAAAATCACTTTCCATAATAAAAATTCTACAGGTGCTGAATAAGGCTCGAAAAGCTATAGAAAAAACCTGGAGTGGCTCATTAGAATCAATGGGCAGATAACCGGTTGTGTAAAGTATAAGCCCTGCTAATACCGTAAAAATTGCCAAAGGTATTTTTATTTTATCATAAATATGACGGAATTTTGCCATGAAAAAACAGCAAAGGACTATGATAACCAATGAGACAGATAATGACATTAGTGATAACGGAAACAGCATTTTTATATCCTCACAAAAGAAAAATATGTTTAGTTATTATGTCCGAATATCAAAGCGTGCTAGTCCGATTGAA
>CAYMLJ010000189.1:0-3669 GCA_964391395.1 uncultured Ruminiclostridium sp. | reverse complement strand
AAAAAGCCTTCATCACGGAGGTATGACGACCAAAACCATTATTAAGATACAGGGGCGGTATCTGTTTATTACAGAAACCGCCCTGCCTGTTTGTTTTGCGCCCTCCCTACAAATTTCTATTCGACGAATACTATGTTTTTTTACTTCAGGGCGCTTTCTTTTGCCATTTCATTTGTTCCTTAATATTTTGTATCATCATGATGAGATTATACATTGAAATTGAAAATGACAAAATAAGTTAACGGTAGGGTGCTTCATTACCCGGTACTTTTGGATTTTTGCTATTAGGCACCTGATTCGTGCGTTTCTCGTTTTCTCCGCTTTTTGCTTGCTTTTCGTTTGAGTTAGAAGTTGGGTTATTGCGTGGATTCTTGGCCATAAGCTCACTCCTTTCGTGGTTTTTCCATATTATTGGCATAAGGAGTGAAAAATATACTAAAAACATGTGTCATTCTGAGGCCATAAAATGGCCGAAGAATCTTTATGTCAACATAGAAGATCCTTCGCGCATGCGCTCAGGATGACACAATGTCATTCTGAACGAAACGTAGTGTAGTGAAGAATCCTTTGGTTGACGTAATAGATCCTTCGCATTCGCTCAGGATGACTAAAGTCAAATTTACTAAATACTTAACACTTTGCCCATGAACAATATTGTGCCGGTAGTATCATCTGTGATAAGAAAAATAAAAGGTCTGTCTGCAATAAAAGTTGTCGGCTCCATGGGAGCTGAGGATGCTGTAATCACTACTACCGTGGCAGCAGCAGCTTCACTGCCTTCTTCGTTAACATCAATTACTGCCTTATGAAGAACATCGCTGATAGCTATTTCTTCTCTTATTCCGCTAAAATCTGCTGTATCACTGAAGGCATTTTCCATACCAAGTGCTTTGAGACTTTCATTTAGGCTCTTAATACCATATTCAAGCTTGAATTTTGGCAACTTAAGATCTACCCCGCTAGTAGTATTTAATGAGCTTCTTATATCATTCCATCGCTCGGGAGTCATATTATTTATAAAATCATTGATATCAACACCCTCATTAGGCAGAATAACATGCATTGAGGTTTTATCTTTTCCGTAAGGAAGCCTGATTGCCTTATAATCTTTTCCTTTAGCGTATTCATAATCACCTTTACGTGACATCATCTCTACAGTATTAATATCACCGTCATAGGTAAAAAAATCAGAATCGCTGGTCTTTTTTGGATCAAACGGATTACTCCATTCGCCTTTAAAATAAATGGCATTAATAAGATACATAATAATGTCGGGGTCTATGGGGCCGTTAATCATTTTCTCTATTTTCCCCTTAGTTTCATCCTTGATCCAATTATTAATAGTATCAACTGAAGCAGAGTCCGAAAAATCAAGAGAGCTTACCTCTGCATTAAAGTTCTTTTCGTTAGTGGATATAAACTCCTTGTTGATAAGTTCGCCCTCTCTTATCCAGATAGAGTTGCCAATATTCAGACTTATACTTTTGTCTATTTTTTTTAAATTGGAGATAAGTTTTTTATAGCTATCGTTTACTAATGCTCTGTCAATATCTGTATACCCAAGAGCCTTTTCCATACCGGCTTTTGTTTCGCCATCGGCTCCGTTATAGGTCATGGTTAGGGCAGTAGAAATACTAAATGGTGAAATAAAAATGTTTTCATTTGCATCTTCACTGTTAAGCGCTTTGAATATACTAAATGCAAACACACTGCTTCCGTCCAATACATATTCGCTAATATTGGATACATCGTAGGTTACTCCTGTGCTGCAGGCTGTAGAAGTTATTAATAGCGAAATAACCGATATTAGTGCCAATAATCTCTTCATAAAACTCCAATTCCTCCTGTAAATGTTATCTTTATACTATGTATAATTAGACGATGTATCACAGATAAAGTTCACTTGGCATTTTTTATTCAGAGTGAACTGCCACTCTAATCACCCTGTCACTCTGAGTGAATCTGCAGATGACATATGTCATCCTGAACGAAGTGAAGGATCTTCCTAAGTAAACCCAGAAAAATCTTCATTTCGCTACTCTTTATTCAGAATGACCGTCAACCCTTGTCTCACTTCTTACTTCTGAACACAACAAATTCAGTGTAATTATCTTCCTCATCCTGTATGGAGTCTTTGATAATTTCAAGCCGGTTTAACCGGGCTGCGGTTTCGCTTGCTATAGCAGCCGAGCATTTGTCGTTAAGAGCGGCAACGGCAGCGGCGGCAGCAGATGTTGTAGAATAAGAAACCTGCCTGCACTCGGGCATGGTTGAAAGAAATTTTTTGCATTGTTCAAGAGCTTTTTCGTGAGAATATATTTTGCGAATACTGGCAAGCTCAGTTCCGGCAGGTGCCACAAGCATCTGCTTTATTGGCAGTTTAATACTATTAATTATCTCAATGTTTTCATTTTCTAATAGGTTATGAACCTTTTCAACCTTGCCGGCCAAAGTATTTTCCACAGGAACTATCCCAAATTCTATCTTTTTGCTGAGAACAGCCTCAAATACATCCTCAAAGTGTTCCAGCCCTGTTAACACATGTGTGGGATATATCTTTTCTGCGGCCTCATTAGCAAAAGAACCCGGAGTTCCCGCATAGGCAACGGTGTGAGGTATAGAGATATGTCTTCCTTCTAAACGGGCATATTCTCTGAGTTTGGGCATAATATAGGAGAATTCTGACGGAGTAATGGACTGAGGGCCATCAGAAAGAGCCTTCACAGGATTGTTATGAACCTCAATAATAACACCGTCGGCACCGGCTGCAATGGCCGCCTTTGATAATGGTTCAACCATCCATGACAATCCGCTGCCGTGGCTGGGATCAACCAAAACAGGAAGATGACTTATACGCTTAAGAGCAGGCACTGCGCTTAAGTCAAGAGTATTCCTGGTATAGTTCTCGTGAGTACGAATACCTCTTTCGCACAAAATGACGTTTTGATTTCCTTCGTTCATGATATACTCACAGGCCATAAGCAGCTCTTCTAAGGTGTTTGCAAACCCTCTTTTTAGAAGTATGGGCTTTTTTATTTTTCCCAACTCTTTAAGCAGCTCAAAATTCTGCATATTACGGGCACCCACTTGAATCAGATCAACATACTGATCGAATATCTCCAAATAGGTCGGATTTGTAATCTCTGAAACTATAGGTAACCCGGCGGCATCACCGGCTCTTTTTAAAAGCATGAGACCTTCAGTTCGCAACCCTTGGAACGCATAAGGCGATGTGCGAGGCTTGAAAGCACCACCCCGGAGCATACTGGCCCCATAGTTTTTTACCTGGTGTGCAATTTGCAGGATTTGTTCCTCGGACTCGACAGAGCAAGGGCCTGCGATAACAACAAGATCCTTGGCACCAACCGATACATTTCCAACCTTAATAACCGTGTTTTCAGGATGGAATTTCCGATTAGCCTTTTTATATGGCTCCTGTACCTTTAAAACCTTTTCAACAGCTTCATGCATGCTTACCTCATCTATTGATAGGTGGGAAGTGTCACCCACAAGTCCGAGAACAGTCTTTTCAGCGCCGTAAATAGGGGATATGCTTAATCCCTTTTCAGACAACCAATTTTTTAAAGAATCTACTTGCTCATTACCAACACCTGTTTTTAATACAATAATCATAATTCTGACCTCCATATTCTATGATTGACTTATTTT
>CAYMLJ010000188.1:0-3754 GCA_964391395.1 uncultured Ruminiclostridium sp. | reverse complement strand
TGGGTAAATATAATTAACAACGCTTTACAAGCTATGAACTATAAAGGCACACTTAAAATTTGCATTTCAAACGATCACGATAAAGTAAAAGTATCTATATCCGACAACGGACCAGGCATCCCTGAAGCTATAATTGATAGGATATTTGACCCCTTCTTTACAACAAAGAAGCTGGGTGAGGGCACAGGGCTGGGGTTAGATATCGTAAAAAGAATCGTAGAAGAAATTGACGGAAGTATTAATGTGGAATCAAGATCTAATGAAACAACCTTTAATGTCTGGTTAAAAACTTGAAAAGGGTGAGTATATGCAAAAGCGTAGTGCAATAATCTGTGTAGATGATGATGAAATGATACTTATTTCGCTAAAACAGGAGCTTATGGCACACTTTAACGGCAAATACCGTTATGAGTCGGCGCTAAGTGCTGAAGAAGCATTGCTACTTATTGAAGAGCTTGTAGAAGAAAAAATCTACATAATTCTGATTATATCGGATTGGTTGATGCCCGGGATGAACGGTGATGAATTTCTTATGAAAGTCAATGAAAAATATCCGGGGATAAGAGCCCTTATTGTAACAGGATATGCAGATATTTTAGCGGTCTCGAAGGCCAGACATCGAATAAATCTAAGTGGTATAATTACTAAACCTTGGAGCTCTGATGAGCTTATACAAAAGGTCGAGTCGGTTATAGGTTACGATAAAGCTAATTAATAGAGGTATACCATTGTATAAAGTATTAATTGCGGATGATATTGAGATTCTCAGATACGACTTAAGGAGAATGAAAGTCTGGAGTGAAACCAAGGACTTTGTTATTGCAGGCGAGGCTGAAAACGGGCTGGACGCATTAAAAAAGCTGCGGGCATCCTCTTATGATTTACTAATCACTGATATAAAAATGCCTATTATAAACGGTATGGAGCTATTAAAAACCGTATCCCAAGAAAAGCTGTGTCCATGTGTGGTTCTGTTAAGTGACTATACAGAATTTGCTTATGCTAGGGAAGGGCTGTTACACGGAGCGTTTGACTATTTAGGAAAACCGGTAGACAACCAAGGAGTTTCGGAGCTTTTATCCCGGGTGAAAGTATTTCTTGAGGGAAGAAAACAAGAACAGGATAGAATAAAGCAATGGGAAGACTTAGCTGAGGAGGCCTTTTTCCCTGCCGATTATGTAGATCAAGTGGCGTCTTTTTTGATTAATGCCCAAGATGATGCTCTTTCGGCAATGAATTATCTGCTGGCAACAGTGGGTGCAGCCCTCGATTACGACATAAAAAAGACGGCAATAATTCTGGAAAATGCGACTAGACAGATTATATCACAGGTGCTGGAGGCACATGAATGGATAAGCCTATATACTGATATTGAGGGAATAAAAAGTACAAATTATTCGGAATATCAAAGCTGGGACGATATTTGCAGAAAAATACGCTACGATAGCAACAGTTTTCTTAGTTTCCTCAAGAAGTTCGTTATATGGAGAGACATTGATACTTTTATTAAAAGTGCCTGTTTAGAGGTGCTTAATAATGTTGAAAATAACATTTCTGTTGCAAGCATTTCAGAGAGCTTGTTTATAAGCAAAGCTTATTTGAGTGAAAAATTTAAGCAAATTACAGGTATATCTTTATCTGAATATATCAATATGGCTAAGATGGAAAGGGCAAAGTACTTATTAATCAACAGTTCGCTCAAAAACTATGAAATTGCCGAGTCTTTGGGATATAACGACCACGAGTATTTCAGCAAAGTCTTCAAGAAAAACACCGGCTTTTCTCCGGCGGTTTACAGAAAAGAAAATCAAAACAACTGATATTCGCCATTTTGTTTATATAGTGATAAAATTATTAATATTATTAGAACAAGATGGAGGGCCATTATAGATGGGTCAGGATAATCGGAACTCTTATCAATCAGGTAATAACAAAAATGTATTTAGGAAAATATTATTATTTAGTATTATCTTTTTGTGTTGCCTATTTATATGGTTTGTTGGCAAAGGAATCAATAATTCCCGGAATAATTCTAAACAAATACCACCTAAAACGACCTCTTCACCGGTAACCGAATTTAATACGCCGACAGCGACGCCAACGATTAAACCTGCATTAATCCCGAAAGCAACCCTTGAAATTGACGGGATTGAATATGTCATTACAGGCACCCAAGATACCAAGCCGGCCTCAGCTTCTTTGGAGGATACATTGAAAGCGGGTATGGGAAAAGGATCTGTTGCCCATTTTAGCTTTGATAATCAGCCTGATTCATATGTTATTACGCTTTATAAAGAAGATGAAATGGTTTTTAAAAGTAAAACGTCAGTAATTTTATCTGATGATATCCCTACTGATGGCGAATATCAAGGAGTATGCGAAGCAAAATGGAACCAGGGAGAGTTTATGGGAAGTGCAAATTACTATTTTACTCTTTCAGCGGATTTCCCGGCGTTACCCGAGATATCTGCAACAGAGACTTTGCCGGGAGAGCTTATTGTATTGACTATCAAACATCTCAATCCAGAAGAAACCGTAGAAATCGAAACTGATTTAGATTTTAAGCCTAATGTGTTTGTTTATGAAGATGAACATGTCATTTTGCTTCCTGTGAGCTATTTTCATAAGCACAATCATGTTTACAGCTTTAAGCTGTTAATCGGAGAAGAAACATATTCCTATGCCATAAAAGTAAATGACAAAGAGTTTGTAACCCAGCAGCTCACCATTGACACCAAGGTTGCTGCAGAGACTCGCAATGACAAAAGCGCGCAAGAGGTTAAGGAGAAGATTGATCCTCTAAGACCTATAAGTGATGATACGGCTTATTGGGAAGGCGGGTTTATAATGCCGGTAGAAGGCGGACGGGTAAGGGATTATGATTTTGGAAAGAGACGTCATGTTAACGGCTCCCCGACTTCTTATAGACACAATGGGCTCGACATAGGGCATGATCTTGGAGTCCCGGTTATGGCGTCCAACAGTGGGAGGATTCTCATAGCCGATTACATGATAGGGACAGGGAACACTGTAATTATTGAGCATGGTTTTGGCCTGAAAACGTGGTATTATCATATGGATGAATTGAATGTCAAGACAGGAGACATGGTTACAAAGGGCGATATAATAGGAAAGGTAGGCTCCACAGGGTTTTCAACCGGACCGCATCTACATTTTTCTTCGTCTATTAATTGGGTTTATATCAATCCCATTACTTTGATAAATGAGGGAATACCGCTAATAATGAGCGAATAGAAATGGATTGACAAATTTTATACTTGACAAATCATGATATTATTCATAAAATAGTGTTTGCTTCTGTAAGTGGTGGGTATAGCTCAGTTGGTTAGAGCGCCAGGTTGTGGCCCTGGAGGTCATGGGTTCAATTCCCATTATTCACCCCATTAAGTCTGGTGAATAGAGGTTGGAAATTGGGGGAGGTTCCCGGTTTCCAACTTCGAAAACTGGCTTTAATACGAAGCAATGGACCTAGAAAAATTCCGGTAGTTCCCAAAAAAATCTGTACATTATTTTTGAGGAGAATTGCTTGACAAAGGATGGAATCCTCCTTATAATTGATGTTGCGCCTTTTAATGGTGGGATGTCGCCAAGCGGTAAGGCACCAGACTTTGACTCTGGTATTCGTAGGTTCAAATCCTGCCATCCCAGCCAACTATGATCCACTAGCTCAGGCGGTAGAGCACTTGACTTTTAATCAAGGTGTCCGGAGTTCGAGTCTCCGGTGGATCACCAA